>CAYYLT010000062.1:0-6667 GCA_964472385.1 uncultured Bacteroidales bacterium
GAAGGTTAAGTTTACCGCTCAGGCCCGGTGTCACAAATGCGGGCCCAAATATATTGTATGCAATGCGGATGAGGGCGAGCCAGGTACCTATAAAGACCGGGTGATCATGGAACAGGATCCCCATTTGATTATTGAAGGCATCCTGATAGCAGCCTGCGCTGTATGGGCTGAAAAAGGCTATATCTATATTAGGGGGGAATATGGCGAATCTATTCAAAAGCTGAAGAACGCCATTAAAAATTGCTATGACAAGGGTTATCTGGGAAAAAACATCAAAGGCAGCGGTTTTTCATTGGATATGGAGCTTAGGGTTGGTGCCGGTTCGTATTTATGTGGTGAAGAGCTGACCCTGTTGGAATCCCTTGAGGGAAAACGGGGCTATCCCCGTATCAAACCTCCTTTCCCTGCCCATGTTGGGGCTTTTAATCATCCCACCCTGGTCAACAATGTGGAAACTTTTGCCCACATGCCCTATATTCTTTCGCAAGGTTCCGAAACCTATAAAAAGATGGGCACGGAAAATTCGTCAGGAACAAAAATATTCACCATCAGTGGAGATATAGAAAGGCCTGGTTATTATGAGGTACTTATAGGCACAACCTTGCGTCAGCTTATGGATGATCTGGCCGGAGGAATGAAAGGGGACAACAAATTCCAGGCAGCCGTTCTTGGGGGAGCCGCCGGAACATTTGTTGATGAATCGGTACTGGATACTCCGATGGGTTTTGATACCCTTAAGGAGAAGGGTGCCATTATGGGTTCAGGTGCCATTATGGTAATGGATGAGACCCGTTCGTTGTATAACATGTTGCACGCTATTCTGGTTTTTTTTGCGCATGAGTCGTGCGGCAAGTGTGTGCCCTGCCGGGTAGGCACCCGTTTGCTGGTGATGATGCTCGAGGAGGGGAAGAACGGCAACCGCGCTCAGATGTTGGAAAAGATGAAGGCAGAAGCCGGGTATATGCAGCAAACCTCTCTCTGTCCGCTGGGCGGATCACCCATACTACCGATCAGAAGCATTGAACAATATTTCAAAGAAGCATTTTAAAGCAAGCAGTTATGAGTAAAACAGTAAACCTCAAAATAGCCGGCAAAAAGATACAAGCAACCGAAGGAGCTAACCTCCTGCAGGTAGCCCTTGATAATGGAATCCGCATACCTTTTCTTTGTTACCACAGAAAACTCACTCCAACCGGTGCATGCAGAATGTGTGTGGTCAAAATTAATGATCAGAATGGACTTATCATGTCCTGTACAGTTACCGTGAAGGAGGGGATGGAAGTGACCACCTTTGATGAGGAGCTGGAATCAACCAGGAAACGGACCCTGGAATATCTGATTATGGAGCATAACGAACATTATGACGGCACCTATTATGATGAATTCTATTACTGGGTACAGCATTATGATCTGGATATAAGAGAACGAAGAACCTACCCCAACATCTATAAGCAGATGGATTATCCTATTGATGATACTTCACCTGTCCTGTCCTATGATGGCTCCAAATGCATCAAATGTTTCCGCTGTATTAAAGCCTGCGATGAGGTGCAGGGTAAAAATGTCCTGTCCTTCAGTCAGCGCGGAATTGCATCCTATATCGTTGCAGGTATAGATGATTGGGGTAATTCCGAATGCGACGGCTGCGGGGAATGTGTGCAGCTTTGTCCTACCGGTGCACTGGTTGATAAACCCCACCGTGATGAGATCAATGTGGACAAGGTCGAGAAAAAAGTCCATACCACATGTCCTTATTGCGGTGTGGGATGCCAGATCATGCTCTACGTGCAGAATGGTAAGGTCATGCGTGCTGACGGAATTGAAGGGATACCTCCGAATGATGGAAGGCTATGCGTCAAAGGGCGGTATGGTTATGATGATATCCAAAGCCAGGAAAGGCTGACCACCCCAATGATCAAAAAGAACGGGGAATTTGTAAAGGCCTCATGGGATGAAGCCCTGGATCTGATTGCCACCAAATTTAATGAAATCAAGGAGAGATATGGAAAACAGGCTCTGGGAGGCTATGGTTCAGCCAAATGCACCAATGAAGACAACTATATCTTTCAGAAGTTTATTCGTCTTGTTTTTGGCAACAACAACCTGGATTACTGCACCCGTCTGTGCCATGCCTCTACGGTTACTGCCATGCTCAAGAGCCTGGGAAGCGGAGCAGGTAGCAACTCCATAGAGGACTTTGCCCATACCGATTGTGTGATTGTGGTGGGCAATAACATGGTGGAAACCCATCCCGTAACCGCTACCTTTGTCAAGAACGGGCAATATAAGGGCAGTAAGATCATCGTCATCGATCCCCAATGGACCAAGATGGTCGATTATGCCCATATTTGGCTTCAGCCAAGGCTTGGAACTGATGTGGCACTTTACAATGGAATGATACGGGTGATTATAGAAGAGAACCTGTATAATGAGAAATTTATCAAAGAAAGGGTGGAAGGCGGCATGAAAGCTTTCCAGCAACTCAAAGAACTGGTGTATAAATATACCCCGGAAGAAACCGAACGCATGACCGGAGTTCCCCGGGATAAGTTTATGGAAGCATCCCGGATCTATGCCAAGAGCCCCACTGCCATGATGGCTACCGGCACGGGTAACAGCCAGCAGGAAGTGGGTACCCGGATGATCTTTTCCAAAATCAATATGGTGCTGATAACCGGCCAGATTGGCAGGGAGAAAGCCGGTATTAACCCACTTAGGGAGCAGAACAATCTACAGGGAGTAACCGATATTGGTGTTTCTCCCATCAATTATCCAGGTTATATCCCCGTAGGGAATGAAGAGAACCGTAAAAAACTGGCCAAATTATGGGAAGTACCTTTCGAAGAGCTGCCTTCCGAACCCGGACTGACCACAGGTGAGTTAATGAATGCCGCTTATAACGGTGACATTAAAGGAATGTACATCATGGGCGAAAATCCTATGATGACCGATCCCAACCTGAACCATACCGACGAGGCATTAAAAAAACTTGATTTTCTGGTTGTTCAGGATATTTTTCCTACGGAAACTACCCTTTATGCTGATGTGATACTGCCTGCTTCATCATATGCCGAAAAGGATGGTACCTTTGTGAACAGTGACCGACGGGTATTACGTGTTCGTAAAGCCGTGGACATGCCAGGAAAAGCAGAAGAGGACTGGAAAATCATCCTGATGATTGCCCAAAAAATGGGCTACAATCTCGGTAAATACAAGAATGCCAGAGAAATATTTGAAGATATTCGAGAAGCCACCCCTATTATGGCAGGCATTACCTATGAGCGAATCGAACAGCAAGGCCTTCAATGGCCTTGTCCAACTACGGATCATCCCGGTAGCCGAACCCTCTTTTTGGATAAGTTCAAAACTTCCCATGGTCTGGGGATACTCAATCCTGTAGATTAAACCCTGCAATCCGAAACCCCTTCCAATGAATTTCCCTTTTTGCTCAATACACGAAAAATCCTCGATCAATATCATACATCAACGATCTCCAGAGGCAATAAAGCGCTAACCTGTATTATTCATGCGTCAAGTTTTGGGTAGATGCAAGGCCAGGCCAAATAGGTTCTACCCCGAATGTAACGAAAAAATAATAAAAGAATACAGCATATGCAATATGATTAGAGAAAAGTCAAAAAGTCTTAAAGACCTGATAGTATGTCAGAAGTCACATCAGTTGGTTTTATCAATATATAAATAATGGCAGGTTGGAATAGTCCTTTGTTTTTTTATTAGTTTTGGAAGATGAAATAAATCCATAACATGTACAAACTAACAAAAATTAATCAAATCCTATTTTTTACCCTATTGGTTTTTGCCATTTTACATTTTGGAGCACCCTTTCTCATCCCCTTTGTTTTTGGAATATTTTTGGCCTTGTTGATGATCCCTTTTTGTGATTTCCTGGAGTCAATAAGGATAAACCGTATAATTGCTTCAGCAATCAGCACATTGGTCGTTTTTATTGTAGCAGGAGCGATCTTATTTCTTTTTGCATATCAAATGAATAGCTTTGTGTTGGAAATATCTTCTTTCAGAAGTGAATTACAATCGTTTATTGATAATGTTCAGGATCTGATTGTATCTATAACCAATATTTCTCTTGAAGATCAGAGTATTTATTTACAAGATCGATCAGATCAACTATTAGATACCATTCAAGTCCGTGTAACACAGTTTGTAGGTAATTTAGTGAATTCCTTATTCAGCCTTTTATTGGTTTTGATTTATGTCATTTTACTATTATTGTACAGAAAGAGAATATATGAATTTATCATGATGTATATTCCTGAGAAGAAAACAGAGAGTTCCAAAGAAATACTTAATAAAATCAGCAAGGTTGCATTTCGCTATTTATGGGGCAGGGCTCAGGTAATGATGCTTTTAGCAATCATGTATTACATTGTTTTTCTGATATTTGACCTTCCTTATGCCCCAATATTGATCATTTTCGGTACTTTGATTACGATCATCCCTTATTTTGGACCATTTGTAAGCGGTTTGCTGCCTATCGTGGTGTCCTTTATTTTTTTCGAAAGTATAGAGAAGGTTCTGTTGTTTACAGTGATCATTATTACCATACAATTAATCGAAAGTTACGTGCTTGAACCCCTTATTATAGGAAAGGAAGTAAAGCTAAATCCTTTAGTGGTAATTATTGCAGTAGTAGCAGGTGGTGCAGTTTGGGGCATAGCAGGGATGGTATTGTTTGTTCCCTTATTTGCCATATTTCAAATCATTTCGATAAACAGTTCGGGGCTTGAACCCATTGGCTTTTTGTTAGGCAACACTCCAAATAAGCAGTAAGTTAGGATTTGCTGCTAAGCACAAAAATTCTTCCAATCAATAGGATACATATATTTCTTGTTTGCAAAATGCAGCGTTAACAGCAATTCGTAAACAAACCAATCCAATATAAAACCTTGAATTTACGAGTCTTTCACCGAAAGTAAGTCTTTCATATATTGTTTACCTTCATGGGTAAACTGATAAAATTTTCTTCCATTTCTTAATACCTGGCGAAGGATTTTTTCTGCACTGCTGATGTCTTTTATTAACATTGTAACATTCGGAATATCAATGCCCTTTTCTTTAAGGAAATTCTTTATCTCCCTGATGGAAAAGAAATCGCTTTTTTTGTTCAAAAGGATATAATAGCCGACGATTAACACTTTATCCTGGTTTGTGACTGTTTTAGACAATTTTTTTAACCATTCCTCAAACATTTCCTGAGGGGTTTTTTGTCGTTCACCAGATGCAGCTGGTTTCGATGCATTTTTGGCTTTCGCGGATTTTGATGATTTAGCCTTAGAGGTTGTTGCCTGTTTTATTGCATTGGAATGGAGCGCTTCATCCTTTTGGGGTTTCTTTACACCAAAAATTGTTCGAAATTGCCTGGTCACAAAATCGGCATTGCCCTCGATGGTAATCTCGATTTCTCCTAATTTGATAAATACTTTTGAGGTTTTTGCATCCATAATGACAATGTTTATTCACATGTTAATATGGTGATTCCTTGCCTTTTTCTATCCTGTATGGAATAATCCGGACTTAATCAGATTAATAAAATAATTTGGCACAAGTATAATAAATTTATCATTATATGACTCATAATAAAAAAAGAAAGTTTGTGGATAATACCGTCTCCTTAAAAGCCAGGCTCTTTCTCATTAGTCCCATACACAGCATTAATATATATCATTGATTTTGAAGAATTTATCTTTGCAATATATAAGGAAGGTTAATAGCCTCAAAATAATTATGAGGAACTTTCTGGGTCATTAAGCAGAGGTATGGCAAAAATGAAATTGCTTCCTTTTCCCAATTCACTTTTAACCCAAATCTCACCACCGTGTTTTTCTACAAATTCTTTGCATATAATCAAGCCCAATCCTGTGCCTTCTTCATTTTTAGTACCTTGATGAGATGGATTGGCTTCCTTGCGGAACAAACTATTGCGCGTGTTTTCATCCATACCAATACCGTTGTCGGACACTTGTATCTTTACCTGACGCTGATCTACAGTAGCTTGTATTTTAATTTCTCCTGCCGGATTGGTAAATTTTATGGCATTTGAAATCAGGTTGCGCAAAACCGACATAAGCATTTGATGATCTCCGTGAATTGTCACATCATGATTTGGACTGTAGTGTAAAGAAATATTTTTCAAGTTAGCGGTAGCTTTTAAGAAGCTGACGTTTTGGGAGATCAAATCATGCAATTGGATCGTTTCTGGTTGGAATAAAACATCTCCTGCTTGGGTCCTTGTCCAGCACAGGAGATTGTCAAGTAGATTAAGGGTGTTTTTGGCTGTAGCGTTAATGCTTTGCAGAAAATAGGCTAATTTTTCGGAATTGTATTGGTAGTGATTTTTTAACAACAAATCAGATATACCCAAAATGCTGTTAAAAGGGGATTTTAGATCATGCCCTATTACAGAAAAGAGCTTATCTTTGGTTTCATTGAGTTTTTCCAATGAAGCATTTTTTTTACTCAGCATCTGGGTTTTCTCTTTCACTTTTCTGTTGAGTATTCTTGACCAAACAGTCAGTCCGAGAATAATAAGCAAAATCGGAATTAGTCCTATAGCAGCATAGCGCATTACCATATAAAAGGATATTTCATTTCTTTTGTGAAATTGCCATTTTTTTCTCAGGTTCTTTAT
>CAYYLT010000062.1:6677-14210 GCA_964472385.1 uncultured Bacteroidales bacterium
CTGACCAGTACTTTTCATCCTGTCTATTCCATCATTCAGTATGGTAAGCAGATCGGTGCTGCCCTTTTTAACTGCAAACCGGTATAGACTGGGTAAAATAGGAGGGCCTGCAACCTCAATGTTTTTTATTCCGGTTTTTTCAAGGGTTTCCATGCCGATAGAATAAGGTGCTAGCACAACTTGACAGGTTCCTGATGAAAGAAGTTTAATCGCTTTAGGCAGAGAATTTACATATGTGGTATTTTTCTCAAAGCCCATCGGTCTAATAAAACGATCTACAGAGGCATCGCCTTCTAATGCTATAATTTGATTGTTTGCAAGATCAGATATTTCTGCGATAGAACTACCCGAGCGGACAAAAATACCATAGTATTCCTCACTGTGCGGAATGGTGAAATCATATACAGCGTCACGTTTTTCTGTATACAGAATTCCCAGAAGTACATCTACCTGACCCTTTTTAAGTTTTTCCAGCGCTTCATCCCATGGAGAAAATTGATACTCCAGGGTTAAATCGTATTGTTCAGCAATGTACTCCATAAGGTCTACATCAAAACCTTTTGCTCGACCATTGGTATCTTTGAACGTATAAGGCCTGTAATCAAAATCACCCCCTACAATAATTTTCTTTCTTGATCCATCCTGGGGTTCTGCTTTTAGGGTGCAAGAAGAGTTTATCAGTCCAAGAATAACAAAATCAATAATGAATATGAGCAGAATGCTCTTTCTCTTTGGCATTTAATCAATTTCCTGTTTTCTTTGTATATTTGGTGGTTATTGTATAACTGTTTTTTACTTTAAATCAGCGCATAAGGTTACACCTAACCTGTATTATTCATAAAAAAGTACAATATATTTATAAACGATAGAATATTAGTACTTTACCCATTATACTCAAAGAATTTTATTTTTATACATTTTTTCCGAGTGCGCCAATTTTTGGGCATCTGATACGTTGCGAAAGCCTCGAAGCAAAGTTTGCTAAAAAACAAAAAAAAATCCTTAAATCAATAGGGTAAACATATCTGTTGTTTTCAAATGTAACTAGAAAATAAATATGTCATAAAATTGGAAATTACTGATGTATTGAGAAACCATAACCTAATATCATTTTTCCATTGATAAGAACAAGCACCATACTTTTTTTTGTTTTGATCAGCGCTGTTTTTCGAATGTCACAGGGGCAGGTGGATTATACCATCAGTGAGATTGATTTCCATGGAAATGAAACACTTACTGAGCAATCCCTTATAGAGCAGATGAATACACGCTCTCCTACTTTTCTTGAAAAAATAACATTTTGGGAGAAAAATCCTGAATTCTCTCCTGTTATGTTTGAGAATGATATGGAACGTCTGCATCATTATTACCAGCGGCATGGTTTTCTGAATCCCCATTTGGATTATTCGCTGAAACAGGATGACCGGAAAGAGAAGATGGACATCACCATTGACATAAAGGAAGGAACTCCGATAAAAATCCGAAAGGTGCAGTTCAAAGGCCAGTTGGATTCGGCAGCCATGTCATTGTTGGCAAAATACAGGGATACTTCGCTGCTAAAATCCGGAGATCGTTTTATTGATAAAAAAATCCTGGATTTTGAACGGGAGATACGGAATTCTTATTCCACCCAGGGTTATCCCAACGTAAAAGTGGAGCGAAGTCTCAATGTTTTGAAGAAGACAAGTCAGGTGGATATTGTTTTTGATATTGAAACCGGATCACTGGCAAAATTCGGGGAGGTAGAGATCAAAGGGGACTCGCTGGTTTCCAAAGAATACATTAGAGAAAAGCTCACCTTTTCAAATGGGCAGAGGTATTCATGGAAAAGTCTTGATTCAACCCAAATGGCTCTCTTCAATACGGATTTGTTCCGCTATGTGGTTATCCGGGGTCAAAAAGACAGCATGCAGAATGATCGAATACCCGTGCTGATAGAAGTAAGTGAAAAGCCCACCTGGTCATTGGAAACCGGAGTGGGTTATGGTTCGGAAGATCAGTTCAGAACTTCAGTTAACGTAACCAGGCTAAGATTCCTGGGTGGTGCTCGCAAATTGATTTTTGAGGGGAAACATTCCCGCTTTCTGCCGGTCAGTTTGGAAGCCAGATTTATTCAACCGGGATTGATGGCAGATAACCTTGATCTGATCATAAATCCTTTTTTCATTCGTGAGCGAGAACAAAGCTATACGGTTGACAGGCTGGGTGGGGGATTGACATTTCAACAACGTTTTTCCGAGGCCAGCTCAGGGTATTTGATGTATTCACTTGAAAGGGATTTTCTGCAGGATCTTTCCATGTCCGAATTTTTAGCCCGCGAAGGGGACAAGGATTTGATCAGTAACAAATCAGGCCTGACTGTGGGTTTCAGCAGCAATACCACAAAAAAGCTGATAGCACCAGTCTCCGGGTGGAAGTTGAACGGTCATTTTACTTATATGGGAATTGGTTTTCGATCTGAATTTCACTACTATAAAAGTGAGATCAGCATGGTGCGTTATTATCAGCTTGATGATGGATGGATTATCGCCGGCAGGGTTCGTTCGGGTTTTATCAACCCATTGAGAAATGAATCTTCACCTATTGAGGATCGTTTTCTGCTGGGCGGAGCATTCTCTATGCGGGGTTGGGGTAGACATCAGATATCTCCGGTCAATGAGCAAGGTAAGCTCACTGGAGGGAACAGCATGCTGGAAGGCAATATGGAACTGAGATTTCCCATTTTCGATATTTTCTCAGGAGTTGTCTTTACCGATATCGGAAATGTTTGGAGAAAAGCATTTGCTTATGATTTCAACCAATTAAGGTATGATGCAGGGTCGGGTTTGAGGGTAAAAACACCTGTAGGTCCTGTCAGACTTGATATTGCATCCCCCCTGTTTGAAAGAGAAATCAGGCCGCAGTTCTATATATCCATAGGCCATGCTTTCTAACCATGATTAATAGTACAAATTAACCTGTATGAAACGAAAAGCACGAAGGATATGAATGCAGGATGAATTAAAGGTTGTACAAACACAGCAACATACGGGAATACCGGGCTTTTGTAAGATATGACTCGAAAATTTGCTTATGCGATACATCAAAAAAATATACCTGTCCCTTATTTATAGCTTATCTGCTTTCATGCTGCTGGTGGTTATCATGCTGATTTTGCTGCAAAATGGCATGCTCAACAACCACCTTGCTTCCATGATGGCTGATCAGGGAAGTAAAAACCTCAAGGCAAAGGTGGAAATAGGAAACATCCAGGGCAATCCACTCAAGCGCTTTTCATTGCATGAAATAAAAATCATAAACAGTGACAGCACCATCCTTACTTTGGAAGAACTCCATGTGCATTATAATCCAACAGCGCTGTTTCAGAAAAAATTGAGCATTGAAAATGTGGCTTTGAGGAAGCTTAACCTGGAGGCGATTCAAAATCCGGATTCTTCCTGGAATATTATAAAAATATTACCGAAACCTGACAAAAAGGTAAAAAATGATGACCCCGGTCCATCCGAATGGCACATTGCCATAACCCGGATCCTCCTGGATAGCCTTACGGCAAATCTCCAACCGCTTAACAATAAAACCATACCATTGCATATCAACCTAAATGGTAAACTGAATTTTACCGCAATAAAAGATTCCCTTGCGCTAAAAATCAACAGGTTTTCGTTGAAAAGTCAGTCCCCTGATATGATTGTTAAAAAGATGGAAGGTAATTTCCATAAGGTCTGCGAGCGAATTACATGGGAGAATTTGTGGGTTGATATGACAGAAACCACACTCCAAAGCCACGGTAATCTTCATCTGCAGGACATGAGTAAGCTACAGGGATACATACGATTAGACCCCCTGAATATGGAAGCATTGCATCCATGGATGAATGGAATGAAGCTTTACGGTAGCCCTAAGATCAATATCCGTATCGAAGACCACGGTGAATTAAAAAAACTGGAATTAAAGCTTCAAGAGGGTCTTCAGAAGATCTCTTTAAAAGGTTTCATAAACAATGTAAACTCGATACCTCACTATGCTATGACCTTGCGAATGGCTGGTGTAAATGGTGAACCCTGGACCCACAATAGTGATTTCCGCTCCAGGGTGGATGGAGAGCTGAAGGCCCGTGGGCAGGGTTTCAATTTGGCTGAGAATGTGCTAATCATAAATGGAGCATTCAGCGACTTGATTTACGGGGATTATCAAATCAACCGTCTGATATTTCAGGTAGATAAGAATAGGGATACTGTGGCGGGGAATATACAGGCAAATAGCCCTGCTGGTAACATAGTCTCACGCTTTAATTTGAATGAAATTTTTCAGCATCCTCATTATATCGTTCAAGCAAACCTCCGTCATATCGACTTGTCTTCATTTTTCGGAAAGGAACAGCTACATTCCGATTTGAATTTGAATTTAAAAACTTCGGGAAAGGGAACCAATCCCGACAGCCTGCAAACAGAAATACATCTTCATGCCGGTGATTCATACTTTCTTGGTGAACCAGTAAGCGCTATGAACCTTTCTTTACATTATGACCGGGGCAGCTATGATTTGCGTGATCTCCGGTTAAATTCAGCGCTTGTGGATATGGAAGGTGGGGGTAATGGCCATCTGCGGGGAGAAAATCATTTGCATTTGGATGTGTGGCCCGGCGATATCCAACCTTTTCTCAGGGCGTTTGACCTTCCCGATATCGGACTACAGGGTAGCATATCCGGAAAGCTCGCTGGAACGACAGATTCTATTCATCTGACCACCACATATGATCTTTTTAACTTACATTACGATACACTTAGAACATCGCGCCTGCAAGGCAGCGTTTCACTGTACTCTGTTGATTCCTTGTTAATCGGTCATCTTGAAACCAGAGCTGATTCCATTTCTATAGGCGAAAGACCTATTGAGCAAATTGCATTAACATCATCCTATGGGAAGCATGTATTGAAAAATAGTCTGCAAGTAACAGTTAACGATACGCTTAGCCTGTCTACCCAAGCGGATATTAAAACTGAAAAAGACACCGTATTGAAGATACACGATATGCGGTTGAATTTGCATGGGATGAGGTGGCAGAAAAACAGCGGTGCCACCCATATCAAATTAAGCCGGGATGCTTTTCATATTGATGATTTTCAGCTCCAATCCGGTCAGCAACGTATCGGGCTGAACGGGACATTGGCTTTTAATGGGAGGGAAAACTTTGACCTCCGGATTGAAAACCTGGATATTTCCGCTTTGGCTGCGATAAACAATTCAGGGTTACCGGTTCACGGCATGATCCATTCAGATATACACCTGGGTGGAAATGCTGCTTCACCTAAGATAGATGGATTTTTGAATATTCGCGAGCCCCGCATGGATACGGTCCGTTTTGACCGGTTAACAAGCCATATTCTATATGACAGCGACACCCTGAATTTTGACGCTAATTTGGCGCTTAAGCAAGTCCCGAAGGTTCATGCCACTCTGAAAATGCCGCTCCAACTCTCTTTTTCCGAAAGCTTTATGATGCCAGACCGGAACACTAAGTTACAGGCAGCGCTTACAATGGACAGCCTTGATCTACAGGCTATCAATCCCTTGCTGGAAAAAGAGAATATGAAAGTTTCAGGGTTGATCAATGCAAATGTGGAGCTTACGAATACCATAGATGAGCCTCGGTTTAACGGAAAACTCAACTTGACCGGAGGGACTTTTTATTACCCCAAACAAGGAATAGATTACAAAGATATTGAATTGGACAGCAGGTTTAACAATCAGCAGTTTTTTCTTGATAAAGCTTACCTGCATTCAGGAGGAGGCTCATTGGAGATAACGGGAAATGCTGATCTTAGCCTCTCATCCGGCAAAAAACAAAATGCGGTCCGTTTCCGGATTGACGGAAAAGATTTCAGGGCCATGGAATCCAATAAATTGGAGGCCTATATTGCTCCTGCTATTGATGTTACAGGTACAATGTCGAATCCTCATGTTGAAGGGGGGATAGATGTAATCCAATCCAGGATCAATGCCGATGCTTTTCGAGAGCAATTAACGGTTCAATCTGATAATCCCAATCCACCGTTATTGGTAAAGGCCATAAGCGACACAGTAAAAGAGGAGGAGACCATGCAATCCGGCAATATAGGGAGTAAGGATTCAACAAATCATACATTCGGGAATTTAAACCTAAACCTTAATATATCCATCCCCGGTAATACCTGGGTTCAGGGAAAGGATATGAATTTTGAGCTTCAGGGCAGCTTGAGACCCATCATGAGGGAAGCGCAAATAGATTTGTTTGGAACATTGCATATTAAACGGGGATTCTTCGAGTTCTACGGGAAGAAGTTTGATTTTAACAAAGGCAGCCTGATATTTACAGGAGGAAGTGAGATCAATCCTAAGCTTGATTTTAATCTGACATATGAATTCAGGGATCCGGACAGGGAGCTACATTCACTGGACCTTTTTATAAAAGGCAGAAGCAGGCAACCCCAATTGGCCTTTGCACTGGACGGCAAAGCTATCCAGGAAAAAGAAGCCCTTTCGTACCTGCTCTTTGGTAAGGAGCCCGGCAGACTTACGACTGGAGAAAAAATGTCACTGGAAGAGAATGCGGACAATATTGCCCGATCACTGGCCATTGGAAAAGTAACCGACATTGTAACCGGTTCCTTAAAAAGTTCTTTGGGGCTGGATATGATAGAAGTTGGCGGAGGGAAAACCTGGAAATCAGGCAATGTAGAGATAGGGAAATACATAACCAAAAATCTGTATGTCAGCTACATGCAGACCTTTGCCTTTGACAAACGGGAAAAAGTGATCGAACCCAAACGAATAACCCTCGATTATCAGTTGATGCGTAATCTATTTATTCAGGCCACCAATCAGATGCCCCATTCGGGTTTCGATCTGATCTTTAAGAAAACATGGAGGCGATAAATTTTCATCAAAAGCTATGTACCATAAAGTATTATTTACCATATTCTTTAATACCCGGCTATTAGCAAAAAGATCTTTTGTAATGGTTTGTTTTTTGCCACAGGTAAAAGTGTATATATTTATTCCGACTATCTTATGTATTGTAATCACTTAAAAAATATATCTTTATGAAAAAAACAGCAAAAATTACCTCAGGCAGCTTTTTTATCGGATATCTACTCCTTCTCCTCATACATTCTCAGGTTTATGGGCAGGAACTTGAAAATCAATCTGCGTATCTCAATAAACCTTTTGTAGAATGGGAAATACAATGGGAAGAAGCCCGGGGGAACCCGTTCGATGTAATTGCCAAAGCTGAATTCACGCATGCTATTAGTAGTGAAAAGAAAACATCGCTCATGTACTATGCCGGAAATAATAGATGGCGTTTTCGGTTTACGGGCACCAAAGAAGGCACATGGAATGTTGAAACTACCGGACCGGGTAATCTTGGAGGGCACAAAGCAGCAGTTAATGTAAAAGCAGCAGAAAAACAATACAATGGTTTTCTGGGGTCCGAGGGTACCCGATGGATTTGGACCGGCAGCGGGAAAGAACACCTTCCTCAACTGGTCATGC
>CAYYLT010000063.1:0-14208 GCA_964472385.1 uncultured Bacteroidales bacterium
TATATTTCCCTGGGCTTATCGCTCGTTTTCTTTACCGTATTGTTGATGAAACGCCTGCGGCAGTCCAATACCAATTACTGGATATCGATTGCCGGAGGGGTGCTTTTTCTGGGCCTGGCCGGCTGGCTGGCTGCCAACCACATAGGCGAGGAAGTATCTTTGCGCCGTTTCCGCAGCAAAATCATTCAGTTGAACGATCGCTACCTCATGAAACAGACCCCCACAGTTGGGCAATACCATCTGGATATGGTACACCGGGGCCAAAACGTTGGTCTGAAAGCCAGGATGACCGTATCCAATCCCCATGCAAAACCGCTCGACACCCTGTTGTTCAGCTTAAACCCGGGCTTTGAGCTGGAGAATTGCCGGGTTAACGGAAAGTCCTCCCCCTACTTCCGAAAATTACACCTGACAGGCATTGAATACCATCTGCCTCCCGGCGATTCGGTGAAGGTCACCCTGCAATATGCAGGCCGGCCGGATGAAAGGGTGTGCTACCCGGAGGTACCTGATCATATCCTTTTTCGGGGCAATCACATGACCCTGTTTCGCATACCCAAAAAATTCAGTTACCTGACTTCCGAATATTTGATGTTCACCCCTGAATTGTTGTGGTATCCCGTTCCCGGGACCGGTTTTTCATCCAAAAATGTTGCCGGTTTCCGTAAAAATTTTGCTACCTATCAATTATCTGTAGAAACAGCAAAAAATTTAACCGTCCTGAGTCAGGGAAAAGGGAAACAGGAAAACAACCAATGGATCTTTCAACCTGAAAAACCCCTTACCTGCCTTTCGGTCATTGCCGGAGGCTATCAACGCGATTCCATGACCATCGGGGATATAAACTATAATGTCTTTTATAAAAAAGGGCATGATATTTACCGTCCTTTTTTTAAAGATATACAGGATACCATTCCTTCCATCATTAAAAGGGTCATGGAGGATTATACTTCAGCGCTTCATCTGGACTATCCCTTTCAGACCTTTTCTGTTGTTGAAGTGCCCGCTCATTTTTACGCATACAAGAAAAATTTCACCGTGGCCAATGATGCTGCCCTGCCCCAGATGGTATTGATGCAGGAGCGGGCCTATTCCATGAATGGGGCTGATTTCTCAAGGGCCGTCAAACGTTTTGAAAAACGCAGAAATGCAAATCGAACCGTGGAAAAGATGAAAACCGATATGCTCAGAAATTTTGTGCATTCCAATTTTATTGAAGGAGAGGACTATCGTAGGGGTTGGTTCAGAGGCGGTGACATAACCGGAAAAACGAAAATTTTTCCCAACTTCGTTTCTTATTGCAATGATTTTGGCGTCAAGGAGCTGCCGGTGATGAATCCCGTTCTTGAGCGATACATCGAGAACAGAAGTGCAGGAAATGAACGGAGGGGTTTTTACAGAAACAGTGGCTTTGGAGATGAAGAAAAAGCCAACCTTTTACTACAGGATCACTCATTCGCTGATTTGATGAGTGATACCTCTCATTATGTCAGACTAAGTGATGTCATCGACGTCAAGGGATCCTATTTCATCAACCTGATGAAACATTTTGCCGGCCCTGCACAGTTTGACCCCATGCTGGACAGCTTTATTATTGCCACCCGTTATCAGAACAATACGGGTGAAAAATTCCTGGAATATATCCATACCCGTTATCGGGTAGATACCGAAGAACATATGGATGAGTGGCTCTATAGCAGATCCCTTCCTGCTTTCAAATTCAGTGACGCAAATGCTTTTAGCTATTATGACCAGGAAAACCTGAGATATCAGGCAGAACTTACCATTCACAATGTTGGCAAAAGCCTGGGTACAGTCAAACTGAATATGCGCATCGGTCGACGCAGAAACAGCCGGTTATCGGAAGAAAAGATCATCATTCTCGATCCCGGTCAATCCAAAAGAGTAGGCCTAACCGTTAGCGAAAGACCGTCTATGATCCTGGCCAACACCCTTGTTTCTTCCAACATGCCTGAAACGATCCTGTTTCCGTTAAGAAACATAGCGGACAAAGAAAATGCCGAAGGGGGAGCATTTGTCAGGTTAGTTGAACCGCCACCGGACGATCAGGCCATCATCGTGGACAATGAAGATCCTGCCTTTCGAACCCTCGCTTCCTCAGAAGCCACCAAGCTGAGGGATCTGATCTTAGCTAACCGCAATCAACGCCGTGAATATACCAATGTAAATGTATGGCGACCGCCCGAAAAATGGCAAAAGGCCATCCATAATAAATTCTACGGTAAAATCAAACTGTCTGCCAGTTATGTCAGATCAGGAGATGGAAACCAGAAAGCCCTTTGGGCCGTACCCATCGAGAATGCAGGGTATTATGAGGTTCAGGCCTATGTCTCGAATGCGGGATTGCAACCCAGGTGGCGACGCCGAAGAAATGACGATAATGAGGAGAAACTGTATTATTATACCGTCGCTCACGACGGCGGGGAGGAAACCATACCCGTTGATGTAAAAGAATACCCGCGCGACTGGGTGCGGTTGGGTGAATTCTATTTTTCGCCTGATACCGCCAGGATACAACTCTCCAACAAAACCAAAGCCAGAACAGTTATAGCCGATGCGGTCAAATTAATTCGAAAATAAATGATTATGTACCCAAAATTCATGCTCCTGTATCTATGTGCTTTTATATGTATGTATAGTGCCAACAGCCAGGGTGTGCTGACCCTCAATGAAGCCCTCAACATTGCCAACGAAAACAGCCCCGAAGTAAAAAAAAGCCGGTTAAACCGCGAGCGCAGCAAAAATTACCTGGATGCCCAGCGCGCTTCGCTTAAAACGAACTTCAACTTATCACTCGATCCTTTCAACTATTCAAGGCAGGAAAAATTTTTTGAGGTCAATTCCAAATGGCAAACCACAGAAACCTACTCCAGCAGGGCGAACTTAAGCATCTCCCAGCCCATAACCCCTACCGACGGTATTTTGTCCTTGAATAATCAGCTCGGTTGGCAGCAATCAAGCACCGAAGCAGAAACCCGGTTGAACCAAAACCTGGAAGACCGTTCTTTCACAAACAATTTATTTCTTCAGTATACCCAGCCCCTTTTTTCTTACAACGAAACCCAGCAGAATCTGGAAGAGCTGGAGCTGGATTACGAAAGGTCAGACATCCAGTACCGTTTGCAAAAACTAAGCACCGAAGTTCAGGTAACCAAAAATTATTACAACCTGTATGCTTTGCAAATGGGCCTTCGAATCTCACAGGAAGAGCTCGAAAATCAAAAAGACAATTACCGGTTGGTGCAAAACAAAGTAGACGCCCAATTACTGGCCCTGGAAGAACGCTACCAGGCAGAAGTCAATCTGGCTTCAGCACGTTCTCAAGTTTATACACGGGAAGTGCAGTTGCAAAATGCCAAAGACCAATTCAAACAACTTATTGGAATGAATCTGGACGGAAATTTCAGGGTTTCCCTCAATATAGAAATTGATTCAGTGAATATCAATATGGATAAAGCCATAGAAAATGCCTTGTCTTCCAGGTTAGAAATTCGCAACCGCGAAATAGAACTCCAAAATGCCCGCTTCAGTCTGATCGAAACCAGCGATCAAAACAAATTCAAAGGGAATGTGTCTCTGTCAGTAGGCATACAGGGTGTTGATAAAAATTTTGCCGATATGTACGGAACACCTACCACCAGCCCGGCCATCTCGCTTCATTTCAATGTACCCATCTGGGACTGGGGTGCGCGCGAAGCCAGGATCAAAGCTGCAAAACTGACCGTAGAATCCAATCAAATCGACCTGAATGAGGAGAACAAATCGATTAATCTCGGTATTCGACAAACCATCCGAAACTTGAGGAATTACCAGAATCAAATTGAAATTGCCAGAAAAAATCAGGAAAATGCCCGCTTGACCTATGAGATCAATCTGGAAAGATACAATAACGGGGATCTGACCGGCATGGATCTGCAGTTATACCAAAATCAACTGAGCCAGAAAAAAATGGATTTGACTACTGCGCTTATCGATTATAAAATGGAACTGCTTAATCTCAAGATGCAGTCACTGTATGATTTTCATGAAAATCAACCGCTATTGCCCATGGACGTGGTCCAATATACCGAATGATCGCTATCAGGCACAATAAGTATCGTTTCGGATGGGCCGGCAAAGCCCAACAATGCAAAATGCGTGAACAATCTATCACAATATTAAATCTTTGGGAATATGTATGCAAAAACTTTTTGGATTGATAAAATCCTCCGTGTCATCCTTATCTTTACGGCTCTTTTTGCAGGTTGCAACCAGGCAGAAAGAAGCGCAAGCAGTGATGTGACCGTCCCTGTTTCAGTTACAGAAGCCGTTTATGGATCGATCAGCTCCTTTCTTCAGACTACCGGTACCGTAAGAGCGATAGAGTCTGCCCAACTGACCACCAGGGTAGAGGGAGATTATTACCTGCAGACCAATCCAAGAACAGGAAAACAATTTGCCCTGGGAGACCGGGTCAATAAAGGGGAAAAGCTTATTGAACTGAAAAACCGGGAATATGAGCTGAATGTTCATCTGGCATCGGTCAGGCTGGAGCAAAAAATATCGAAGCAGGAGTATGAAAAACAAAAGGCCCTTTACGAAAAAGGGGGTGTTACCTTACGTGAGCTGACCAATGCGGAAAAAACCTACATCAATGCTCAGGCAGCTTTGGAGCAAGCCCGGTTAGACCTGGATAAGCTATCCCTCACCGCCCCGATTACAGGTTTTGTCACCCGGCTGCCCTATCACACCCAGGGAACCCAAATTGCTGCCAATAAGCAGGTTGCTACCATCATGGATTACCGCGGGCTGATCATGGAAGTGAGCCTGCCTGAAAAAACCCTGGCCAAAATACAACCAGGTCAGCCTGCAAAAATCAATCATTATTCCCTTCAACAAGAAACGCTGGAAGGAAAAGTCACAGAGATCTCTCCGGCTGTAGATCCCACAACCCGTATGTTTGATGCAAAAATTAAGGTGCAGAACCCGGATAAAATCTTAAGACCGGGAATGTTCGTCAAAGCCGATGTGATGGTCGAACATAAAGACAGCGTTATCACTTTGCCCCGCGAGGTGATCCAGGAAAAAAATAACCGCAAGATGGTTTATGTGGTGCAAAGAGAACGTGCTCGCGAAAGAACCGTGGTAACCGGAATTGAATCGGATGAACGCATTGCGATCCGCGAAGGCCTAAAAAAGGATGAACGGGTCGTGACTGATGGGTACGAAACACTCAGAGACCGCAGCAGGGTAGAGGTACTGGAATAATGTGTGAATGTGTCTCATTAGCATACCAAACCATGGTATGATCTCATAATATCCTATTTTTTCATCAGCAACATACTATATCTGCTACATGACCATGATAAAACTAACCCGCTTCTCCGTCCAATACCCTGTGACCATTGCGATGATGGTTTTTGCAGTCCTTTTACTTGGATACATCTCTTTTAGCCGGCTGGGAACGGATCTGTTTCCTGATTTAAAGAACCCAAGGCTTTATGTGGAGCTTCATGCCGGTGAAAAAGCACCTGCTGAGATAGAATCAAAGTTTGCAGAACAAATAGAAGGAATGGCGATCCGGCAGAGTGGCGTGACGGATGTATCCTCCGTTATCGGCACGGGTATGTTGCTGGTAACTGTGCATTATCAATGGGACCGGGATATGGATGCAGCTTTTCTGGATCTCCGGAAGGCGCTCTCCGCATTTAGTGCCAACCAGGAAGTGGATGAGCTCAGCATCTACCAGAACGATCCCAATGCTGCTCCCGTCATGCGCATCGCACTAAGCAGTACAGATATCCGTGACATGAACCTCCTGCGCCAAACAGCAGAAAACTATATCTACAATGAGCTGGTTCGCATCGATGGGGTGGCAGACATAGATATTTCCGGAGAAGAAGAAGCCGAGCTGCTCATTCAAACGGAGCAATACCTGCTGGATGCTTACAACCTGTCCATGGACCAGATCTCCTCACGCATACAGGCCTTTAACCGGGATATCAGCGGTGGGAGCCTTGAAGAAAAAGGCACGGAGTATCTGGTTACAGGTGAAAGCCTCCTCCAAAAAGTAGAAGACTTTCGTAACCTGATCATCGGTTACCGCAATAAATCTTCCATCAACAACAATACCAGGATCCCCGTTACACTAGATCAGGTAGCTGAGGTGCAGATCAAAAACAAGGAACCGGACAACATGGTTTTTCTCAATGAAGAGCGATGTATCGGACTGGCAATCTATAAAGAACAGGGGGAGAATACCGTAGATGCTGTCAAACGCGTGAAACAAGCTATTGTTGATTTGCAGAAGGCCCTTCCCGGCTATCAGTTTACCATTGTTGAAAACCAGGGTGATGATATTGACCAGGCCATTGGCGAAGTGGAAAAAACAGGATTAGCCGGTATTGTGCTGGCTGTATTTGTGCTTTTCATCTTTCTGCGCCGCCTTCGCGTAACCCTCATAGTATCAGTAGCCATACCCATTTCCATCATCGCCACCTTCAACCTGATGTATTTTAATGAACTGAATATCAATTTAATGACCCTGGGTGGCCTGGCGCTTGGGGCGGGCATGCTCGTTGACAATGCCATTGTGGTGATCGAAAATATATTCAGGCATATGGAAGAAGGCGCCTCCGTAAGAGATGCTGCCATCAAAGGTACGGCGGAAGTTGGGGGTGCCATCACGGCCTCTACCCTGACCACCATCGTGGTTTTTCTGCCCATCGTCTATCTGCATGGCGAATCGGGGGAACTGTTCAAGGAAGAAGCCTGGACCGTTGCATTCTCCCTCTTGTCATCCCTCTTCGTAGCACTATTGGTTATACCGGCCATGACGGATCAATGGATTAAGGCCGGTAAGGTTCAATCATTAAAGTCTGTCAGCATCAACTGGTACGGACGGTGGTTAAATGCCATACTCAATGCCCGGTGGCTGGTGATTGTCCTCAGCGCCATGCTGATCCTCCTTTCCATACTCTTGCTGCCAAGGGTAGGAAGCGAATTTATGCCCCGCTCCAAAGGAGGAGCATTCAACCTTACCCTGGAGCTTCCCGGTGGTACGCGCCTGGGAAAAACCGCGGGGGTCAGCCGCCAGATTAAAAGCATGATGGATCAAGCCTTTGGAGATAAAGTGGATTTTTATTTTACCCATGCAGGCGCCGGGGCAAAAGAAAAGACTGCTGTCGGTGAGATGATCCAGGAAAGCAACTACGCCAGCATCAAGGTTCAACCCCTTAAAAACCAAATCATTCCGCCCAAAGCGGTTTTCATGTTAACCGACTCCCTGCTGAAAGATATATCCGGTCTTACAATCACCATCCAGCAAGAGCAGACATCGCTGAATGAAATTTTGGGCACCGAAGCATCCCCGTTTGTCGTTTCAACATACGGGGAAGATCCGGAAAAGATCCGGTCCATAACAGAAGACATTCAAAGCCGGTTAGAGGAGGTCGAAAGTTTATATGAGCTGAAAACTAATTTTGATAAGGGCTCACCGGAGATTGAAGTCAGGGTCGACCGTTTTATGGCAGGGATGCACAACATCAGCCTCGACCAAATTGTCAATCAAATTGAAAGTCAGCTTACAGGCATTGACGTGGGTGAGTTCAGCAGTGAAGGGGAGATGAAAGACATAACCCTGAAGCTGCCTGACCTGAGTATAAAAGCGCTGAAAGAGCTGAAGCTGGAATCGGGTAACCAGGTTGTCCGGCTCGATCAGATTGCCTCTTTCCACATGGGAGAAACACCCGGCAAAATATACCGGGAGAATCAAAAACGTGTGGGCAGGGTCATGGCACACATTGGAGAAGACATGCCCCTGGACCATATCGTAAAAAAAGTGGAAAAGAAGCTGGCAGCCATGCCTCTGCCGGCAAAATACCAGACAGAGATCACCGGGGAAGAACAAAAAAGAAAAGCATCTTTTGGCAACCTGAAATTTGCCCTGATCCTGTCCATCATCTTGGTTTATATGGTGATGGCATCCTTGTTTGAAAGCCTGCTGCACCCGCTGACCATTTTATTATCCCTGCCACTGGCTTTCACAGGACCGGTATTCCTTTTCCTGGGCATAGGGGCTTCCTTTAACATCATGGCTTACATTGGCATCATCATGCTTGCCGGCATTGCCGTTAACAACAGCATCATCCTGGTCGATGCCATACGACGCTATCAATGGCAAGGCATGAACAAAAGAGAGGCCATTTTACAGGCAGGACAAAATCGCATCAGGCCCATTGTCATGACCAGCCTGACCACCATTCTTACGCTGCTTCCCCTGACCATTGCCATCGGGGAAAACACGGAGCTCAGGGCCCCTATGGCCTGGGCTGTTATTGGCGGGTTGATCACCTCCACCATCCTTACCCTGGTGACCATACCCTGCGTGTACTATTTATTTCAACGTAAATCTGCTTTGTTGCATCCGGATGAAGAGAAATAGCCCGACATGAAACGATTGGTAAAAAGGAAAATACTGGTTTTTATGCTTTTCCTGGCTTTGGTGATGCTGGGGATCTTTTCCTATCGCAACCTTCCGGTAGAATTGTTTCCCAGTGCAGAGGTGCCGGTATTGTACATCCAGGTATCCTATCGTACCCAGATGAATCCTGCTTTTGTTGAAAAAGATGCGGTCATCCCCCTTGAGGGTATGATCAGTGAGCAGGCAGGGGTAGACGAGCTGGAGTCGAACATTTCCCGCCGGAGGGCCACCATTGTCGTTTCTTTTCGCCAGGACGTGAACGTCAACTATGCTTACCATAAGCTGGAACAGAAAGTCACTGCTTTTCAGCGTGAACACGCGGATCAATACCAGATCCATCTGGTCAAAGTCAACACCGACATGTCCGCCAACCGTTTTATGACCCTCCAGGCAAGAGGAGAAGGGGATATCAACAGGATACGCAACATCGTGGATCAGGAGATCCTCTCCGAGCTGCGTGCGTTAGACGGCGTTGGAGATGCAACAGTTCACGGTGGCAAAGAACGCACGGTAGAGGTCATTTTTGACGAAGAAAGATGTGAAGCGCACCATATCACACCTGGCCGGATCAACAACCGCATCAACATGTTTTCTAACCAGCGGTTATATGGGGGAATAGTAAATGAGCCCGGAAAACGATGGATTGTCAGTGTATCCGGTGAATATACCAATATCTATGAACTGGGCAACATCCTGCTGGATAACCAGGGCAATATCCGGCTCAGGGATGTTGCAGAAATTACCATGGGAGAAAAAGAACAGGAAACCATATCCCGGGTGAACGGCATGGAAGCGATCACCATTTCGCTTTACAACGATGCCACGGTCAATGAGATAGACCTCTACCACAAACTTCAGGATGCCGTTGCCAACATCAATGACATGATGGCTTCGAAAGGCATTGAGCTGGTTATTCAGAATTGCGATGCGGAAACCATGGAAGACAACATGAATCAGATCTTGCAGCTTGCCCTTATCGGCGGTATTATGGCCATCTTTGTGCTATGGGTGTTTCTGCGCAACCCCCGCCTGGTTACCGTCGTGGCGCTGGCCATACCCATTTCAATCTTTGCTGCCCTGAACATATTCTATGCCGGGGGCATATCCCTGAATACCCTCAGCCTGATGGGCATAGCACTGGCCATTGGCATGCTCCTCGACAACAGTGTGGTGGTGCTGGAAAACATCTACAGGCTAAGAAGCCAGGGATATAACCCGGCCGATGCTGCCGCGGGTGGTACCAAACAAGTTCTCCGGGCCGTGGTAGCCGCAACGCTTACCACCATGGCTGTATTCCTCCCTTTTGCCTTTTCTTCCGAATTTTTTATCAAGCTGTTGGGACAGCATGTCGGGTTTTCCATCATCTCCACCCTGATGATCTCCCTTTTTGTAGCCCTGATCTTCATCCCGGTGGTGGTTTACCAGTTCCTCAAATCACAAAGAAAAAATATCACCCTCCACACCATCAACTTACGAAACCGTATAATCCGCATATACCTCATCATCTTAAGATATTGTTTGCGCCATCCTGTCCAGGTGCTGTTGTCAATGATCATCCTCTTTTTCGCTGCTGTGGTGATCAGCCTCTCGATCAGCGTGAATACCCTGCGTGAGACCGGCACCGATACGTTCCGTGTTTCCATAACCATGCCGGGCGGATCTACCCTGCAAACTGCCGATAAGGTGGCCAGCGGAATGGAAGAAAAGATCAGCGGTATCCAGGAGGTGAATGAAGTGATCAGTAAAATTGAGGCAGAGGAAGCTACCCTGACCATCAACTTAGAAGAGGACTTTGAAAAGATCAATGACCGTAGCGTAGCGCAGATCAAAGATGATGTGCTCAAACGCCTTGATGCTTACCATGAGGTCCATGTCAGCATATCCGACATGTCCTCTTCCGGTGATGACAATTTTTCTCTGGGCGGTAACGCTGCGGCATTTATGAATTTCATGGGGGTAGGTCAGCAAACAGAAGAGGTTCTGATCAAGGGGTCAAATTACAACGATATGGTGATGGTGGGCGAGAATGTAGAATATGTGCTGGAAGAGGAATCAGATGACATCACCTTCGCCCGTCTGCGCATCTCCCATGAGCAGCCGGAAGTTAAAATTTTGGCAGATCAGCGTCACATGGAAGCGCTGAACATTAATTATCTGAGCCTGCAACAGGCCTTGAACTCATTCTCCCGTGAGCTGGAAAGTCAAACCACCTTCAAGCAGGGAGATGAGGAATATGCCATCACCATTCGCAGCGATCAGTTTCTGCAAGAGCAGGAAGCAAAAAAAGGGATGGAGGATCTGCGCAAGGTACTGGTGGAATCCGACAATGACAGCATTGCAGCCTCGCATCATCTCGAAGATTTCAGCTCTATCCGCTACAGTGAAGAGATCTCCTCTATTCACCGCCAAAACAGGGAAAAAAGTATTTCCGTGCGTTACCGTTTTTCCGCTGATGTCAATGAGGATAAAAACTTGTTGGAAAATGCAAGAGCCAACGTAGATGAATTAATTGCTGAACTGTATGTTCCTCCGGGTTTGGCTGTGGAAGTACAACATGAGCAGGATCGTTACGGGGAATTCAAATTCCTGATCCTGGCCGCTTTCATTTTGATCTATATGATCCTGGCCTCCGTCTTTGAGAGCTTTTCAACCCCTTTCGTACTGCTGTTCTCCATACCATTGGCAGCCATTGGTTCCCTTTTGGCCCTGATCTTTACAGGCCATTCCCTGCTCAGCGCCAACACCCTCACTGGTTTTCTGATCCTTCTGGGCATCGTGGTCAACAACGGGATCATATTGATCGATTTCGTTCAGAGCATGCGATCAAGCGGGACGAGAACGGCAAGGGCCATCATAAGCGCGGGTCTGCTGCGCATTCGTCCCATACTCATTACGGTCATCACCACGGCTATTGGTATGCTTCCGCTGGCGTTGGGACAGGGTGAATATGTCGGCAGCATCGGTGCTCCCTTTGCCATTACCGTCATCGGCGGCCTGCTGTTCTCTACCCTTTTTACCCTGGTGATCATTCCCACAGCCTATATGGGGATGGGAACCACCCTTGAGTGGTTCAAAAACCTGCCGGTATCGCTGAAAGCTATCAACCGGCTGGCCCTGGCAGGAGGTGTGTTGCTGGCTATCACAGAGGCAGACACCCTCCTCTGGCAAATGGCAGGTGTTGCCGGAGTTTTTATCGTGGTGCCGGCTTCGACCTGGTTTTTTACGGAAAGCCTGCGGAAAGCCTCTGCCGATGTGATTGACAAAAACAGCCCTATCGTGATCCGTATCCGTAACCTGGTGAAAATTTATGAGCGGCCTTCACGGCCAGTGCGCGAATGGACAGGTAACAAACACCTCACAGCCCTGCTTGGTACCGGTGGACAAAAAGAAAAATCCCGGCAGGAATGGATATGGCAGATACCCCTGCTTCTTTTCCTGGGGTGGTTCGCCTGGTTCTACCTGTCGGGCGGCTTCTGGATGTACCTGATCTCCCTGGCCCTCTGGGTATATACCCTGTTTTTGGTTCGCAATGCATTTGCCATGACCCAAGAATCCCGGCTCAGAAAATGGATTCATGGGGTACATTGGGGGATATTGCGAGGCTTTCCCCTGATCATCCTGGTGATCTATCAGGTCAAATTCATGAATACCGGTGCAACTGTTGTATGGGGATTGCTCACCTACCTGGTACTGGGCATTCACCTCTCTTCCGAATACCTCAAGAAAAACAGGGTCAATACGGCCCGTATGAAGGGGAGTTTGGCCGGTATTAAAAAGCTCTGGATCACTTTTGTACGGGCCATACCCCTTATCGGACAGGAACGTAAGCCTTTCAAAGCCCTTCGCAGTGTGAGCATGGATATCCGGCCGGGTATGTTTGGTTTACTGGGTCCCAACGGAGCGGGAAAAACAACCCTGATGAGGGTGATATGCGGTGTGCTGGAACAAAGCTATGGCAAGATCACCATCAATGGGATTGATACACAAGCGAAACGCGAAGAACTGCAGGGATTGATCGGATATCTCCCCCAGGAATTTGGCATGTATGAGAACATGACCGCCGGGGATTACCTGGATTACCAGGCCCTGATGAAAGGCGTGAACAACCCGGAGACACGCAAACAACGGGTCGATAATGCACTCCGGTCGGTGCACATGAATCAGCATGCCCAAAAAAAGATCGGCTCCTTCTCAGGAGGCATGAAACAAAGGATAGGCATTGCCCAGGTGCTGCTCAACCTGCCAAGAATACTGGTGGTTGATGAACCCACTGCCGGTTTGGATCCGCGTGAACGCATCCGTTTCCGTAACCTGCTGGTTGAGCTGAGCCGCGAAAGGGTAGTCATCTTTTCTACCCACATCATCGAAGATATTGCCAGCTCATGCAACCAACTGGCTGTGATGGACCAAGGATACCTGAAATACTATGGCAAACCCGCTGAGATGGCTTCCCTGGCAGAAAACAGGGTGTGGCAGTTTGATATCCCCGCCCGGGAATTTGAAGGCATCGCCACCAGGATGAAGATCGTCCATCATATGAGAAAAGGAGAAAACATCCGCGTAAGGGTCGTTAACCCCGAAAAACCTCATGAAAACGCAAAAACCGTAACCCCGGTGCTGGAAGATGCCTATCTGTGGCTGTTGAATTTCAGCACTCCAGATCAACGGGAAATTCCGGAAAATCAATAATAGCAAGCATCATGGCACGAATGTTTCAACAATGGCTGGTAAACACCCTGCAAATCTTCAGACACAATCTGAAGATCATTTTCGGTGATAAATTTCCTTATTTCCTTATGGGCGCCTTTGCCATCTTTGTTTTCATTGTGCTGATCAACCTGTTCGATAATGAGCCTTTTTCCGCTGATTCGGTCTATTCCCTGCTGGTCTTTGAGGGGATCATCATTGTGTTTTTCCCCACTGTATATGCCATACAGAACGATGCTGACAAACGGACCATCGAGATCCTTTTCGGCATACCCAATTACCGGTTCAAGGTTTGGCTGGTAAGGCTTCTGATAGCCTTTATGGTTTGTTGGGCATTGCTGGCCGTACTGGCTGTGATGTGTTACCTCGCCCTGGTAAGCTTTCCACTGGCTACCATGATCTACTATTCCATATTCCCGGTATTCGCGCTGGGCAGCATGGGTTTTCTCCTGGCTACCCTGTTAAAAAATGGCAACAGCGCTGCTGTGGTAGCCATCATCATTGGACTCGGATTATGGTTGCTTGCGGAAACCATTGAACAAAGCCAGTGGAATGTTTTTCTCAACCCCTTCGACAGCACGGATATGGCCGGCCAGCTATGGGAGTCCACCATCCGGCAAAACCGGGCATTTTTATTTGTGGCAGGGATGGTATGCCTTGTAGGCGGGTTGCTGGGCCTGCAAAAAAGGGAAGGATTCATGCAGTAAGGAAAATTTTTCCTGCGATTTTCCCCCACACCGGAAGCTTTTGATTTCTGCTGATTCGCCGATAAAGGAATATATGGGTATTGATCCATAAAAGTAAAAGAACATGGGGTTGAATAAAATCAATGTTTCATGGGCGATGACTGATCCTGGTAATATTGCCAGTACGAAAAAAGCCACGGTCTGAAACAATCATGAAATCCTTTAAGCCCATGGTTTTAAAATATTTCACACAATCTGTCAATGTTTTCCTCTCTGGATATATAGGGTTTGCTGAAAAAGTCTTTAGTGCATCAGCTACGAGGCGGCAAAGCG
>CAYYLT010000064.1:0-14040 GCA_964472385.1 uncultured Bacteroidales bacterium
AAATCTTCGGTTTCATGCTCACCTTCCCTGTCTATCGTAATTTTTTCATCAGAGAATAACATCAAATGATAAATCAGGATCTTGGCAGCTTCTTTCAGCGCATCTTTGGGATGAATAGAACCATCTGTATGGACATCGAAAACAAGTTTTTCGTAGTCTGTTTTTTGTTCAACCCGGTAATTTTCAATGGAATATTTGACATTAATGATGGGTGTAAAAATGGAATCAATCGCGATCATACCTACCGGATCATTTTCAGATTTATTTTCCTCAGCCTGAATGTAACCCCTGCCTTTATTGACATGAATTTCTATTTTGAGTTTTACATCCGGTTCCATGGAACATATCAATAAATTGGGGTTGAGTACTTTAAAATTGGTTAAAGCATTGTTCAGGTCTCCTGCCCGGAGTTCATTTTTTCCGGAGATATTGAGATTGATTTTTTCGCTGGTAGCCTCCTCGATCATTCGTTTAAATCTGACTTGTTTTAGATTCAGAATGATCTCACTAACGTCTTCAATGACACCAGTAATGGTTGAAAATTCATGATCAACACCCTGAATTTTTATTTTGGTAATGGCATATCCTTCTAATGATGAGAGCAATACCCTTCTCAGGGCGTTACCGACGGTAATTCCATAACCTGGTTCTAACGGACGGAACTCAAATGAGCCTTGAGTTTCATCAGATTCAATCATGATGACCTTTTCGGGCTTTTGAAATTCTAGTAAAGCCATAGATAAAAAATTATTATTATTATTTTGAATACAATTCTACAATCAACTGTTCTTTTATTTTTTCCGGAATTTCTTCGCGTTGGGGAGTGTTGATGTATTTTCCGGCCATTTGTTGGCTATCCCATTCTAGCCATGCGTATTTCGACGTATTAGCCGATTCGAGGGAATCATTAATTGCCTGTAATGATTTGGATTTTTCTCTCACGCCGACGATATCGCCAGGTTTGACTGTGTATGAAGGGATATTTGCAATGGTACCATTAACCGTAATATGACGGTGTGAAACAAATTGCCTTGCTGCCCTTCGGGTAGGGGCTATACCTAAACGGAAGACCACATTGTCAAGTCTGGATTCGAGCAATATCAAAAGGTTTTCCCCTGTAATTCCCTTTTTCTGGGAAGCTTTAAGGAATGTATTGAAAAATTGTTTTTCCAGTAACCCATAGGTATATTTGGCTTTCTGTTTTTCCAGCAATTGCATCCCGTATTCAGATAGTTTTCTTCTTTTTTTGTTCATTCCATGCTGGCCCGGCGGATAATTTTTCTTTTCAAAGAACTTATCCGGCCCAAATATGGGTACTCCAACTTTTCTGGCGATCTTTGATTTTGCTCCTCTATATCTAGCCATAATTTCTGTTCAATTTTTCCCAAATTATTGTTTAAAGTCTGTATTTCAGTAATAAATAAATTCATAGTTGACTGGCTTCTCCATACAATCTCCTCATGGATACCCATAGTATCCGTAAAGAAAGCAAAGAACTAAACCCTACGTCTTTTGGGCGGGCGGCATCCATTATGGGGTATTGGTGTAACATCGACGATTTCGGTTACTTCAATACCAGCATTGTTGATGGTCCTGATGGCTGATTCTCTTCCTGCACCAGGGCCTTTGACGTAAACCTTTGCTTTTCTCATTCCCAGGTCGTAAGCTATTCTTGCACAATCAGAAGCTGCAACTTGCGCAGCATATGGAGTGTTCTTTTTAGATCCTTTGAATCCCATTTTGCCGGAAGAAGCCCAAGATATAACCTGTCCGCTTGAGTTGGTGAGGGTTACGATAATGTTGTTGAAGGAGGCATGAATATGAGCCTCGCCACTGGGTTCCACCGAAACTTTTTTCTTTCTTGTTGTTCTGCTTCTTTTTGCCATATCTTATCAAATTATTTTACAGCTTTCTTCTTATTGGCTACAGTTTTTTTTCTTCCCTTCCGTGTTCTGGCATTATTACGAGTTGATTGTCCGCGCACCGGCATTCCCGAACGATGTCGAATTCCCCGATAACAGCCAATATCCATCAATCTTTTAATATTCATTTGGACTTCAGTGCGTAAAGAACCTTCTACCTTGTATTGCTCATTTAACATATTTCGCAAAACAGAAATCTGGTCATCAGTCCAATCATTAACCTTTAGGTTTTTATCAATGCCTGCTTCTTCCATAATTTTCGAAGCAGTACTTTTTCCTATTCCATAAATATAGGTTAAAGCAATAACACCTCTTTTGTTTTTGGGTAAATCAACGCCTACTATTCTTGCCATATTGTATGATATTTTACTGGTTCATTCAACAATTATCCCTGTCGCTGCTTAAATTTGGGATTCTTTTTATTAATGATGTATAAACGGCCTTTCCTTCTTACGATTTTACAATCGCTGCTTCTTTTTTTTAAAGATGCTCTTACTTTCATGTTGCATATTATTTTAAACAATTCAAATTATTTGTATCTATATGTTATTCGACCTCTTGAGAGGTCGTAGGGAGACATCTCCACTTTCACCTTATCCCCGGGTAAGATTTTAATATAATGCATCCTCATTTTTCCGGATATATGTGCCGTGATGATATGTCCGTTTTCCAATTCAACCCGGAACATAGCGTTAGAAAGCGCTTCAACTATTGTACCATCCTGTTCTATAGAAGGTTGTTTAGCCATACCCTTGATAAACTTAAATATCTGTTATACATGTGATTCTACATAATCAAATGTGGATAAAATATCTGCTTTGCCATTCCGAATGGCCAGTGCCAATTCGAAATGCGCAGAGGGTTTATTATCCATTGTTCTGATGGTCCAACCATCGACATCCTGCTTAATATTTTTTGTTCCCAGATTGATCATGGGTTCAATACAGATAACATTTCCGGGTTTCAGCATGGGGCCCTTCCCTTTTTTGCCATAGTTGGGTACTTCGGGCGCTTCATGCATTTGTGACCCCAATCCATGGCCTACCATTTCCCTTACAACTGAAAATCCGTCATTTTCTGCGTGGTTTTGTACGGCAAAACCAATATCTCCGACCCGATTACCAGCTGTAGCCATTTCAATGCCAATAAAAAGAGATTCTTTGGTGCTCTTCAGCAGTTTTGCCACTTCCTGATCTATGTCTCCGACAGCGAAGGTATATGCTGAATCTCCATAGAATCCGTTTTTATAAGTACCACAATCGATTGAAATGATGTCGCCCTCTTGCAGCTCGTAATCCGAGGGTATGCCGTGCACCACAGCATCATTGACTGAAGTGCATATTGAATTGGGGAATCCACCGTAACCCAGGAAACCTGGTTCTGCCTCATGATCCCTTATATATTCCTCTGCTGTTTTATCCAGCGCTATTGTGGTTATCCCGGGTTTGATCATTTTAGCAAGCTCTGCCAGCGTCTTGGAAACCAGTAGATTATTTTCCCTGAGCAATTCAATCTCTTCAGCACTTTTTATCTTTTGCATTCAAAGAACTTTTAGACTTATGATCATATTACCGAAGCTCCTCCACTCCGGCCTTTGATACGGCCGGTTTTCATCAGACCGTCATAATGACGCATCAATAAATGGCTTTCAATTTGCTGAAGTGTATCCAATACCACACCCACCAGTATCAATAACGAAGTACCCCCGTAAAATTGTGCCCATTGATTGCTTATACCTGCAATCATAGCAAATGAGGGTAATATTGCAATGAGTGCAAGGAACATTGAGCCCGGTAATGTAATGCGCGACATGATCCTGTCGAGAAATTCCACTGTTTTCCTACCTGGTTTGACCCCAGGGATGAAACCTCCGTTTTTCTTCATATCTTCAGCCATCTGTGACGGATTGATGGTTATAGCTGTATAGAAATAGGTAAAAAGAATCACCATCACAGCAAAGGTAAAGTTGTACCAGAATCCTGTTAGATCGGAGAATGCTGATGCAAAGCCAGTTAAAGCTTCTGATTCGGCAAATCCTGCTATGGTTATGGGAACGAACATCAGGGCCTGGGCAAATATGATCGGCATGACTCCTGCGGAATTCACTTTAAGTGGTATATACTGGCGAACACCACCATATTGTTTGTTGCCCACTATACGTTTGGCATACTGAACAGGAATTTTTCTTGTTCCTTGTACGAGCAGAATTACACCTACAAATACAAAGAATAAAAGGATCATTTCCAATAAAAAGGCTACCAGCCCCCCACCGGTTTCCTCCAGGCGGGATGCAAATTCTGCGAATAAGGCATAGGGCAGGCGGGCAATAATGCCAATCATAATGATCAATGATATACCGTTACCGATACCCCGGTCGGTGATCCTTTCACCCAGCCACATGATAAACATGGATCCTGCGGTAAGAATAATAACCGATGAGACCCAAAAAAATGATCCTTGTAAGACAAAAGCCGATTCGGGCAATTGTACCTGAAGGTTTTTGAGATAACCGGGAGCCTGTATGATCAATATGCCTACGGTAAGGTATCTAGTAATCTGGTTGATTTTCCTACGGCCGCTTTCTCCCTCTCTTTGTAACCTTTGGAAGTAAGGAACAGCAATGCCTAATAATTGAACTACAATAGAGGCGGATATGTATGGCATGATCCCCAGGGAAAAGATAGAAGCCCGGGCGAAGGCACCTCCTGAGAACATGTTCAGCAGTCCCAGCACACCTCCTGATGTTTGCTGCTGCAGCGCATCCAGCTGGCCGGGATCAATACCGGGCAGAACGATAAAACTTCCCAGGCGATAAATAACAATTATCCCCAAAGTGAAGAGGATACGCTGCCTGAGGTCTTCAATTTTCCAAATATTCTTTATGGTATCTATTAATCCCCTCATTATAATATTATAATTTTACTGCGGTTCCGTCAAGTGACTCGATGGATTTCTTTGCTGAACTAGAAAAGGCATGTGCATGAACTTCAAGTTTCCTGGTAAGCTCTCCTTTACCCAGGATTTTCACAAGATTTCCTTTTTTCACCAATCCATTGGTATAGATTATCTCCAGATCGATTATCTCCAGATTTTTTTCCTGTGCGAATTTTTCGAGGGTTTCAAGATTTACGACCTTGTATGCTTTTCGGTTAATATTTTGGAAACCGAATTTGGGTACCCTTCTAAAGAGCGGCATCTGTCCACCTTCAAAACCCAATTTTCTGCTGTATCCACTTCTGGATTTCATGCCTTCATTTCCTCTTCCGGCGCTTCCGCCTTTACCTGATCCCTGTCCACGTCCTTTGCGGGTTTTGGATTTTGTTGAATGGGGTGCCGGCTTAATATTGCTTAAATCCATAATACGCGTCTGAATTTTAATTTAATTCTTCAACTTTAATTAAATGCTCAACTTTTTTGATCATGCCCCTGATCTGCGGCGTATCTGTCTTTTCTACAGTGTGGTTTATTCTTTTAATCCCTAACGCCTCGAGGTTTTTCTTTTGCCTTTGTGTGCTGCCTATCTTACTCTTTATCTGTGTTATTTTTAATTTTGCCATGGTCAATAACATCATTTGAATTAGCCGTTAAAAACTTTTTCAAGCGGAACATTTCTTTGTTCTGCTATGGTATATGCATCTCTCATATCCAGCAGTGCATCGATGGTAGCCTTAACCTGGTTGTGAGGATTACTGGAGCCTTTGGATTTAGCTAAAACATCGGTAATTCCAACGCTCTCGAGGACAATTCTCATCGCGCCTCCTGCTTTTACTCCCGTACCATGAGCAGCAGGTTTCATAAAGATATGCGCTCCGGAATATTTGTATTCAATGGGGTGGGGAATGGATCCCTTAAGTATGGGCACCTTAACCAGATTTTTTTTCGCAGCTTCCACGCCTTTAGCAATGGCTGTAGTTACTTCTTTGGCTTTACCCAATCCATAACCCACGATACCATTTTCATTGCCAACTACCACCAAAGCGGTAAATCCAAATTGCCGTCCACCTTTGGTTACTTTAGTAACTCTTTTGATGGCTACCAGCCTGTCTTTTAGTTCTAAATCACTGGTTCTTACTTTCTTAATATTTGTATCTTTTGGCATAATGCTTAAAATTTAAGTCCTTCCTTTCTGGCTCCTTCTGCCAGTTTTCTGACGCGACCATGATAACGGTAACCGTTACGGTCAAATACAACCTGATTAATACCTTTGTCTTTTGATAATTGGGCAATTTGTTTTCCCACCAGCTCAGCCTGATCAGACTTTTTCATAGGGTTCGTCTGATCGGATACTTCTTTATTTCTGGTTGAAGATGAGCATAATGTTGTGCCTTGCTCATCATCAATGAGTTGGACATAAATATGCTTATTGCTCCGGAATACAGACATTCTTGGTTTTTTGACTGTTCCGCTTATCTTTTTCCGGATGCGTCTTTTTATTTTGAATCTTTTTTGCTTTTTTGTCAAGGCCATGATATTATAATTTAATGAATTTAAACATTTCCTGCCTTACCTGCTTTCCGCCTTATTCTTTCACCGGCATATTTTATGCCCCTTCCTTTATAGGGTTCTGGAGGTCTTAAAGCTCTTATTTTTGCTGCAATCTGGCCTATCAACTCTTTATCGTGGCTGGTAAGTGTAACTTTCGGGTTACTTCTTCTTTCGGTCTTGGCTTCGAGCTTTACTTCTTCAGGAACTTCAAAATGTATGTCGTGTGAATATCCAATGCTCATTTCCAGAATTTGCCCTTTTGCTTCAGCCCGGTATCCGACGCCGTTAAATTCGATTTGCACGGTATATCCCTGGGATACGCCATGTACCATATTATAGATCAATGCTCTTGACAGGCCATGCAAAGACTTATGTTTTTTTGATTCGGTGGCTCTTGATAGCCTCACTTGACTATCTTTTATTTCTATAGAAATTGCAGGATCGAATGTTCTTGATATCTCCCCTTTGGGGCCTTGAACATGAACCTGATTCTTTTCGCTCACTGATACCTGAACGTTTTCAGGAATATTAACAGGTAATACACCTATTCGTGACATTAAATTTCCTCCTTTTTAATGTAAATAACACAATACTTCACCGCCAACATTTAATTTCCGGGCTTCCTTGTCACTCATGACCCCTTTTGAGGTAGAAATGATGGCAATGCCCAAACCGTTGAGAACCCGTGGTATATTACGGGTATCCACATAATATCTGAGACCAGGCCGGCTAACTCTTTGCAATGACCGAATTGCTGGCTCTTTGGTTTTGGGATGGTATTTCAATGCGATTTTGATTGTGCCTTGAGCACTATCCGTTTCAACTTTATAGCTAAGAATATATCCCTGATCATGAAGGATCTTTGTAATATTCTTTTTCAAGTTTGAGGCTGGTATTTCCACCACTTTATGCCCGGCCATTTGGGCATTTCTAATTCTTGTAAAATAATCTGCAATGGTATCTGTCACCATAATTTTGTTACTGCTTTAAATATGATTACCAACTAGCTTTTTTGACACCGGGTATTAGTCCTTTTGATGCCATCTCTCTGAATGTAATTCTGCTGACGCCGAACTGACGCATATATCCTCTGGGCCTGCCGGTTATGTTACAACGGTTATGCTGCCTGACAGGACTGGAATTCCTTGGTAAACGGCTTAGTCCTATATAATCACCTTCAGCCTTGAGTTGCGCTCGTTTTTTGGCATATTTTTCTGCCATTTTTTTTCTTTTTCGTTCTCTAGCTTTCATTGATTCTTTTGACATAATCTAGGCTTTTTTCATGTTTTTAAAAGGCAGTCCAAATTCCCTTAAAAGAGCAAATCCTTCTTCATCTGTTGGAGCGCTGGTTACAAATACTGCTTCCAATCCAATGATCTTCTGAATTTTATCCATATTGACCTCGGGGAAAATGATCTGTTCTTCCAGTCCGAGGGAATAATTTCCCCTTCCATCAAAATTGCTGTTTATGCCGTTAAAATCCTTTACCCTTGGGAGAGCTACCTTGATCAAACGTTCCAGAAATTCATACATCCGGTCTCTGCGTAAGGTAACTTTAACGCCTATGGGCGTATTTTCCCGAAGTTTAAAATTGGAAATGGCTTTCTTAGAGAATGTCTTAATTGCTTTCTGCCCAGCGATAAGGGTTAATTCTTCCTGAGCCGTTTCGACCATTTTTTTATCCATAACAGCTTCACCTACACCTCTGTTGAGCACAATCTTTCTTAATTTGGGAACTTGCATAACGGATTGATAATTGAACTCCTTCATGAGGGCAGGTACGATCTCTTCTTTGTACTGTTTTTCTAAAGCTGGCTGATAATCCATTATTTAATTACCTCCCCTGTCTTTTTTGCGTATCGTACAAGTTGATTGTTCTCATCACGTTTTCTTCCTATTCTTGTAGGCTCTCCGGTTGAGGGGTCAACAAGCATCAGATTTGAGATGTGAACTGGTGCTTCTTTTTTGATGATCCCTCCCTGAGGGTTATCATTATTGGGTTTGGTATGTTTAGAGACCATATTGATCCCTTCAACCAAAGCCCGCTGTTTTTCGGGATAAACTTCCAGCACTCTTCCTTGCTGACCTTTGTATTCACCGGTACGCATATAAACCGTATCCCCTTTTTTGATATGCAGTTTTTTTCTTTTTGGCATAGCTTAGATATTTTATAATACTTCAGGTGCAAGTGAAACGATTTTCATATACTTGTTTCTCATCTCCCTGGGTATGGGTCCAAAAATACGGGTACCTCTCATTTCTCCCAAATTATTGATCAGCACACATGCATTGTTGTCAAAGCGGATATATGATCCGTCATTGCGCCTGAGTTCTTTTTTAGTCCTGACAATTACTGCTTTACTAACCGTTCCTTTTTTAACTTCGGAGGAAGGCAAGGCACTTCGGACACTGACAACCACAGTATCACCCACTGAGGCATATCTTCTTCCACTACCTCCCAATACCCGGATAACTTTTACGATCTTTGCGCCGCTGTTGTCAGCCACGTTAAGCTTGCTTTCTTGTTGTATCATTTTTCTTTATTTAGCTCTTTCAATGATTTCTATTAATCTCCAGCGTTTTCGTTTGCTGAGCGGTCGGGTTTCCATGATTTTTACGGTATCTCCTTCATTGCATTCGTTTTTTTCGTCGTGTGCAATAAATTTGGAACGCCTGTTAATGAATTTACCATATTTTGCGTGCTTGATTTTCCGGTTGACCAAAACACTGATGGATTTATCCATTTTATTGCTGGAGACCATCCCAATTTTTTCTTTTCTTAAGTTTCTTTTTTCCATCTTAGTCAGTGTTTCTTATTGATTTTTATCGCTTGGTGAAGCCTTTTTCAGGCGTTGATTGATTTCGGTTTTCAGCCTGGCAATATTTTTTTGGGCTTCTCTGATCTTCATGGGATTATCCAAAGGAGAAACGGCATGATTAAGTTTCAACTGTGTTAGGCGCGTTTGTTCACTATCAACTCGCTCTTCTATCTCTTTATCTGTAAATTCTCTTATTTCAGAGGTTTTCATCAGGTTCCAGGATTATTTATTCGACATAGTCTCTTCTCACTACGAACTTGGTTTTAATAGGAAGCTTTTGTGCTGCCAGCCTCAGGGCTTCCTGTGCAATCCTTATGGGAACACCTTCAGCTTCCATTAAGATTCTTCCCGGTGTCACCGGTGCCACGAAACCTTCGGGATCACCTTTACCTTTTCCCATTCTCACTTCAGCGGGCTTTTTGGTTATGGGTTTATCCGGAAATATACGTATCCAAATCTGACCTTCCCTTTTCATGTAGCGGGTCATTGCCTGCCGGGCTGATTCTAACTGTTTTTGTGTAATCCAGGCTTGTTCCAGGGCCTTAATCCCAAAAGAGCCAAATGCTAACTGAGCTCCTTTTTGGGCAGTTCCTTTCATACGGCCTTTCTGCTGCTTTCTGTATTTTGTCTTTTTTGGCTGTAACATGGTTATGTCCAATTATTTTCTTTTTCTTCTTCCCTTTGGTTTAGAACTCTTGCTGCTACTTGCTACATCTGGTGTAAAATCAACCTTGTCAAATATCTCACCTTTAAAGATCCACACCTTGATACCTATGAGTCCGGCTTTGGTTAATGCTTCAGAGAGTGCATAATCAATATCTGCACGCAGGGTATGCAAGGGAGTTCTGCCTTCTTTATATACTTCTGTACGTGCCATTTCTGCTCCACTCAAACGACCAGAGATCTGCACTTTAACCCCTTCCGCTCCCAACCGCATGCTTGAAGAAATGGCCATTTTGATGGCTCTACGGAAAGAAATCATTCCTTCGATCTGTCTGGCTATTCCGTTGGCTACCAAGGCAGCATTTAGTTCAGGGCGTTTGACTTCATAGATGTTAATCTGTACTTCTTTTTTCGACAATTTCTTCAACTCTTCCTTAAGCTTATCTACTTCTTTTCCCCCTTTACCAATAATAATGCCGGGACGCGCAGTATGTATGGTAACAGTTATCAATTTTAACGTCCGTTCTATGACAATTTTGGATATACTTGCTTTGGATAACCTGGCATGTAAATATTTTCGTATCTTGTTATCCTCCAGCAGTTTGTCGGCATAATCTTTTCCACCATACCAGTTTGATTCCCAGCCTTTAATAATTCCGAGCCTGTTGCTAATTGGATTTACTTTTTGTCCCATCTATGCTAAGTATTTGTATTTTGTGTGTCACTGTTGTCTGTCTCACTTTCGACTTCCTGAGCGGCAGGTTGTGCCTGCCTGGCTTCATTAAGGTTTTCCAGGAAAAGGGTAATATGGCTGGCTCTTTTTCTGATCAGATGAGCCCTGCCCATGGCCTCTGGTCGAATTCTTTTTAAAGTCCTTCCCTTATCTACACGAATATTGCTAACAATCAAATGGCTCTCCTCAATACGTACGCCTTCATTTTTGTTTTGCCAGTTAGATATGGCAGAAAGCAATAATTTTTCCATATAGTTGGAGGCAGCTTTGGAGGAGAATCTGAGAAAATCCAAAGCTTCATTGATTTCTGCCCCCCGAATCTCATCTGCTAAAAGCCGTAATTTCCTGGGTGATACAGGGCAGCCTTTCAATACGGCATAATATTGTTTTTTCTTTTGTTCATTTAACGCTTCTGCGCGCTTGCGTTTTCGTGCACCCATTACATGAATATTTTCTGAATTAATTATTTACCTTTTTTCGTTGGATGACCTTTAAATTGCCTTGTTGGCGCAAATTCACCCAATTTATGGCCTACCATGTTCTCGGTGATGTACACCGGGATGAACTTGTTGCCATTGTGTACTGCAATTGTATGACCTACAAAATCAGGTGTTATTATAGATCTTCTCGACCAGGTCTTCACGACTTTCTTTTTACCTGATTCGTTCATATTCAGTACACGTTGTTCAAGTTTGTATTCTACAAAAGGTCCTTTTTTCAGCGAACGACTCATAGTATTATAGATTATTCAATTATTTTTTCTTCTTTTTACCCCTTCTGACCAGGATGAATTGATTTGATTTGTTTTTGGTTTTTCTGGTTTTATAACCTTTAGCCGGGACACCTGTTCTGGATCTTGGTATTCCACCGGATGCCCGACCTTCTCCGCCACCCATTGGATGGTCGATAGGATTCATGGCTACACCTCTAACGCGGGGTCTGATACCTTGCCATCTTTTTCTACCGGCTTTTCCTGAAGAAACAATGATATGATCAGCATTAGAAACAGTACCAATGGTTGCTTTGCAATTGGTGAGGATCATTCTGGTTTCCCCGGAAGGAAGCTTAATATTGGCATATTTCCCGTCTCTAGAAGTCAATTGTGCATAAGATCCGGCACTGCGTGCCAGGGCGCCTCCGCGTCCTGGCTTTAATTCAATATTATGAATGATGGTTCCCAGGGGTATGTCGGAAAGGTACAAGCTATTTCCTATTTCCGGAGAGGCAGATTTTCCGGAACTTATGGTTTGCCCAACCTTTAAGGCGTTGGGTGCCAGGATGTACTTTTTTTCACCGTCTTCATATACCACCAGGGCTATGCGTGCGGTACGATTCGGATCATACTCTACAGATTTGACATGGGCATCCATATCTTCTTTATCGCGTTTAAAATCAATCAGCCGGTAGCGTTGTTTGTGACCACCTCCATGATATCTTGTGGTCATACGGCCCTTGTTATTTCTTCCTCCCGACTTATTTTTCTGTCGCAATAATGATTTTTCCGGCGTGCTTTCTGTCAGGGTATCGAAAGCACTGATTATTTTATGCCTTTGACCTGGCGTTACTGGTTTTAATTTTCTTACTGCCATAATTAATAATTTCCTATATGTTGCTGTAAAAATCTATAGAATCTCCTTCAGTCAGTGTAACAATGGCTTTTTTAAAGCTGTTTTCCTTGCCTTTGATCAATCCCGAGCGGGTATAGCGTGATCGTTGCTTACCCCTGTATCGCATGGTATTTACTGATTCTACTGTTACCCCGTACATCTCTTCAACAGCCTTTCGAATCTGTATTTTATTTGCCTTTTTGTGAACAATAAACCCATACTTGTTATAATCATCGCCTTGTTCTGTCACCTTTTCTGTGATAAGGGGTTTTATCAATATGCTATTTAATGTATTCATATTCTTATGCACTTAAATGTTTTTCCAATGTATTGAGTGACTCTTCAAAGAAAACAATTGCATGGGCATTCATAATATCATAGGTATTAAGCTTATTTACAGGCAATACTTTCACATTGGGTAAATTTCGGGATGACAAATAAAGGGTGAAATTGGATTTTTCCAGCACAAAAAGTGATTTCTTGTCGTGTATCCCTAAATTTCTGCTGATATTTGAAAATTCTTTGGTTTTTGGTTTTTCCAGATCAAAATGCTCCACAATGGTAACGGCATTGTCTTGTATTTTGTAGGAGAGGGCAGACCTTCGGGCCAGTTTTTTAACTTTCCGGTTCAATTTAAACCCGTAGTCTCTTGGTTTGGGGCCAAAAACTCTGCCACCACCCCGGTAAATTGGGTTTTTATTATCACCTGCGCGGGCTGTTCCTGTTCCTTTTTGGCGTTTGATCTTTTTTCTGCTACCGGTTATTTCGTTTCTTTCCTTGCTCTTATGCGTTCCTTGCCGGTTCCTGGCGAGGAAATGTTTTACGTCAAGATAAATGGCGTGATCGTTGGGCACAATGCCAAAGATCTGGTCACTCAATTGAATTTTTTTACCGGTATCTTCGCCTGTTTTATTTAAGACTGATAATTCCATTACTTTTCAATAATTATATATGAACCTTTGTTTCCTGGTACGGCACCTCTGACCAACAATAGATCTTTTTCAGGAATCACTTTGATAACTTTCAGGTTAATGACCTTAACCTTATTACCTCCGGTACGGCCGGCCATTCTCATACCTTTAAACACTCTGGAAGGATCGGATGAACCGCCTACAGAACCGGGTGCACGCTCTTGATCAGCCTGACCATGGGTTTTTCCTCCAACACCACCAAAACCATGTCGTTTAACTACCCCCTGAAAACCTTTACCTTTGGCTATTCCTGAAATATCAACCCAGGGATCTTCCTGAAAGATATTTACTTTAATGGTATCTCCAAGCTGATATTGTTTTTTAAAATTGCTGAATTCAGCGATATGGTGCTTGGGTGTTGCCTTTGCTTTTTTAAAATGACCCAGTAAAGGTTTTGATGTTCGGGTTTCTTTTTTTTCGTCAAAAGCGAGCTGCAGAGCATCGTAACCATCTTTATCCCCGGTTTTTACCTGAGTAACGATGCAGGGTCCCGCCTGAATCACAGTACATGGAATATTTTCTCCCTCTGCACCGAATACCGAAGTCATTCCGACTTTCTTTCCAATTAAACCAGCCATTCCTTGCGACTTTTATAATTATACTTTGATTTCAACCTCAACACCACTGGGCAATTCCAGTTTCATTAGCGAATCAATGGTTTTGGGTGTTGTACTGTAAATATCCATCAACCTTTTGAATGAGCTAACCTGAAACTGTTCCCTGGCTTTTTTGTTGACAAATGTTGAACGATTGACGGTAAAAACCCTTTTTCTTGTAGGTAAAGGGATTGGTCCACTTACAACCGCACCGGTGGATTTTACCGTTTTAACGATCTTCTCG
>CAYYLT010000065.1:0-13945 GCA_964472385.1 uncultured Bacteroidales bacterium
TCACCTTCGATTTCAATGAGCCGATTGTAACCAATCAATATGTAAATACCATTGACTCAGAAAAGCCTGAAAGCAATATTCTCTCTTTACCCGGGGAATTCACGGATGAAATCAACCTGGAAATAGAAGGATCTGATGATGGCTCAGGAATTGACCATTATACCATTTTCGTTTCAGTGGACGACAGCGCTTTCGTTCCCCTGAAAAATACTACTGAGAACCAGTTAACTTATATCCCCAGGACAGGCAGCCACTTTAGGTTTTATTCCGTTGCTTCAGATAAACTGGGACATAAAGAGGATGTACCAACTGCGCACGACGCGGAAACCAGGATGTTCCTTTCGGATCATTCCCTTACAGAGCAAGAAAAAGTGACCGTATGGCCCAACCCCGTAAACAATATGGTTTATATCCAGACCGGAAGCGTCAGGAACCAAAGCATGATCATTGAGCTAAAGACCATTCATGGCCAATGGTTGATGACGAAAAAATTGAATCATGCGCCGGGTGGTGCATATCATGTTAACCTGCCCAGTTTGAAACCTGGAATATACCTGATGAACCTTAAATGGGGCCATTCAGAGCATGTTGAAAAAATCATAAAATTTTAATCCTACTGTCATACCAATATGTCGTTTTGGTACAATTTTTAGATTCTTCTGCATCCTATCTTTGCATCATTATTAACAATCTAAAATGATACATCATGGTTACGGTAGAATTAAAACAATTGGAGCTGAATGAGTTTTATGGTAAGACCGATAAAACTCAGCACTGTAAAGCAACTTTCCCATTGCTTGGCGCTCATGGGTCCAAAGACCTGGCAACGGTTTATTTTGAGATTCAACCTGGAGACCATCTTGGCAGGCATACGGATTCAGCTGAAGAACTTCTTTTTATCCTCGAAGGTGAAGTAGAGGTTGAAATTGGCGGGGAAACATCAAAGGCTTCCCAACATGGAATGGCACTTGTGCCAACCCTGGTACCCCATGATATCAAAAATATCGGGCAGACTACTGCCAGGATTTTGGGTTTCTTCGGTGGGGCCAACAACATCGTGGCAACATTTGAGCAGGAGATGGCCCCAATGGACACCAATGTGGTGGATACCTCCATGCTTGCTTAAAATGATCTGACCGGGAAGGATAAACCTTTCCGGTCGCATTTTGTTTAAATGCTATGAATATCTCTGTGAAAGAATATAAACCATCCCATAGGCTATCCGATTTTATCGAAACCTATTGGATAGGAACATTCAATGTGAAAAGGGACACAAATTTTAGTCAACACGTTGTCCCCAATGGATGCATTGAGCTGATTTTACATATATCCCATGACCATTGTATGCTGAACAAATTTGGAAATTCCTTTTACAAATCGCCTCCCCACACTTTACTGGGGATATATTCCAAACCTTATATAGTGAAATTTTCTGCGCCGGTCAATGCCTTCGGAATACGTTTTTACCCAGACGGTTTCCGAAACATCCTGGGTGTACCTCCCGCTAAATTCCTTTCTAACTATGAAGATGGGAGCGATGTGGTTGGCAAAAAACTGGGAGAACTGCTTTCCCGTATACAGGAAGAAGATCAGATAGAAAGTATGCTGCAACACGCAGATCATTTTTTTCTGCATCACCTAGCCAAAAATCAAAAAAACCATGATTACACTCATCTGGCCATGAAAATAATCCGTAGGGAAAACGGAATCATCAATTTTGAAAAACTAACCGAAAAAGTGCCCATCAGCCTGAGGCAACTGCAAAGGGAATTCAGGAACACCTATGGCATAACCATTACCGAATACATACGGCTATCCAGGTTAAATGCCATTCACAAATACATGCTTATGAATAATGCCAACTTATCAGAACTTGCGCACCATCTCGAATTCACAGATCAATCGCATTTCATTAGGGAATTCAGGTATTATATGGGAATGCCCCCCAAAAAGTTTATTCGCCGCAGACAGCATTATATTATCAATGCGGTGTGAAAATATTTCCTCATCAATATCTCCAGTTCTTGCCAATTTAACCTGCATTATATACAACAAATTTGACCTGCATTATTCATGCGTCAAGTTTTGGGTAAATGCAAGGTGTCGAAAGCCGACGATGTAGTCACCTACTTCGGGTTTGTTGAAAAACACAAAAAAACCATTTTTTATGAATAATACAGGATAAATCAGGTAGGGTATAGTTCATTTTATGCGGTATGCTCATAAAAAATAATTGTTAAACCCATAAAATGTAAAATCATGAAAAAAAGTATTTTATTAGCCGTCGTAGCATCAGCAGTTTTATTTTTCGGTTGTGAAGAAGAGGAGACGAAAGACAAAGGGCTCCTCACAGAAGAAGAGGAAGCGGTCGTCCTGGAGGATGCTGCCTCCGACAATGTGATTGAGGCCATGGATTATGAAGTGGATTACTACACCAGTTCTTCACAAATCATCAACCAAATCAACAATGGAGGCAATAAAAGCTCCCAATGGCGCAGATGGCGATATGTAGAAGGCGAAGGCCCTGCTGTTACCGTAGATCCTATCGGAAGGGCTTACCCCAAAACCATTACCATCGACTATGGCAATAGCAATTCCTCCTTATTTGTCGTAATGCTAAACAAAATACATTTCCATTGGTTTGCATTATTAAACCCAAACATTAAAAATGTCACCACACAAGATACTGTGGATATAGCTTTGAAATCCTGTCGTACCAGCAATAAACAGATTTGGCTGGAGAACGACAAATTCAAAGATAGAAAGAATTCATGAATTATTCGGAATAGAAAATCATATGGAAATATCTGTTTTACAACGTGACTTTTATGAAAGCATAAAGATTGGAGGAAATTATCTTTTCAGCAGGATTATTATTAAAATTGCAGAAAAAATCAAAGAATCATGAATAAACAATTCAATTTGGGCAACCTCATGTTGCTTGCGATATTTTCAGTGTTTGTGCTCCCAGGGTGTAACACATTCAATAAAATCATAGGAAGCATTGATCAGCAGGAGGAAGCGCCTTCGGCTGAGGATTCAATTTATTATGTGCAGGCGGGCGCTTTCCACAATCAAGATTATGCACATGAAAGGGCAAAAGAATTATCCAGAAAGTTTACCTACCTGATTGAGATCACTGAAGCGGATAATCTTCATAGAATCAGGCTGGGGCCTTTTGAAGAAAAGTCAAAAGCACGCGAATGCAAAAATGTCTTAATCCAGGAAGAATATGAGGATGCGTTTATCTTTGCACGCCTAAAAACCCCGGTCAAACAAGAGTGACGCCTCATAAAATTTTGATATGACTTAGTGAACAGCATTGAATGAAAACATTTCGCATTTCAGAAAAGAGGCGACAAAGCAAAGGTTTATAGAACAAACACTTGAGTTTATAGACAGACGCTCATTAGGAAGCAAACCATAAGTGCAGTATTGAAAAAACCGACATAATCCCGATGAAGCAGTTCGCATTTTTTTACCTTTGGCTGCTCAAGATAATGTGCCATTATACAAACCAAAAAGCGCTATGTTTATGAAAAGTCACCCAAAACTATCAAACTATTGCGCTGCATGGATACTGCTGTTGCTCTCTCTGATATTTATCCATTTTCCGGGTCAGGCCCAGGAAAATGAAAAAGGCCTCTCTTTTGCCGTATTTGCCGACCAGCACTATCCCCATCAAAAAAGCAAATACTTAACGGAACTGACCAAAGATGTCATGAACAAGCTCCCGGAAGTAGCGTTTGGCATGGGACTGGGTGATGCCGTTCATGACAAGACCCGCTACATAGGAGATTGGAAAGATAATTTCTACCGGAATCTGAACCTGCCCTATTATCTGTCAACCGGTGATCACGATATCGTGAACTACCAACAATATGACAACCACGTTTCCCCCTTCCCCTATAAAACCCTCAAAGTATTCATGGAAGAGGCCGAAATCACTACCCCTACCTATGCCATGCTGCGCTCCAATATACTGTTCCTGGTTATCGGAGACAAAGGACCGATAGAAAAAATTCATGAAACGCAAAAGGAATGGATTGAATACATGGTCAGCACCTATCCGGACAAGACCACCATCCTGGCCTCGCATGCACCGGTGCGGGGAACTACAGGTGGTTCCAACAGGCATGACTGGGGCTGGCGCCACGATGAAATGTGGTGGTGGAAACTGTTTAGGGACAATCCTCAAATAAAGGCCTACCTAAACGGCGATGGACATTACATGAGCTATGTACTGAGCGACAACAACCATCATGAAGGATACAGGGGAACAAACGGTAGCTGGGGGCATAAGATCGCATTCATTGAGCCGCCGCATCCCGGTTTTTACATTCGCGGTAACCACAACATCAACCAGTTTGCGGTTATTACCCTTACGGAAGAAACCTTATCGACACGAACATGGAGAAACGAAGGCAATGGCGGACAATGGGCTGATGATTTCAATCACACATGGAATATCCCCGGAGGAACAAGTTATGACGAAACCGCTGAAGATTGGTACAGTTTTCCCGTTTTCTTGCAAGATGGCGAGCAGCAGGTGCTCCCCAACGACATCATCCCATTGCAGCATATAGAGCTTCAGCTCATTGGAATGCGCTCCTACAGCCTGTTCAACAATCCGGAAATTATTGCCGGCCATACCAAAGATTATGAAAAGGTTTCAGGCTTCGGCAATGACCAAGAGGTGGCCTTTCACCGCGAAGGATACATGGAAATAACCGGTCCCCGTACCATTACTTTTCCCGACAAGGATAGTCACTGGAACAAGGAAAAAGGAGGCAAAAGCGGACAGATCAAAAATTATCTTTTTCACGGAAGCACTCCCCAGGCCATTCCGGGTGAAAGCTACAAGATAACCATCACTGCCAGAACAAACCGTGGAAAAGGAAACATTGCTGTCAACATGAGTACCTCCGCCTGGCGTTCCAAAAATCAGTATAGCACCCTGGAAGGCAGTAAGAAACTTGTTTTGAAGACCGAGCTGGACGAAACTCTGCAAACCTTCTCAGGCATCTACCGGGTTCCCGATGATAAGCAGGCATGGTTTTTACAGGGAGATATTGCCTGTAAAGCCCAAACCAGTTATAAGATCACATCTTTTAGGATCACAAGAGTCGGGAACAGTCATTATACACAAGATTTTCACCTGCAACTGGGTGAAAAGCGTTACAAACAGAAGGGTAAACTTAATGAGAACCAAGCCCATACGTTTTTATTGCCTCCGGTTGACCTGACTGACGCTTCGGGCAACCTGCATTTCATGGCCAGTATCGGCGGAAACCGGGTGGGTATGGCAAGGATGGTCTTTCGTGAACCCTTCCTTTATGGCAGGAATGCCCGTTTCCGGATAGATTCATGCTCCGGAAACAAGGTAAATATTACCCTGACCGACATGCTGAGCCGGTATACGGGCACATTCAAAATGATCCCCTTTTCGAAACATTCGAAAGGATTCTCCCTGACAACAGGAAAAGTACATACTACTGAAAGTGGTAAAAGATATGGTACCACAGTTATACAGCCCGGGGAAGCAATAGGAATTGTATTTCCTGAGCAAAAGCAATGAGTAGCGATCCTCCTGGCTGAAAATTAACGAGCGTCTGTCTATTCATTTAACCTGCATTATTCATGCGTCAAGTTTTGAGTAGATGCAAGGCGTCGAAAGCCGATGAAGTAGTCGCCTTCTTCGGATTTACTGAAAAACACAAAAAATGCCTGTCATAAATAAAATGCGTACATTTATTATGTGCAAATTGTAAGGCTATTAGCAAATATTTCGTTAAAAATCGTACCATTTTATGATCATTTCTTGTTAGCCTTTAGTGCATCATCCACTTCGTTGACTTCAGCTCGCAGTATTCATATACAGCTTCGCTTTGCCGCCTCGTAGCTGATGCACTAAAGACTTTTTCAGCAAACCCTTTTTCGAGGTTTTCGCAACGCAGCAGATGCCCAAAAAATGGAAAAATAAGTTATCGTTTTCCCCATTAAAAACGCAAGATATCTTGATATTCCCGGGGCATTTTTCTATTGGGCAAAGGATGCTGCCTTAATGCTTTTTGTATATCGGCCGCATTTACCTGTTGAGCCTTAATTCCTTTTTCAGCGGCAAATCGTACGGCCACCCCGGCAGCCTGACCCAGGGCCAGGTATACCGGTTCCATCCTTATTGAACCAAAGGCTGCATGCGAAGCAGAAAGGCATACCGGTACCCATAAATTATCTATCTCCCCTTTTTTAGGTACTATAGCCCGGTAACTGATGAAGTAGGGATCAAAACCCCCAACAAAAAAGTTGCCTTCGTTTTCCACGTGACCGTCAACAACAATACGCTGACAATTATGAGAATCCAATGGATAAACGCCTCGGGCAATCCCATCCTCAACCGGCTTATTTCCGATGCACTGATGTTCTGTCATCACAAAATCACTGACCATTCTCCTTGATTCTCTTATATATAACGCATGAGGCCAACCATCCGTATCCATAAACTCATCGCGACAATAACCCCACGATTGCATGGCCTTCCTTATATCGGAAGGAACCCTTTCATCATGGCCAATAAAATACATGAGTCCTTGCTGGTATTGCTTATGCGCATCCCAGATCTTTTCCCTCGTAGGATAATCTGCATCAGGGAAATCATAATTTTCACCGATATAATCAGTAGAAAAACCTACCTTCCCATCATTGTTCCAATCGGTTTTGCCATTGGGCATGGAAGAAATGTTGAAACCATGCTCCAGGGAATTCCAGGGCTCAACGTCCAGTAATCGTGCCAAAAGTTGGTATCTTTCCGGATCATAATCTTTGGGTTCTGTTATGGGCATTTGGTTTTTCTTATCCTGGGTAAGGCACATCCGGTAGCAGTAGGCCTGCACTTTATTATCTCCTGTGCCGGCTGGTGCGTGACCTATACCATTGATTTCCGGTAGCAACCCGCTATCAGGTTTACCAGGTATGATATAAGGATCTACCCTGGGCCACTCCCTTACTCTTTGGGTATTTCCATATGAACCCTGCGTTTTGGAGGGGATAACGCCATTATACTTCTCCTGATATAAACTGTTGCTTTCCCGGCCGGTGGTATAACTAACCCCTGTTCTTGCCATCAAATCCCCTTCATAAGAGGCGTCAATAAAATAATTCGCCTCAACGGTCAGAAGGTTATCCATATCTTTTCCCGCGTATTCAAGGTTAACCGACCTGACAGATCCATCGACAATCCGGGCATTTCTCACCCGGCGGGAAAACATTACCTCCACATTGGCCTCGTCCACATACCGCTTAAAAACCAGTCCCGCTGCATGGGGTTCAAAATTCCAGGCTTCTTTATCCATCCCATAATAATGCCCCAATCGCAGATAATATTCCCGGGCAAGACCTGTAACAGCATCCAAATGATCGCCAGTATCGGTTTCTCCCAGCCCCCCGGAAGAAAGGCCGCCCAAGTGCCTTCCGGGTTCAACCAACAAAACATGAAGGCCATACATTTTGGCGGTATAAGCGGCCATCACACCTGCAGATGTGGCTCCGTAGACCACAAGATCATACTGCAACGTTCCACCGCCCCGGCCAAAAGAATGGCTTTGCGTTGATCGCCTCATAGTTTCCTTTTCTGCACTTTTCCCCGTACCTGAATAGGACAAAAGGGTCAGGCTACTGAAAAACGGCAGCGACAAGGATAATTTTTTTATAAAACTTCTTCGCGAAGGTTTGATCAACTTCCTTTCCATGACAGATGATATTTAGAGATAATACGTTAAATTACCACTTTATTTCTCAAAACTATACAAATGATAAACAATGGATGTAAACAAAAGGTGATTTTCGGTTAAGGGGGATAAAACCAATATGTTATTCTTTTCAATGTCTCCCTTTTCTAAAGGAATCTCAATATATCCCACCATTGTATTCCAGCAATTGGCTGTTTTATCCGGTGTATCATCCCAATTAATCGTGTATTCCTTGCCGTTAAGCTCAAACCGGTAAGAACCCGATGCCGGTTTTTTGTTGACAGCGATGCTTAAACGGGCATTCCCGCTTTTGCTGGGAATATAAGGTATAGGTATAGTGGAACGAATGGTATCGTCCATCCCTGCTCTGACACAGGAACCATAAAATTCCCTGGTTTTAACAGTGTTGCTCCTCTTTATAGTATTATTCAATTCAATTTCAAAGGCATAGGCACTGACCGGTTCCATTTCTATTGTAGAAGGAAAATCGATATCCACCGATTCTTCGTAATAGCTTGCATTGGAAATGGAATTATTGAAATAAGATTTTCTTCTAATAATTTTGATAATTTGATCTTCCGAAATACCAGGATCAAGATTAACAGTTTGGGTTCCTCTGGTTGGATTGAATAAACCGATAACCACCTTGTTTTCCTGGGGAGAAGAGGCAAAAACCCGAATTTCTTTTTTTTCTGATTCAAAATACAGGATTTTTCCCCTGAGATTTTGAAAAGTTTTGTAAAACCAGTAAGGTGCCTCGGGTGTAAATCCTTCACCTTCTATCACATTAAAAAAGGAGTATCGCGTGCCGGATGCGGCCATATAGGCATGTCGTGTAACAAATTTATCGGGATGATGCAACATCAAAAAAATATCATTTGCATGATAGATATACTGGTTCTGATAATTTTCTGCCCGGGTTCCTTTCAGGGAAGTTGATATCTCGGTAACTAAATATCTCGGTCTGATACCTCTTGTCATCTCGGCGTAATTTTGTGTCATGCATACATAAGCAAAATGCCTCAAGGAGGGCATTCCATATTGCTGCGTATTAAAAAATCTGAGTGCATCAGGATTTTCTACCAGATCAATAAAATGTTTAACCCAAACGTCCCATATCGGTGCCATGGAATGCGGTTTAATATGATAACCACCGTTATGTCCTACACAATTGCCGGGTAATTCTACATCGGGATGTTGTTCCCGGGCATAATCATATACGGCATTAAAAATCCGGACATACGATTCAACTGCCAGTTTTTGATTACCGTCAAAGCTTTCGGCAAAATATTCAGGTTCATTGGTAATCTGAAAATATTTTAATTTGGATTGGGCATTGTCTGGTATCAGGCTTTTCAATGCTTTAATATAACCGGCCACATTCTCTTTTGCACCTTCAAGGTTACGCTCAAGTTTTGGATCATACAGAGCGGGGTTTCCACATAAAGTAACTGCAACATCCCCGTAAGAATCATCAAGAAGCGTACGGACATACCGATTGTTCAACAAGGGTTGCCAAAAGTTATAGGGATCTTTCTGCAAAAATTCATCATACCATTCCAGAGCGCCTCTGACATAACCTGCCTGACCCGGCTGGGGTATCCAGTTAAAAATTGTTCTGATGGCCTGAATATTAGCATCTTTCAAATAAGGTATTGCCCGGGAGTCGAGATTCGCGGTCATAATGCCAAAAACCTCCGGCACTTTGGAATAACCACCAATATCTCTCAAGCTCCCCGGATAAATCCTGACCAGATTGGAAGAAGCTTGAGCTTTTCCTTTTAGCCTGGTTTTTTGAGATGGCTTATCGTTTTCGGTCGGGGCAGGTTCACCCTTTGCACAGTTACCTTTTCCATAAGCCAAAGCCCATACCATCAATAAAATCACAATCAGCCTGCCATGTTTCATAAGACATCATCTATGCTCGTAACTATACAAATCAAACACAATAGAAGAAAATAACAGGATATTTCCGGACAATGGTTCTATGACCAGTTGATTCTCTTTCTGAATATCCTGCTTGTCTATCGGAATCTTAAAATAGCCCACCATTGAATTCCAGGCAGGAACTGTTTTATCAGGAGCATCTTCCCAGTTTCCTGAATATGCTTTTCCATTCAGCACGAATGTAAAACTTCCGGATTCTTGCTTTGTATAAGTCGCCATCTTTAAAAAGGCCTGGCCATTTTTATCCGGAATATAGGGAATAGAAATATTAAGTTTAACAGAATCCTCCATTTCTGTTCTGACCCTGGATCCATAAAACTCCCTGGTTTTGACGGTATGTTCCCGTTCCAAATGCTCATTCAAATCAATTTCAATAGCATAGGTACTTCTTGGCTCCAGCTCCATAGCATAAGGAAAGGATATATTCACTTCCCCTTCCGTGTATGCTGCATTGGAGATAGACTGTTGAAATACGGCTTTTCTTCTTATGATACGGGAGATCTGACCTTCCGCTATTCCGGGATCCAGTTGGATGGACTGGGTTGCATGGGTCGGATTGAACAACCCGATGACAAGCTTATCCTGCCCGGGGGAAGAAGCAAATGCCCTGATATGATCGTTATTTGAACTGTAGTGCAGGTTTGTTCCCCTGAGATTCTGAAAGGTGCGGTAAACATAATAAGAAGCCTCCGGCACCAGTTCGCCCTCGATCACATTGAAAAAAGAATGTTTTCTTCCCGGAGCGGCGGTAAAAGCAATACGCAAAGCGTATTTATCCGGATAGTGCAGCATCATAAAAAGGTCATTCGCATGAAATGTGAACAACTTGCGATAATTCTCTGCCCGGCTGGCATCTTCAGGTGCGGGGGAGGAAATTTCGGTCAGGAGAAATCGGGGCTTAAACCCCCTGGTTTGCTCGGCATAATTTTGGGTCATACTGGCAAAAGCCAGATTCCGGAGCGTTGGAATGGAATATGCATGCGCATTAAAATAATTCAATGATCTGGGATTGTCCACGTGATCAATAAAATATTTCACCCAAACGCCCCAGTTCTTCTTTTCACTCCCGGTATCCAGGTTATAGGCATGATTGTGTCCGATACAGTTGGCCGGGAATATAATATCGGGATGTTGCTGCTTGATAAAGTCATACAGCGCATTATACACACGGGTATATGCATCCGATGCCAGTTTATGGTTGCCATCAAAAGCATCCGTCCATGTTTCGGGCTCATTATAAAGCTGGGCATATTTCAATGCTGACTCTTTGTCAGGAGATTCCAAATTTTTCAGGGCCGCGATAAAGGCATCCATATGTTTTCTTGCCCCTTCCGGATTTCTTTCCAGCTTTTGGTCAAAAAGTTCCGGATTTGTGCATATGCCAATCGAAACAGGTCCGTAGGAATCATCAAAATACCTGCGCAAAGCAGGTTTGTTCAGTATTTGCTCCCACAACGGATAGGGGTCCCGCTGCATAAAGTCATCATACCATTCGATGGATCCGCGCTCATATCCAAACTCACCGGGCCGGGGTAGCCAGTTGATGATATTGCGGATGGCCTGAATGTTGGCATCTCTTAGATAAGGCAAAGCCCGCAAATCAATATTGCCGGACATAATGCCAAATATTTCCTGCACGCGGGTATAACCCCCAATGTCTTTGACGGTATTGGGATGAATCCGAACCACCTGCTCAGGATCAGATCCTTCAGGCTCAGCGGGGATCAATGTACCGGTCAAGGATCGGACGTTCGCATTACCAGGCTTGGAAGAGCATGCAAAATCCAAACCCCATGACAGATTCAGGAAAAAGATCATCCCCATAAAAACAATCGCTTGATGATACCTCATATTATTACTCCTTCAAAATCTTAACCGTAAATACCTTGTGCTCCGTAATGATATTAAAATGGTAGATACCTGTATTCAGCCGGGCTATATCGATGGTTCCTTTGCGGGGCAGATCTTTACGTTCAAGAAGCACTTTCCCTGCCAGATCAAGAACCTGTACCTGCCGGATCTCTTGTGCGACAGATTTATAATGAAGCATACCGGTAGTTGGATTGGGATAAACGGATATCCCGTTTTGCTTTAGGGTATTCATCCCCACCACAGTTTCCTGAACAGCCACCTCAAAGCTACACTGGGCCTGATTGCCTGATTTATCGGTCACGGTCCACACAACGCTTGTGGTATCCACTGGAAACTCAGCCCCGTTTAATGTAGAATCATTATTATAATTATTGACCACACGGTCAACACCACAATTATCACTGATCGAATCGGGATCAAATTCGGCTCCCGAAACCGTATAAGCAGTTTGTCCCTGTTCCAGTTTGATTTGCTGATCCTCCACGCATGATATAAAAGGTTTAACCGTTTCCTCCACGGATACATGAAAAGATACCTGGTTGCTGTTCCCTTTAGGATCGGTTACAGTCAGGGTTACCTCATTGGACTGACCGGAAAGAGGAGTAAAAGCCGCTGGTGTTTGGGTGACATCCAGTTCTGAAGCCCTATAACAGTTATCAGTTGCCACCAAAGTAGCGGCATAATCGGGCAATGTAGCCTGACAATCCACACCTCCTTCAAGGGTTTGGTCATTATGGGCAGAGTTGATAACCGGTGCAGATTGGTCCACAACCTGGATCTGAAATGAATCCTGCGCACTGTTCCCGGCATCATCTGTAGCAGTAAAGGTTACGGTTATGGTTGAGCGGGGAATGGTTGTACCTGCTATCGGATCCTGCGTAACCTCAGGATCCTCATCAACATTATCTGTCACTTCAACCTGGGTGGTATAATCCGTAAGGGCTACCTCACAGTTGGTTTCTGCTCCCAGAATCAAATTACCGGGTACATCAGAAAAGACAGGAGGTTGTGTCTCTGCAACCTTGAGCGCTGCTGCTCCTGAAACCAATGTATCCGAACCTTCTGAAATAATGCACCGGTACCGGTATCCATCCAGCTCCATAGGTGCTTCACTTATTTCCAACATGTCTGAATGAATACCTGCATAAAGCTCCTCATCCGTGATATCGAAAAAACCTTTGCTGGTATCTACCTGCCACTGGTACTGACTGACAGCATTGGCTGTTATTGTCAGGCTCGCAGGGGTATTAACTCCGACAGAGGTATCCGTAGGATTCTTAACAATTCTCATAGGCAAAGTATTGTTATACCAGGCAATTTTAAAGTCAAACGAAGCCGAGAGCACATCCTGATCGCCGTCACCATCCAGATCACCGGCATAAACAAATCCCGGCCTGTCACCTTTGGTGGTGATGGTTCGCTGGGGTCCAAATGTTCCGTTACCATCGGTATTTTCATACCAGGCAACCCTGTTATCCAGGAAAGAAGCGGAAAGGATATCATTATCCCCATCCCCGTCCAGGTCAGTGGCGTAAACTGATAACGGACGGGTGGCCAGGGTGGTGATCACATGCTGCGATCCGAAAGTACCCTGACCGTCTGTATTTTCATACCAGGCGATTTTATTATCCCCGTAAGAAGCAGATAATATATCCTGATCTCCGTCACCATCCATATCGGCTGTATTAACAGATCCTATATCCACTGCCGAAGTGGTAACAATCTGCCGTGGACCGAAAGACCCATCGCCATCGGTATTTTCATACCAGACAATCTGATTATTCCAGTAAGCTGCAGCCACAATATCCAAATCAGCATCACCATCCATATCAGCAAAAGAAACAGACTTTACGCCCTTTGCATTGCTTGTTATAACCTGGTAAGTCCCAAATGAGCCCTGTGCGTCGGTATTCTCATACCATCCGATTTGGTTATCCCAAAATGAAATGGAAAGGACATCCTGGTCTCCATCACCGTCAATATCTGCCGAATAAACAGCATCGGCTGCCCTGGAAGAAGAAGCTGACAATGCATGTTCTACATCGAAGGTGCCCTGCCCATCGGTATTTTCGTACCAGACAAGCATGCTGTCCTTACAGCCAGCGGATAAAATATCCTGGTCTCCATCGCCGTCAATGTCAGCAGCCTGAACGAATATCATTCGCTCACTGCCAGCCGCACAGGATGTGATCACCTGCTTTGAGCTGAAAGATGGCTGTCCGGTTATATTTTCATACCAGATCAACTCATTGTCATAGGCCGATAGCACATCCCGGTCCCCGTCGCTATCCAGATCCGCCACATCTACCGAAGTGGGCGCAATATCTTCTGAATAAAATATCAAATGCTGATCGCCAAAAAAAAGGGATTGGGAATGT
>CAYYLT010000066.1:0-2756 GCA_964472385.1 uncultured Bacteroidales bacterium
AGGTTATATGCAAAAAGCAGTAACATTTTTTTGCATGATTTCCATTATCAATCAGCCGTTGTTTCGGTGAAGGAAATGGTATAATCTCCGTTATCACCAGGGAAGGCACCTAATTTGATGTAAAGTACCACATCACTGGCTGAGGGGTTATCCAGATAATAATTGAGCGTTTCCCCATCACTGCCGTCCTTATTATTCCCGGTATAGGATTCGTCGGCATTGTATATACCAAAATGCATTTCCGTGTTTGAAGCAGCCGGATCAACGGTAAATTGAACTTTTTTACCGGCTTTAACGTTGACTTTAAAGAATTCATAATCTCCGTCGTTGTTATTTGCTGCTTTACAGACAATGGATCCGTTAATATCTCCTGAAGGGAAACTGCTTATCTCGCGGGCGTCTGCAAAGGTATCATCGGGCTCATTATCGTCATTGGCGTCTGCCACAGACAGGTTGAGTATACAATTGCCTTTGGTATTCAGATAATAATCATATCCCCAAACCTTAACGTATATTTTATCAGATTTTGTTGGGAATTGCGCAGATGCATTAGCTCCCTGGTCACTGGCACTACCATCAGTTATGGATTGGCGATTTGCATCCAGTATTTCATAATGTACCTGAAATTCAGATGAGACCTGGTTAAATGAAAGGTTGAACTTTTGCCAATAATTGGTATTTTCATTAGTAAACATAAAGAAGTCCTCTTCATCATAAGATAATATGGTACAATGAAGGTCTTCATTCATACTGACTGATGCAGCCGACTCAATAGCATGGTTAGGGGCGTGGGTGTCATTTGAGTCCAGATTGGATATTTTAAAGGCATAGGGTCCGGTGTATGTTTCCCATCCGTCATCTCCGTCCACATTAATGATGTAGGTACCCCCCGGGCATGTCAGGTTATAGGTCCAGTTGGCACCTGGAGTCTTGCTATGAGCTGAGGCAAGCGATTGTCCGTTTTCATCGAGTATTTCCGCACAAATCTTCATATCTTTGCCTACACCGGTAAATTGAAAGGAAACAATATCGTATGTTTCAGACGAATGAGCGGTAGTAAACAGGTAATAATCATCATCGCTGTCATCCATGATTCTTGCATTATATAGCTTATCCAATGAAACAGAAGATGCATTGGTCCATTCATTATTTGGTTCAAATGCATCCTGTTGATCTTCGTTTTCTTCCGTTTCACATGCGACCAGAGTGAAAGACAGGATAATAGCCAGGACCGGCAGCTTTGCAAGTCCTTTCTTAAATCTTTCCGAAAAAGTAAAAATGTTCAAATTTTTCATGATCAAATGATTTATTGGTTAGTGATTGTATGATTTTCTTCCGCTGTTTTACTGATATTATAAATAACACAGGTACCGAAAGCTTTGTATTGTCATGGGGTATCGGGTACGGGTTGAAAAGTAAACTATTTATCTTGCTTTCTATCAGCTACGTAAATCAGCATAGAAAGTTTTATAAAAAATGTTTTTTTGCATGGTAGAAAGAATATTATACGGCATTCATCCCTGCAAAGAAAAGAGGATGGCATACCATGGCACAACTTGTTTTTGATTTACAACAACTTACATATTCATCGTTTACGGGGGTTACCCATGCCCTGTTTTTTCAGGTCTTTTTCGATTTGTATCTCGGACTCCGGGTTGATGCGTTCTCCGGCAGGATTTAAAAGATCGGCGCCCTCAGCTCTGGGGTTTTTTATTTTTGAGGATATGGGATAGGCATTCATCTCCTCTGCGGGATAAGGTTTGAGCAGATCGAGCACCTCGCCGACCGGTGCATCGGTGCTGAGCCATCTTCTTTCTTCATTTTCCGGAAGGATAACGGGGCAGCGGTGATGGGGCAGCTTGCTTATCAGCTCGTTGGCTACGGTGGTGATGATGCTGAAAGCGTTCAGGATCATATCCTGATCTTTGTTTTCCCAGCGGTCCCATATTCCAGCTAAGGCAAATGGACGTTTGCGGTTTTTCAGGTAAACGACAAAGGGTTTGCTCAATCCTTCACCGGTCGTTCCTTCGATGAAGGCATCGGCAATCACCAGGCAGCGTTGTGACCTTATGGGCTTGCGGAAGGCAGGTTTCCGGATGATGTCCATGGCTCCGGTATACGCCGGATCATTCTCCTTGTTTTTGTCTCCCTCTGCCCGGGCGTTGAACAGATACATCGCCTTCTTCGCCCAGAAGGGAGTCAGTCCGAACTGATACATTTGAAGGGTATCCGGCTTTTCACTGGTGATAACCGGTGCATTTTGACCCGGAGAGATGTTGTAGCTGGGTTTATAATCCAGGCTATCCGGTGCTTTTACATTGAATCGCTTTTCAATGACTTCGATTTTCTGGACTTCTATATATCTGCCGCACATAGGACTGACGTTTTTGGTTGCAGGTGCAAGGTAAGGAAAAAGACGGGAAGATGCAAAATGCATGAATGTTTGAATACTTGAATATGTGAATGTTGCGCTGTTAGTGTGGAAGTTTTTCAATTTTTCAATGTAGAAATGGGAAAGTGTGTAATTTTATGAACATTAGAATTCAAGAATGCGTGAATGCGAGCAAGTGCAAATGTAAGAATGCTGGATGCAAAGATGATGGCATTGCAAAACGGTGCCTTCTTTCACTGGGGCTTTCGGAGTTTTTCCAGATCGGCATGCCTGCTGCGGCTGACCAGGACTTTGGCAATCAGGTATAGGATGGCAAAAACGGCCATAAAGGCGGCAACCCTTCCGATATAGTCGCCATAACGGA
>CAYYLT010000066.1:2856-13670 GCA_964472385.1 uncultured Bacteroidales bacterium
AACCCTTCCGATATAGTCGCCATAACGGACATAGAAAGTTAACTTTTCGTTGGTTTGCATGGAGCCATGGATGGCTTTTTCTTTACCCCATCCGGTTGGCCTGCTGAGGCGTCCGTTCGGATCGATAAGGCAGGAAATACCGGTGTTGGCAGCCCGGGCGATGCTTCTGCGGGTTTCCACAGCCCGCAGCCGGGCATAATGCAGGTGCTGACGGTAGCCAATGGTCTGGCCCCACCAGCCGTCGTTGGTGATCACAAAGATCAGGTTTGCTCCTTTTTTAACGTAATCTGAGACATGCTCGCCATAGATCGATTCATAGCAGATCACAGGGGCAACATGGGCCTGCACGCCAGGAGCATGGAATACTTCGCGGTGGGGCTGACTACCCCTTGATCCTTTTATTCCTCCCATATCCAGGATCCAATGGTTCAGGAAACCGAAGATACGGGGATAGGGCATTTTTTCTACCCCTGCCACCAGTTTGGATTTGTGATAGACCTGATATGTTCCGGATGTATCAATCTGTATAGCAGCATTGAAATGATCGATATAAACACCAGGCTTGCCGGTTTTACGCGCTGTAGGACTTGGGGGTTCTTCAGATTGATAGGTTTTGTATGAATCCATGCCAATAATGAAATGAACCTGGGGGTGCTTATCGACAAAATGTTTTATTCTGCGTATGGCATGGTGGCTATGGAGGTCATTTTCTGAGACGGAATCAAACAAGGCTGTTTCAGGACCGACGATATAATTTGTGCCCGGGGTTACGATTTTTTCTGCCAGATCCAGGATCACATCAAGCTGCTTCTGTTGATCCATTCCGGAGAACTTTTCATGATAGGGATCTATGTTGGGCTGGACGATACCCACTTCGACAGGATTTCCGTTTTTCTCCTTCCGGTAGCTCAGGTTAAAGGAAAGCACAGGGGGCAGAATGATCAGTGCAAGCAAAAATATGAGCCTGGGCATCTGGGTAGAAAAAGATTTGTAAAGGATGAAATGGCGGAGCACGCCAAATATAATGAAGTTGACAGCCAGGATCCATAGCGTTCCTCCCAGTATTCCTGTATGTTCAAACCATTGAATAAGGCTTATATCTTTGGCAAATCCGTTTCCCAGGTTCAACCATGGCCAGGATATTTCTGCATTCAGATAAAAGTACTCCCATCCTATCCAGTAGAACAGCAGGGAAAAATTACCAAAGCGACGGCCTACATTGCGTTTGGTGAGGTGAAAAAGCAAAAAAACCAGCGACATTAAAAAGCTGTTGATGACCACCACGATGATGGCGCCCGGCAGGGAAGCTTTATAAAGCCACCAGGTGGTGAGCAGGTTCCAGGTGAAGAAGGATATATACGTAAAACCCCAACATACATAGGGTTTATATTGATCCTTATTGCTATAAAAATATTCCTCCACAAAGAGCAAAGGTACCCATGCTACCAGCAGGATGATTCCTGAAAACCACGGATACCAGGGAAGGCTTAATAACAGTCCGCTGAAAAGAGAAAGAATGAATAATCTGCGTTGCTTCATAAGGATTATATTTCCATTCATATATCATCGTCAGCAAATATATCATTTTTAGCCTTCACCATTCACAAACCGATGCAGTGAAGTTTTTGAATGCATTAAGGTTGGCTGTGAGGATACAGGCAACCCCGCATTAGAAAAAGTGGCTTTTTGCGAAAATTAATAAAGCAAAAAGTCAGGTTTTTTAATAGCGTCAGAATTATTTGCTAAAAATCAAGGTTAGGTGAAAGAGCGCATTATTTTTTAAGGAGCAAATAAAAGATCACAATGGTTAATATGATTGAAATGGCTGGGGTTATACGGTGAATGGTGCGCATCAGGTCGTAAAACGGTTTATCGAGGTTCAATAAACCGCCGGTGACCAGCAGGATGATGAAGAGCAACCCGGTAACAATGGTAACTGTCCAGAGAAGGGGGGATATCTCTATACTCCTGAGCAGTTTATAGACAAAGATACCGGTAACAATTACCCCGGCAACCGAAATAAGCTTATGGACGTTAAAAACTACCGGATTGTAAGGTTTACCTGTATTTGTGAGCCATACGCCGGAAAGGACAATCAGTAGAAAAAGTACTCCTACTGTAGTGATTTTCATTGTAATATTCATCTGAACCTCCTTTTTATTTTGATACTAAAATCAATTACAATATACAAAATCTGATGCAATAGCAAATGCATTTAAGGTTGTATTATTGATGGGTTAAACTGACGCATTTACTTGATTTTTATTCTGTTTGTCCGTGTTATGGAACAGTAATTTTAAATGTTGACGATTGTGTTTCTCCGGGTTTGACTATGGGCAGATGATCCCACTTTTCTTTATGGTAGAGGTTGAATCCGTTGGTAGGAGCCATCATGGGTTCAATGCAGATAAATCGCGTCCCCTGGCTTACAGGAGAATAAACAGTAGTATACCGGTAACGCGAGCCGATGTGTATACTGGTGGAATGACGGGGTTTTTGCAATGAAAAGGTTGCAAAGGGTTTATTTGCCTGGTGCAATTCCGTAAAAATGTGATCAATTTTCTTTTTACCCAGCCGGCAATGGTGTGGTTCGGAAATAAGGCTTTCAATATCTTTTAAATTTCCGGTAGGCAGGGAAAGGCTGTCGAGTTCAAAAAATTTATCGGCGGGAATATTCAGATAGGTATTTTGCTCATCCATATCTGGTATTTTGTAGTACGTATGAAAGCCATATGCCAGGGGCATGGTTTTTTCGCCTGTATTTTGTACCGTAACTTTTATGGAGATTTCCCCGTCTTTTAAGGTATGTGTCATTTTTAGTATATGGGGAAAGGGGTAGTTTTTCATTAGTTTGGGATGTTCTGAAAACTTAATTTGGGCCGTATGGGTAGCTCCCTGATCATTTGAGGCCTGATGATTCGTTGTTTTCCAGGCATCGGTCTTTACCATATACCCGTGAAGCGGCAGGTTGTTCCCATCGCGCTGAAAGTATAATGACGGGATGGTTGTATCCACGTTGATTTTTTGGTCATTGAAATAATAATGGTAGTCTTCGAGCCTGTTTCCCCATGGATACATAAAAGGATTACCATGCTTATCATGGGTAGACTGATAATCTTTTAAGGATACGGGAAAATAAAGTTCATTGGAATCATTTACCAACAATTGATACATGGTATTGCCAATATCAACGGCAATGTTTGCCTGAACACTATTTTTATGATCTTTCAGCACAGCTACTTCAACGCCATCTTTATCGATGATTCTTGCTTCGTATCGATTTTGTTTGCATGAAATGACAACAAAAGCACCCATGAATAAGAAGAGGATAGCACGGAACAGATGATTCATAACTTTCATAATGTAAGATTTTGGTATGATTTGGATGGAGAAAAATAATAAATTTATATCTGTCCACAAAATGTATATGAACAGAAACACCTGATCAATTGGCTGTCGACCTGGTATCAAGATTTAGCCTTCCTTATACACCACAAAGGTATATCCCTTAAATTTAATGTATATACAGACTTGTCTTGTATAAGAATACAGCAGGTTAGATGACGAGCTAATGGCCAAAAATGAAGATAAATGCAAGGATTTGCAAGAATATTGGCTCGTAATTTTGCATTTTACAAGCCACAAATGCGGGCATCCTATTAATTATAAGTGCTTTTTGTTTTTTCAGCCGGTTTTATATTTCACAATCACAAAAAATTTTACGCATCAATATTTGCGTATTTTGCATGAGATTGGATGAATTCTCTTCTGGGGAGCACATCATCACCCATGAGCATAGAGAATATTCTGTCGGTCTCAGCGGCACTATCAATGGTAACCTGGCGCAACTTACGAAATGTGGGATCCATTGTAGTTTCCCACAATTGCTCTGAAGTCATCTCACCAAGTCCTTTATACCGTTGGATGGTAACATTGCTTTCTTTGCCTTTACCCAGCTCTTCGACAATCCGTGCACGTTCTTCATCGTTCCAGCAATATCTTATTTGCTTTCCTTTTCTTATTTGGTAGAGTGGGGGCGTAGCGATATAGATATATCCTTTTTTAACGAGCACGGTCATATAGCGGAAGAAGAAGGTCATGATAAGGGTTTCAATATGGCTTCCATCAACGTCGGCGTCGCACATGATGATAATCTTATTATACCGTAGTTTGGAAATATTCAGTTCTTTGCTGTCCTCCTCCGTACCAATGGTAACGCCCAGGGCTGTAAAGATATTTTTGATCTCATCGTTTTCAAATATTTTGCTTCTCAGGGCTTTTTCGACATTGAGTATTTTCCCTTTTAGGGGCAGGATAGCCTGGAATTTTCTGTCGCGACCCTGTTTAGCTGTTCCTCCGGCGGAATCCCCTTCGACGAGGTATATTTCCGTGTTTTCCGGGTCTTTACTGGAGCAGTCGGCGAGTTTACCAGGTAAACCCGATCCGTTCATGGCATTTTTGCGTTGTACCATTTCGCGGGCTTTACGGGCTGCATGACGTGCCTGACCGGCTGTGATCACTTTGGATACAATGGTTTTGGCATCTTTGGGGTTTTCTTCCAGGTAGTTGGTCAACAGCTCGCTGGTGGCCTGATCAACGGCCCCAACAACATCAGAGTTTCCAAGTTTTGTTTTGGTTTGCCCTTCAAACTGGGGATCCTGTATCTTAACGGATATGATGGCTGTAAGTCCTTCCCGGAAATCGTCGCCACTGATGGTAAAATTTAATTTTGTGAGCATACCGGATTTCTCGGCATAATTTTTTAGGGTTCTAGTCAGGCCTCTTCTGAAACCTGCCAGATGAGTTCCGCCTTCAATGGTATTGATATTATTGACATAGGAATGGACATTTTCCGAATAGGCATTGTTGTATTGCAAAGCGATTTCGACGGGTATGGCATTCTTTGTTGTTTCGACGTGTACGGTATTTTGAATGATTTTATCACGGGTTGCATCGAGAAATTCTATGAACTCCTTCAGGCCCTCTTCAGAATAAAAAGTATCATTGCGGTACTCGCCACCATTGCCATTTTCCTCCAGCTCCCGTTTATCGACGATGCTCAGTTGAATACCCTTGTTCAGAAAGGCCAGCTCCCTCAGGCGTGAAACGAGGGTTTCATAGTTGAATTCTTTCACTGCGAATATCTCATGATCGGGCATAAAGGTTATGGTGCTTCCGGTTTTGTCGGTCGTTCCGATTTCCTGGATTTCGCTTACGGGTTTGCCTTTTCTGTATTCCTGGAAATAGATCTTGTTGTTGCGGTGTATTTCTGCTTTCAGGTAAGATGAGAGGGCATTAACACAGGAGATCCCCACACCGTGCAATCCACCGGATACTTTATAGGAATCTTTATTAAACTTACCACCGGCATGCAAAACGGTCATAACCACTTCCAGGGCTGATTTGCCCTCTTTCTCGTGGTAATCTACCGGAATGCCTCTTCCGTCATCGATAGTGGTAATGGAATTGTCCTCATTGATGATAATATCAATATGTTTGGCATAACCTGCCAGGGCTTCGTCGATGGAGTTGTCAATGACTTCATAAACAAGATGATGCAGCCCCTTCTCCGACAGATCACCGATATACATAGCGGGGCGTTTCCGCACAGCTTCCAATCCTTCAAGCACCTGAATGCTTACTGCTGAATAATCCTGATATTCTGTGCTTTTGTTTTCCTGATCCTTTTTTTGCATAGACATTGAATGAGATGTTGTTAATTGATTTACAATTTACTGACTATCAGTGATTTAAGTTGTTTTTCTTTATAGGTAAAGTTAACAAAAATTATCTGCATAATCATGATAATATTCCGATAAATTCTGGTTTTTTTAAACACATTACCAATAATTTATATGAGTTATGAAACGGAAGGTGTGGATCACATGTACAGGGTTTCTGATCGAAAGGGTTTATTTCAGTTCGTCATCATTCTGACTGGGTTACTTTTTCATTGAATATCAGTATATTATATGTGGGGGGGGGTTGTAAGTTAAAACGCATAGGTTACGCCAAGAAAGACCTGAAGGCCATAAACCGGATAGTTTTGCCATATGGCATAATTATTACCGAGGATATTTTGCACCTTAAGATATCCGGAGAGCACTTTAGAATACCTGTATTCCAGGTTCAGATTCAGGTCAGCAAAACCTTTGAGTTTGGTGGATTCGCTGTTTTTTGAAGGTGGATTTACCCAGCGTTCGCTGCAAAGGAACAGATCTGTTTCAAGGATAATTTTGTCTCTGAGATCATATCTTCCAGTGACTGTTAGGTCATATTGGGGTTTATGCCAGGGCTTTGACTGATCATAAAGTGTATAATCATAATAATTGCCTTTAAGTCTCAAATTCAGCTCATCACTCAGTTCGAATGACAGTTCGCCGAAGAGATTAGTCTTTTCACCGTCGCTGTAGGCCACATTAAACTGGTTTGCCATGCTGTCGGTTAAGCCATATTCATTCACAAAGAAGTGCATGTTTTCAAAGATGCTGTATTTGACGCTGGCGTTGTAAAAGGTAGAAGGACCAAGGTGCCCGCGTATACCGGCATAGAGTATCATATTGAGATTGGTATTTTGAATGCGTGTACCGGGCAGGATATAGGGATTTTTGTTTGTGGCGGATTGGTATGGATTCATGTTTAATTTGCCGTCGACACCTCCATATGGAATAAAATATTGACTGACCATGTCATATTCCATATGTACTGAGGGGTACATTTGTGCCCGCGTATTTCCGTCTACTTTATCCGCGAAAAAACGGACCCCTCCCTGGATTCTCCAGTCATCTCCGTATTTGGCGATCCAGGGTGAAATCTCAAGAAGATTGTTGTTTAATGAGTCTACCTCGGATTCATGTTGCAGATAGCTGTAGCCAGTTTGAATACCGGCGTGATAGTTGTCAAAAAAACGGTCAAAATCTGCGGAAAAAGTCAGCAGGTTTTCCTGGGTATTGAATTTATCATTCAGATGATGGCCGTTTATTTGAAGGTCATAATTAAGGTGGGCTGAGTCAAGGTAAGTACTTTTATATCCCAGCTCAAAGCCTACACTGGTTAAATTTTGGCGTATATCATCTTTTCGCAGGTTTGTATCCTGTATATTGGTATTGTATCCATAGAAATAGCGGGTATTGCTGTTAAGGTCGAATTGGGCATTCAAATCAGCATTTGAAAAAATTTGTTTTCCGAACAATGTCACCTGATTGAGGGCATAGCCTGTTTTTTGTTTGATATTGTTTCCGAGTGGAACCTTCCCTGCAGATGAATGGTGGCGGAGAAACACGCCATAAGCTCTTTTTTTTGCACGTTTATTGGTAAGGCTAATTTCAGCAAGGGGTGCAAATTTATTGCCCATGGCCAGGTTAATGTAATTGCCGTAGAGTTCGGTAATGGGTTCAGATACCATTGTTGCTGCGGGTATGGGTTCTACTTCAAATGTGGTTTGCACCCTTTTGGGCAGGATATAGTAGTTGAAGTCGGGTTGCGATTGGGTGGTATCAGTTATTTCTGGCAGTTCATCTATTTTATAAGCATCTTTAACTTTGGGTTTATAAGTTCTGACCACCTGTACACTCTTATCGATCTTTTCTGTCTCTTCCTGAGCCAAAAGACAACTTATTGGTGTAAGGCAGGTGGCCAACATCCATATGCAATACTTTTGAATTCTCATCATTCGCTATATTTTATGGTGCTATCCCGGAGCTGTTCCCGTTTGTTTTGTATTTCCAGGGATGTATCATCGTCTTGCTGTTCTTTTAAGCGTATTTTCAATTTTTCTTCCAGGGTATCGTTTTCCATCTGGTATTTCTCCTGTTCAACGATCGTATTGTACTTATTTTTGGCCGTTTGGAGGATACCATCGTTTTTGTCTTCCGGTTTATAGTTTTCGATGATGCTTTTCAGGGTATGTTTGGCCTGGAAAGTATCTTGCATAGCCAGATAGACATCGGCCAGGAGGATAAAGCTTTTTGCTTTCCAATATTCCTGGGAGGAATTTTGCTGCAGGAAATCAAATATTTCATTTTCAGCTACTTTATATTGTTTTTGTTGGTAATAGATTTGGGCAGTCCGGTACTTCGCCTCGGCTCCTTCACTGCTGTTAACCTCTTTTGCAGAAACGATCCGGAATTCTTTCAGTGCCATATCATATTTCTCTTCAAAGAACAAAGCTTTGGCTTTCATGAAGTGTGCTTCACGTTTCTCACGGTCATTGACTTTTTCGGTATGCAGTACTTTATCGGCAGCTTCATAGGCTTTCTGATATTGCTCCAGAAAATAATGGGCGCGCATTTGGCCTGTTCGTGAGAAGATGAGATTTCTTTTGACTTCGGCTACTTTTTCGAGTTTTTTCAGGTGATCCAGGGCTTGATGGTGATTTTTCATATTCATATTAATGCGGGCTGCTTCGCTAAGCGCCTGCTCTGTGAAAGAATTTTGGGGTTGGTTGATAACGTATTGATAGTGATCAAGTGCCTTCTCCTCGCTATTTTGTCTGTTGAAGCAGTCGGCCATGTAAAAATGGGCATTAACGGTAAAATTGCCATTTCTGAATTTTTCAAGATATTGCTGAAAATGATCTATGGCATTATCACATCCTTCGTTCATGTATGCCTTTTCTGCTGAGATATAGGTCAGGGAGTCCTGTTCATTCGTGCTTACTCTGCCGTAATCACCCAGGCTGTTGATATAGCTAAAATATTCACCGACCCGGTTCATATCGACATAGATATTTTTAAGTCCGGTAAGTGCATTTCTGCCCTGTTCAGTTCCGGGATATTCTGTCAATACGCGTTTATAGTAACTGATGGCTTTTTGATTGTTATTAAGGTTATAATGAATAAGGCCCAGTTGTACCAGAGATTCCTTAACATAATTGCTGGAGGGGAAATCCTCTGTTATCCGTGTAAAATAATTCAGTGCATTTTCTTGTTGATCAAGGTTCATATAGCTTTTGCCTATTTCGAAGTGGGCATCATCCAAATATCCTGATTCCGGATAATGGTCGATCAGTCTTTTGAGTGTAGCGATCTTTTTTTCGGGCCGGTTAAGCAAGCCCAGGGCAAAGCCTCTTTGGTAAAGGGCATAATCCTGGCTTCTCAGGTCCAGTTGAAGGGCATTATCATAGTAATCAATAGCTTGCCAATATTTACGGCGGATAAAATAGGAATCACCGATACGGTTATAGGTATCTACAAGGTATTTGTTTTTTTCTGAGCGGCTTAAATTAGCATATTTTCTGAACCATTTGATGGCCTGGGGGTGGTCTTCCAGCTTAAAGCAGGCATAACCCAGATTATAATGGGCTCTTTCATAAACTTCTGTATTATAGGCGCCGGGTGAAAGCAAAAAACGGTTATAGCTGGCGGTTGCCTTTTCATAATGCTGGAGTTGGTAATGAGCTTCTCCGCTCCAGTATTTACAGAGGGCTGCAATGCGTTGATTGTAATCATTGTATTTAATGGATTTGTTAAACGTTTGTATTGCTTCCTGGTAATGGCGGTTATTATACAGTTCCAGGCCTCTGAAAAAGGCAACCTTTTGATAAGCTTTCCGGAGAGGGACTTCCAGCTTATCCAGTTCATCCAGTGATTGAAGGGCATCCTTGTAATTGTTTGAATTTAAATAGGCTTTTACCAGATAGTTGTATGCCTGAGGCGTATTTTCCGAATCGGGGTAAGCGTTGATATATTCTTTGAAAGCCTTAATAGCAGCGTTAAATGGGGTGTTACGCATCTGGTAGGTTATCTTGGCAAAATTAAACAGGGCGCTTTCCCTGATCTGGGGATCATAATGAAGATTGGCGGCAAATTCAAAGGCCAGTCGGGCATTATTCCTCTTATCCTGTTTAAGATAACAATCTGCCAGGTGGTAATAGGCATTTTGGGCCAGGGTATCTTCCTTATTGGTTATTTTTTCAAAATTTTGGATGGCTTTGTCCAGGCTATCCAGCTGATAAGCTACATATCCCAATTGGTAATAGTCCTGTCGGTTCATTTGTCCCCCTTTTACCTGGTGCATTTTCAAATAGGTCAGGGCACTGTCGTATTGTTGCAACTGGTAGTATGAATCTCCGATAATTTTGGCAATCTCTGGCAATCTTTTGGCGCTGGCAGATTGCACAAACTGCGGTGCATAATCAATGACCTGCTCATATTTTTCCTGGAGGTAATAGATTTGTGTAATGTAATAGGGCATAATAGGAGAGAAGGTATTGTTTTGGGTAAGCTGTTGAAATCCTTCCAGGGCTGTCTGATAATTGCTTTTTTGGTAGGCAATTTGCGAGTAATAGTACAAAGCCGGACTTGCATAGGTAGCGTTTCCGTCTTTTATCTCAAAGAAAGCCTTGCTTGCTTCGGTGAGTTTATCCCGCTGATAATAGCTGTAACCCAGTTTAAAATGGTATTCACCCAGTTCTTCTTTGTTGAGTTTTTTACGGTTGATCTTATTAAACCAATGAATGGTCTGATGATATTTTTTCTGGCGGTATTGGAAAGTGCCCATATAAAAATAGGCTGAGTTGACCTTTGGGTTTTCCGGGAATTGGGAGATAAATTGGTCTAAGAGATGTTCGGCATCTTCGTGATAAAGTTCAATAGCGCAGATTGCGATATAGTATCTTGCATTTGCCCTAAGTTCTGTTTCATCCCGGTCCAGTTGTTCAAGGGACATCTCAAACTGTTGCTGGGCCGCAGCGAATTTCTCCTTGTCAAATAGCTCCAGTCCTTTCCGGTAGGCTTGAAGATCGGGGGAGACAATGCTGGTTTCCTGAGCATATACAGAAAGAGGGATGGATATAAGTATTATGAGGAAGAGCC
>CAYYLT010000067.1:0-13608 GCA_964472385.1 uncultured Bacteroidales bacterium
TATGAAAAATATTTTTTCATTCGTAAAGGATAAGTATAAAAACATCTTCAACGGTGTATTGTTCCTGCTTACGATTGCAATCATCGTCAATTTCCTGCCCAGGGAGGGGAAATTCAAATATGAATTTCAGAAAGGAAAACCCTGGATTCATGAAACCCTGATAGCTCCCTTTGACTTTCCCATTTATAAAGGTCAGAAGCAAATAAAGGCTGAAAGAGACAGTATTCTCAGCGATTTCAAGCCCTATTACCGTTATGATACAACAATTCAGAAAAATCAGATCAAACAATTTACGCAAACTTATAACAAGAGATTAAGAGAAGTCTTTCAGCAAAAATACAATGGAAAGACATTGAAAGACAACTATATAAACAGTGAGTTTGAAAAGCATACCCAAATATTTTTCCAGTATGGCCTTGACCTGTTCCGGGGTGTGTATAATCGAGGAATCATAGAAGTATCCGTGGATTACAGAGATATGACAGCAAAATCCGAAATTGTTGTGCTAAAGGATAATCTTGCAGAGAAGTATACATTTGACCAATTGTATGTTCAGAAGGAAGCTTACAAATATGTGATCAATCATGTTGAATATTATCTGGACAGTTTGGATTTAAAAAGCAAAAAACAAGCTGACTTTTTTGAAGACTTAAATTTTTACGATTTCATTAAGCCCAATGTATTGTATGATGCAGAAACTACGGAAAATGTAAAGCAAAGTATGCTTGATAACATTAGCCTGACCAAAGGTATGGTTCAGGCCGGAGAGCGTATTGTTTCCAAAGGAGAAGTAGTGGATCAGAAAACTGATCAGATACTGGAATCGTTAAAAAGAGCTTATGAACAAAGGATGGGAGGCGATTATCAATATAGCATCATCCTGTTGGGACAGTTTCTTTTTGTATTTGCGGCTATTTTTGTCCTTTATTTGTTTCTCTATCATTTCAGGTTTGAGATTCTTCAGGACAGTCTGAAAACCATATTTATTCTCTTGCTGGTGATCTTGATGGTATCGGTTTCCAGCATAACCGTGAAGATAAGACCCGAAGTACTCTATATCATACCCTTTGCGATTTTACCCATCATTATCCGTTCATTTTATGATGCCCGCCTGGCCCTTTTCATCCATATCATTACCATTATGCTGATCGGGTCATTTGTACCCAGTAGCTTTGAATTCGTATTTCTAAATTTTATTGCAGGGATTGTTGCCATATTCAGCCTTACCAGTCTCAGCAGGCGAGGTAAACTCTTTCTTTCCGCAGCCATGGTTGTGCTGAGCTACATTTTTGTTTATTACGGACTTTCTATAACGCAGGAAGGCAATATCGAAGGGGTTGACTGGGTTAATGTCGGATATTTTGGGATTAACGGTGCTTTGGTACTTACTTCCTATCCCCTCATCTTCATATTTGAAAAAACATTTGGCTTTCTCTCTGATGTAACCTTAATGGAATTGTCTGATACAAACCAGCCCCTGTTGCGAAGACTTTCCGAACAGGCACCGGGAACTTTCCAACACTCCCTTCAGGTAGCCAGCCTCGCGGAAACAGCTGCTTACCAGACTGGAAGCAATACATTGCTTGTTCGTACCGGCGCACTTTATCACGATATAGGAAAAATGAAAAACCCTTTCTATTTTATTGAAAATCAAAATACCGAGTTTAATCCCCACCAGCAATTATCGTTTCGAGAAAGCGCCAAACTCATCATTAATCATGTGAAAAAAGGGGTTGAATACGCCTATAAATTTAAACTTCCCGGTCCTATAGTCGATTTTATCCGTACCCATCACGGAACAACCAAGGTTCATTATTTTTACAAAAAATATTTGCAAGAATTTAATGAAGATGAAGTGGATGAGACTGAATTTACATATCCCGGGCCAAAACCTTTTTCCAAAGAAATGGCACTGTTAATGATGGCTGATTCTGTTGAAGCCGCTTCCCGGAGTTATAATGTCCTCGACGAAAAAACCATTAACAGCCTTGTCGATAATATAATTGACTCTCAACTTAATAGTGGACAATTTGAAAATGTCGACATAACTTTCAGAGAAATTACCATTATCAGAGGTATTTTCAAGAAAAAATTGCAAAACTTTTATCACGCCAGGATCCAATACCCAAAATGATCCGGGTTAACAATCTATCGGTTATTACGCCAAGGAAACAATGATTTTTTCTTGGCTTTGGTTAAAAGCGCATGTCAATTACCTCCACACCAGGATGAGCTTTCTTATTAAAAACAAATACCGAATCCGCAAAAGTTTGATTTGGTTTCAATTGATCTATCCGGATCACATACCTGGAACCATCCTTACCAAATATTTTGGCAGTATGAATCTGAATATCCGCTGTGGTAAGATAAAGTCTGATCCGGCTATATTCTTTATCAAGATCATTGGGATACAGATCAATCACATAAAACGGATTCCCATCAAGGGTTTCTTCACCCAGGTATTTGCTTTTAAAGTCTTTCTTGTAAATAGCAAATATCTGATGGGGATTATTGATTATATCCGGATCTGTTTCCTTAGGAGGTTCGGATATATTCACCTCATTGGCTTCATGCAGATAGTTCCACAAAGTTTGGCCATTATAAAAGATGGTTGAATGGTCGAGCTTCAGCTTATATTTTTCACCTTTCATCAGGATAGAACCATTCCATTGGTTTTCATTTTCCGTTTGAAGATTTTTGTAATGAAAAGTAAAATCGGCTGTCAGGTTACCGTATCCATTATGCTTCTCGGCCAGGGATTGAAGTAATTTTTGGGCATTGAGATTCTGGCCCTGCACCCTTGCAGCCAAAACATGGGTAAGTATGATAACCATTGCTAAAAGAAAGGTATATCGTATCATATAATCATCATTGGTTTGTCTTGAATAAATCATTCAAATAATGTTCCAGGGCGTATTCATCGGGAAAATGAACCTGCCTTGCTTTGCTTCCTTCATGTGAACCAACGATATTGGCAGTTTCAAGTTGGTCCATAATGCGTCCTGCACGATTATACCCAATGGAGAACTTTCGCTGGATCAATGAGGTTGATCCTTGCTGATGCCTTACCACCAGGCGTGCGGCCTCCTCAAACAATTCATCCCATGAATCGACTTTTTTTGCATTGCCCCCATTCAAACTGCTCTCATCTTCGTATTCAGGTAATTCATAGGGCTGACCAAAACCTTGTTGGTTACTGATAAAATCTGTTACTTTCTCAATTTCTTCGGAATTGATAAATGCACACTGCAAACGGGTAAGGTCATTGCCTGTTGAGATCAGCATATCGCCCCGTCCGACCAGCTGATTTGCACCTGTACTGTCAAGAATGGTCCTGGAATCAATCTGAGAAGTAACACGAAAGGCAATCCTGGCGGGAAAGTTTGCTTTGATCACACCCGTAATGATATTGGTGGTAGGTCTTTGGGTTGCAATAATCAGATGAAGACCAATGGCTCGTGCCAATTGGGCCAGACGGGCAATAGGACTTTCAATCTCTTTTCCTGCAGTCATAATCAAATCAGCAAACTCATCAATCACGACAACGATATAAGGAAGATAACGGTGTCCTTTCTCCGGATTTAGCCTCTTTTTAATGAATTTCTTGTTGTATTCGCTGATATTTCTCACATGAGCTGCTTTCAAAAGATTATACCGTTCGTCCATCTCTACGCACAGTGAATTCAGCGTTTTTATTATATCTTGATTTTCAGTCACAATGGGCTCATCAATATCAGGTATTTTGGCCATATAATGGTTTCTAATCTTGGCATATGCCGTAAGTTCCACTTTTTTCGGATCAACCATTACAAATTTAAGCTGCGCAGGATGTTTCTTATAGAGGAGTGATGTAATGATGGCGTTCAGGCCCACCGACTTGCCCTGGCCTGTAGCACCGGCAACCAAAAGATGGGGTAACTGGCCCAGGTCAATAACATAAGTCTCGTTGGAAATCGTTTTTCCAAGCCCTACAGGAAGTTCATAACTGGCTTCCCTGAATTTTTTTGACGTGAGGATGCTCCGCATACTCACAATTTCCTTCTGCTCATTGGGCACTTCAATGCCTATGGTCCCTTTTCCCGGAATAGGGGCAATAATACGAATACCCAGTGCAGCCAAACTCAGGGCAATATCATCTTCCAGGTTTTTAATTTTGGATATCCGTATTCCCGGCGCAGGAATAATCTCATAGAGGGTAACGGTTGGGCCTATGGTAGCTCTGATCTTATCGATCTGTATCTTGTAGTTGCCTAATGTATTGACTATTCTGTTTTTGTTCCTTATGATCTCCTCTTTGTTGATCTCCTGCTCTCCCTCATCATCACCATAATCTTCAAGAAGCTCAATCAATGGCTGCTGAAAATGGCTTAATTCAAGGGTCGGATCATAATCCTGAACCGGTTGATCCAACAGCGCTCCATCCTCCTGGTTGTCTTCTGATTTTTCTATGGTAAATTGTATGTTATCCCCCTCTGTGTTTTCAGAAGTGGTGTCAGAAGGTAATCCCTCCGTTTGCTGATCATCACCCATATTTTCATATGTGTTCGGATCCCCATCTTTACTATTTCTGGCGGATGATTCCTGATCATCGGGTTCAGGAATCATTTGCCGGTTGTTTTTTTTAACTTCCTCCGGAGTACTCCACTCTTTTACCGTCTGATCTGCTGTATTCTCTTTAGACACTTTCTCTTCTTCCGGAACAATCTGGCTTGCACGATCTTTAATCTTTCCCTTAAAAGGCCGGTAATTTTGGCGAAATACAGTATTCGGGTAAACTGCCACGCTACGGATAAAAAATTCCATTCCTCGCTGAATAGCCCTAACAGATGAAGGGTGTAGGGACAATACAAATGCAGCAAATAAGATAATAATGAGAAAAGCCGTACCAATCCTTCCTATAAATGCATTCAACCACCGGGCCAAAAACAGTCCATGCCCTCCTCCGGGTCCATTGATCATATAGCCGCTCATGTCGTCAAAACAATAACCCAGCAATAAAGAAAGCAGAACCATACCCAATAAAGCATACTGCAATGTCTTTTTCAAGGAGAATAATCTGATCTTAAAAAGTTTAAAAGCAAAGACCATCAATAAGAAAGGGATAAAAAATGCAGCAACTCCAAACCATTTGGCTATAAATAGATTGGCTAAACGAGCCCCTACTTTACCCGACCAGTTTTCTACAACAACATCCGCACCGGAAACTACCTTACCCCACTGAAAACTTTGGTCAGCCTGCCAGGTAAAGAAAAAGGAAATAAAGGCAAGCACAATGTAGATGGCCAGAAATAGAAAGATCATGCCGGCTAAAACCTTATACCTTTCATCCTGAACCTTTTGATTTTTTGCTTGCTTTTTCATAGACATCCAGCCGCCACACTTTTAAGGCATCCAAAATCACACAAAATTAATGATAAATGGGGAATATAACCTGTATTATTCATGCATCAAGTTTTGGGTAGATGCAAGACGTCGAAAGCCGACGACGTAGTCACCTACTTCGAGGCTTTCGCAACGCAGCAGATGCCCAAAAATTGACGCACTCGGAAAAAATGTATAAATTAAAATTTTTGATCATAATAAGTAAATTACTAATTTTCTTTTATTTATAAATATTTATACACTTTTTTTGAATAATGCAGGATAAAGATAGTAAATCAACGTTCTTTAAGCAATTCCATTATTTCTTCCATGGTTTTTTTATTAACTGCCTTATAGCCCGGTGGTATGCTGAATATTTCTTCGGAAATCTGTTTTGTTTTGATTTCTGTGGCAATAAGCTTCATGGGTATATGATACATCTCAATTTGAAATTCCATTAACACGCCTTCTAAACCCCGAAACGGCGTTTGCTGAGTAAATCCCGCTATATCTATTTGATCTGTATAGTAGATATTGAAATCCGCGCCTGGATTTTCGCTATGAGGGTGGGTAACCCGGGCTTTACGGCACAAATAACCCGCAATACGCTTTGTTTCATCGAGTTTTTCGACACGAATGCCTGATTCGCTCTGAAAAAAAATCGATTCTTCCCCTAAATTTTCAATGTATTTATACTTGTGGCTAAAAATATCCACCAAAGAAGTTTGTATACCTTTTGCATGATTTTTAATATGGGTAAAAGCGATCATACCCGTTGCATCTGAGATATGATTTTTGGTATTGTGATTTTTGAAAAACAATTTCATCTCACCGGGTAAAAAGGCTTTAACAAATTTTTCAAGGGAATCGCCCATATATTCTATATCATATGTGATATACCCTTCATCAATCCGGTTGGCTTGATTTTTCTGTTTGCTGCAGGAAGCAACAATGAGCAATAAGGCGAAGATATAACGAAAAATTGGCGGTTTTCTGACGCACATTCAGTAAAATTTTATCACTTTCATCAAACATGTAAAAGTAGAAAATTATATTGAATTAACAATTATCCATTCGGGGTATCAACCAAATTTTATTAGTTTTGGTCATTCCCACCATTGTATTAGAAAATTTCTAATGCAGTGTTCAGAATTATTTAAAATACTGACCATGAGAAAACTAGCCGTAATAGCATTGGGTGGTAATGCGCTGATTAGAGGGGATCAGGCAGGTACCATTGAAGAACAGGAACAAAATGTTACTGAAACGCTTGAAAATTTGCTTTTTTTGCTTGAAGCGGATTTTCATTTGGTCATCAGCCACGGCAATGGCCCACAGGTAGGGAATTTACTGATGAAAAATGATGCCGGAGAGCATGTATATGGATTGCCGCAAATGCCCGTTGATGTATGTGTTGCTGACACACAGGGAGAAATAGGATACATGATTGAAAGAATGATGGTTAATTTATTGCGCCGATACCAGATCAATAAAGACGTAGTAACCCTTATCAGTCAGGTTGTAGTAGATAAAGATGACCCGGCATTTCAGGATCCCCAGAAACGCATAGGCAAAACCTACCATAGAGAACAAGCTGATAAGCTGACCAGTGAGAAAGGATGGATATTTAAGAAAGAAATTAAATCGGAGGGTGGATGGAGAAGGGTGATACCCTCCCCTCTGCCTAAGGCCATCATGAATGAAGATGTGATAGAAGTCCTTGCCCGGCAGGGTAATATTGTCATCACCACAGGAGGCGGCGGTATACCTGTTTATACAGACGAGAATAATCAGCTCAGGCCTACAGAGGCGGTTATTGATAAGGATATGGCTTCTGGGCTGCTGGCGGCTAATATCAAAGCAGACGAATTTTATATGTTAACAGATGTACCTTATGTTTACATAAATTATAAACAACCCGGCGAAAAAAAACTCGATCCGTTGGATATAGCAGATGCAAAAAAATACCTGACACAAGGGATGTTTTCAGAAGGAAGCATGGCTCCAAAGATTAGGGCTGCCGTTCAATTTGTAGAAAATGGGGGCAATAAAAGTGTTATCACAGAGGCTAAACTGTTAAAAGATAAAACGTATGGTACCAAAATCATTGCCAGGTACCAAGCTGAATAATACAGGTTATATCTCTGTTTTATGCCCAATCATTAAAACATCTTCAAATTACCAAATTATGCAGGATGCCTTGTCAATTCACAACCCTTGAACCCGTCAAGGTATCAACCAATTAACGTATTAACAAAAACAAATCAAATTATCATATATTAACGTATCAACCAATTAATTAAACCAATACAACATCATTATGGCATTCAACATCAGAAACAGAAATTTTCTCAAGCTTCTTGATTTCAACTCGGGAGAGATCCGGTATCTTCTGGACCTATCTATAGATTTAAAATCTGCAAAATATGCGGGAACTGAACAACCGAAGCTTGGCGGCAAGAATATGGCTTTGATCTTTGAAAAATCTTCTACACGAACAAGATGTGCTTTTGAAGTTGCAGCGCATGATCAGGGAGCCAATGTTACTTATCTTGGTCCTACAGGTACCCAGATGGGACAAAAGGAATCCATGAAAGATACCGCAAGGGTTCTGGGGAGGATGTATGATGGTATTGAATACCGGGGATTTGGCCAGGAAATTGTTGAAGAGCTCGGCAAATATGCAGGTGTGCCTGTATGGAACGGTTTAACCACCGAATTTCATCCCACACAGGTCCTGGCCGATTTCATGACCATGAAAGAGCATTGCGACAAACCCTTAGATAAGATCAAACTGGCCTATATTGGAGATGCCCGCAATAATATGGGAAATTCCTTACTTATAGGAGCAGCTAAGATGGGGATGGATTTTCGTTCCGTCGCGCCAAAACAAGTTCAACCCATCCCTCAATTGGTTAAACAAGCCAATGAAATTGCCTCTGAAACAGGGGCCCGCATTCATATTACAGACGAAATTAAACCGGGTGTGCAGGATTGCGATTTTATCTATACCGACGTATGGGTATCCATGGGTGAATCTGAAGCAAACTGGAAAGAACGGATAGCGCTTCTCAAACCTTATCAGATCAACAATCAGCTTTTGCAATTAACCCAAAATCCTAATGTAAAATTCCTCCATTGCCTCCCGGCTTTCCACAACAGAGAAACAACGATCGGTGAAGAAATTTATAAAAAATTTGGTATGGAATCCATGGAAGTGACCGAAGAAGTTTTTGAATCAGAAGCATCCATTGTTTTTGATGAAGCAGAAAACCGGGTGCATACCATTAAAGCTGTCATGGTCGCTACTTTAGGACATTAAGCATGATACAGGTCAAAAGGTATTGACATTTTCATGGATTTTGTATATTTTTGAACTAACCTGTATTATTCATGCGTCAGGTTTTGGTTAGATGCAAGGCGTCGAAAGCCAACGACGTAGTCACCTGCTTCGGGTTTGCTGAAGATCTTTCATTTTGGAAACAACAGATATGTTTACCCTATTGATTTAAAGATTTTTTGTGTTTTTTATCAAACCCTACTTCGAGGCTTTCGCGACGTAGCAGATGCCCAAAAATTGGCGCACTCGGAAAAAATGTTTAAAAACAAAAATTTCTGAGCATAATAAGTAAAGCACTAATATTCTTTCATTTATAAATTATTTTCCATTTTTTATGAATAATACAGGATAAATCAATGGGATGCATCAGAATGAAAAAACGTAAAAGCCAGCGGTATTTCATCCTAACAATTGGGCTGATATTTATTCTATTTATCGTAGGTTTACAGTCATTTACCAAACAAAAAAACAAAAAAGCAGGAGGCGAAACCATGGAACTATATAGTAAAGCATTTGAAAGTGAGCAGTTCATCCCCAAGAAATATTCTTGCAAGGGTGAGGATATCAGTCCTGAATTGTACTGGGAAAATATCCCTGAAGGAACCAAAAGCTTTGCATTAAGTGTTAAAGATCCTGATGCGCCTGTCGGGACATTTGTCCATTGGCTGGTATATGATATTGATAAAGATCTTCGTAAGATTGAAGAAAACGCTGTCCCGGGAATGCAGGTGCAAAACAATTTCGGCAAGGAAGATTACGGCGGTCCCTGCCCTCCCTCCGGCACCCATCGATATTATTTCCGTTTACATGCACTGGATGTTGAAACATTGGGTGAAATCAGCGCAATGGATGAATTTGACCGTAAAGTTGAAGATCATACCATAGACCGGGCAGAACTCATGGGAAAATTTTCCAAATAACATCATGTGAACGTTTGACAGGAATTTGAGGGGGAGTCATTAATTGTCTTGCCTTTGTCAGACGGTGGTCACTCGGTGGTCACTCGGTTGTCAGTCGGTGGTTAGTCGGTGGTTAGTCGGTGGTCACTCGGTGGTCAGTCATTGTTATTAATAGTCATTAAGACATCGTTCAAACCAGCAGCATTCAAACATTCATACATTGATGCATTCTCGCATTAGCTTAACCAGCAACCCATTCAATTATTCTCGCATTATTACATTCCCGTCAAGGTATCGTGAAAAGACTTATGGCTGATGGGGGCAGCAGGATTTTGATAAAATTTTATGCCAAAGATAAAAACAACCTTGTAGTTTAGCCCCGGCTTTTTATTTTTGTAGCAATACACAAAATAATGGATCAAGAAGAAGCCAGGGAAAAAATACAAAAGCTCAGGGAAGAGCTTGAAAGGCATAATTATCAATATTATGTACTGGCTCAGCCTATCATAAGTGATTTCGAATATGACGCATTGATGAATGAGCTCATAGAACTGGAAGAGGACTTTCCAGGGTTAAAAGATGAGCATTCCCCCTCCCGGCGCGTAGGCAGTGATATCAATAAAGAGTTCAAACAGGTACCGCATCGTTATCCGATGTATTCCCTTGATAACACCTATTCACCTGAAGAAGTTACAGATTTTGAAAATCGGATCAAAAAGGAACTGTCCGGAACAATCGAATATGTATGTGAATTAAAGTACGATGGCGTGGCCATCGCATTAACATACAGGGACGGACGACTGGAACAAGCCATTACGAGGGGAGATGGAATTCAGGGTGACGATGTCACGGATAATGTCAAAACCATCAGAAGCATTCCCCTAACCTTAAAAAGTAAAAATTATCCAAAAGAATTTATCATACGCGGCGAAATACTTTTCTCTCATCAGGCTTTTGAGCAGATTAACAAAGAAAAACGTGAAAAAGGAGAAGCCCCTTTTGCCAATCCCAGAAATGCAGCTGCCGGCACATTAAAACTTCAAAAATCGGCCATGGTAGCAAAAAGACCTTTGGACTGTTTTTTATATGCATTGGCAGGGGAAAACCTTCCTTTCCGATATCATTTTGAAAACCTCATAAAAGCTCAGGAATGGGGATTTAAAATTTCTTCCCACCTTAAAAAATGCCTGGGTATTAACGAAATCTTTGACTATATAAACGACTGGGACAAAAAACGGGAAGAACTTCCTTATGATATAGATGGCATAGTGATCAAAGTGAACTCATTTGATCAGCAGGAGGAACTGGGTTACACTGCAAAATCTCCCAGATGGGCCATAGCATACAAATTCAAGGCTCAGCAGGCGGAAACCAAATTGCTTGGTATTGATTTCCAGGTAGGAAGGACAGGTGCCATAACACCTGTTGCAAACCTTAAACCCGTGCATCTGGGCGGAACTACGGTAAAACGTGCCTCACTGCACAATGAAGACCAGATCACACTGCTGGATATAAGGATCAATGATACGGTCTATATCGAGAAAGGAGGAGAGATCATACCCAAAATCACAGGAGTGACTAAGGAAAAAAGACCTGCCGATTCTCCACCCATTGAATTTATTCGCTACTGTCCGGAGTGTGGAGCAAAACTGGTCAAACCACCAGGAGAAGCCAGACATTACTGCCCTAATGAAACAGGATGCCCTCCACAAATAAAAGGTAAAATTGAACATTTTGTATCCAGAAGAGCCATGAATATCGAAGCTGCAGAAGCAACCATTGATGCCCTCTACAAAAAAAATCTGGTGAGCGATTTTAGCGATCTCTATTTCCTTCGCAAAAATGACCTGTTATCCCTGGACCGTTTTGCGGAAAAATCAGCGCAAAACCTGCTCAGTAGCATTCAACAGTCCAAAACAGTGCCCTTTCCCAGAGTCCTCTATGCCCTCGGCATTCGATTTGTTGGTGAAACCGTAGCCAAAACACTGGCAGAACACTTCCATTCAATTGATAAACTGGCCAATGCCAGTTATGATCAGCTGATCGAAATCGATGAGATCGGCCCGAGAATTGCCAACAGCATCCTGGAATATTTCAACAAACCCAAAAACCAGGAGATCATCAACAAAATGAAGAAGGCAGGCATTAAACTTACATTGGATAAAGAAACCGGCGAAAACACCAACCGTGAACTCAATGGAAAAACGCTCGTCATCTCCGGTACATTCGATCAATTCTCCAGAGATCAACTGAAAGCATTGATCGAAAAACATGGTGGTAAAAATACCAGTTCGCTTTCTTCCAAAACTGATTTTCTCCTTGCAGGAAAAGATCCTGGTCCCAAAAAAATAAAACAGGCTCAAAAAAATGATGTTCAGATCATTTCTGAAAGTGATTTTTTGAAATTGATCAATGAAAAACAGGATATATTGTGATATCCATTTTTTTTATATTTTTATTATCGTTTTGTTAAGACAACTATCCCTTGAAAAAAATAAGATTAAAAATAGCCAACTGGTTGTTAAAAAAACAACTAAAGACTCTTAAGCGGGAAAAAACAGTGAGTAATTTTCACACCGCTAAAACCGTTGGCGTGATTTTTTCTGTTGAGCAGGTTCAATCATATCCAACAATTAAAGCGTTTTTAGACTTTCTGGCGGAAAAGAATCTGCAAACCTTTATCCTTGCCTATTGCCCTTTTAAAGAAATACCCGATACTTTTATCGGTCATCCCCGGATTAACATATTTACATTGCGGGATTTGAACTGGTTTTTTATTCCCAAAGTTCAGATGGTTTCAAAATTCATGGCTAAAGATTTTGATTTGCTGTTTGATCTTACCTTTTCGGAAGATTTTCCAGTTAAATATGTCAACAACCTATCAAAAGCCAAGTTTAAGATCGGAAGGGCATCAAAAAATGGTAAAGAACATGATATGATCTTTCGTATTGGCGAAGATCAATCATTACCCTATTTTATAGATCAGGTAAAACATTATATAAGTCAAATCAATAAAGAGGAATAAGATTATGGCAACTCAAAAATTTACAGGTATAGGTGTTGCAGTCACCACCCCATTTAAAAGTGATTATTCCGTGGATCATGATGCATTAAAAAACCACATCCGTTTTTTAAAGACAAACCACATTGACTTTTTAGTGATCCTCGGGACCACCGGTGAATCAGTAACGCTTTCGGAGGAAGAAAAAAATGCTGTTGCCGAAACCGTTAAGGAAGCAAATAAAGGATCATTACCCTTTATTCTTGGTATCGGGGGTAACAACACCGCTGCTATATGCAAAAAGATAGCAAATACCAACTTTAACGGCATTGATGGTATCCTCTCAGTGGTTCCTTCCTATAACAAACCTTCCCAAAAAGGCCTTTATCAACACTTTAAAGCCATATCAGAGAAAAGCCCGGTCCCCATCATTCTTTATAATGTGCCGGGCAGAACGGGAAAAAATTTAAATGCAGAGACCACCGTGCAACTGGCCAGGGACTGTAACAACATCGTGGCAATAAAAGAAGCATCTGCAAGCTTAATTCAGGCTATGCAAATTATACAGAACAAACCTGAAGACTTTACTTTCTTATCCGGGGAAGACAGCATTACCCTGCCATTGATGTCCATCGGAAGCGACGGCGTTATTTCTGTTGTTGGAAATGCTTTTCCCGCAGAATGGTCAAATATGGTTCATCATGCTTTAAAAAATGATTTTAAGTCAGCGCAAAAAATCCATTATCAAATGATTACCATAATTGAAAAATTATTTGCCGAAGGGAATCCTGCTGGCATAAAATGTGTCCTGAATTTGAAAGGGATTATTGACAATTATCTGCGTTTGCCCTTGGTTCCGGTAAGTAAAGACCTTGAAAATGAGTTCAAACAATTAATCCGTCATGTAACATAATTGTTCCCTGGTGTTGGATCTTATAAACCCAAATACACAGAAAAATGAAACGACCATGAACTTTATTAATCATAAATTACTCATAGGCAAATGA
>CAYYLT010000068.1:0-13431 GCA_964472385.1 uncultured Bacteroidales bacterium
TGCAAAAGCCTCGAAGTAGGCGACTACGTCGTCGGCTTTCGACGCCTTGCATCTAACCAAAACTTGACGCATGAATAATGCAGGTTAGCATCAAATAAGCAACAAATTGAAACGTTATTTGTCTAACAGTTCTTCCCATTAGCATGCAATCATAGAAAAAATATAGAGAAAATCAAATCCCAACATGCTGGGATTTTGCAAAATTCCAGCATTTGTTTATTCCATGGTAAGCATAATGCTTTTGCACCATGAGGCTGAAAAAATATTCAGGTTCCGAAGCTTTATTTATGCATGGATGGAATCCAATCTCAATTTTTCTTATCTTGCCAGGGAAAAGAATCCCAATCCTTTTGACTCAAAAATTAAGCAGACAATGGCCGTAAATGTAGAAAGAAAAAAAATCCAATTTCTACCGGATGCTAACAAAGTAATTGCGCGTTTTTTTTCTTTGAACTCTATGCGAACTACTGAACTGGTATTGCGTATATTACATATGTCGAACAAAGAAACGGAGACTATCCTTAATCAAACTTTAAGGGGTTTTTCTAAACGTCACCGTAACATCACAAAGATTTTCAAAAAACATTTCAATAAAGTATGTTATGTATTGGATGACTTAAGCATTGACTCGAATGAGCTTTCAGAACGTAAAAAGTTGCTGATCGGCTCTTATTTCACTATGGAGTATTCCGTAGAGTCAGCAGCATTTTTCAATCCAAGTATCATGGAAGATCCGGACCAGTCAGCTTTAAAGGATGGGGAGAAGCGGATCATGGTAAGCTTTCGGGCTACCGGTGAAGGACATATTTCTTCCCTGGTATTTCGCAGAGGGATCATTGATCATAAGAATAATCTGAAATTCTCTCCTTCCGGTTATTTGATCGATGAAGCTGAGCGTGTTAAAAGACATACCTATAGCAAAAATACTTTTGAGAAAAAACTGGCGGAAATGGGTATTCCAGCTAATCTATCCCGGCAGGTAATGGAACGGCTACCCGATAAATTTGTTTATTCCGAGATCAAAAATACCGTCCAGCAGTTACTGGAAAACAATGCCATGACCATAGAAAAACAAAAAGTATTAAAAGAGATATTATGGCTTGCGGATTCGCATTATGAGCTCAAATTTTCGCTTGACACGGATATTTCCGAACGGGTGATCTTTCCCATTATGGAAACCGAGAAACAGGGCATTGAAGATGCACGGTTTGTAAGGTTTATAGACTCCAATGGCCATGTGGATTACTATGCTACCTATACCGGTTACGATGGTTATACCATTATGCCCAAATTGCTCCATACCAAAGATTTTTTTCATTTTAAAGCCATGCCTCTTTTTGGTGAATATGCCCAAGATAAAAACCTGGCCCTTTTTCCCAGAAAGATAAATGGAAAATATGCCATGCTATCTCGTTATGACGGGCACAACAATTATATCATGTTTTCGGATCACATCAACATTTGGGAACAAGCCAAAATCATCCAGGAACCGACGTATCCCTGGGAATTGGTCCAGGTTGGAAACGGAGGTTCTCCCTTGGAAACTGACAAAGGATGGCTTTTAATCACCCATGGTGTAGGTCCAATGAGAAGATATGCATTGGGGGCCTGTTTACTGGATCTGGAAGATCCTACCAAAGTAATAAGCTGCCTGAAAGACCCCATGCTGGTGCCTGACGAAAACGAACGGGAAGGATATGTGCCTAATGTGGTTTACACTTGTGGAGCCATGATCCATAACAGCAAATTGGTACTGCCTTATGCTATGGCTGACTATTCAAGCGGTTTTGCTTTGATTGACCTGGATGAGCTACTGGAAGAACTGATGAATGGGTAAATAATTGAATGTTTGAATGTTGTACTATTAATACATCAGACATCATTCAACCAAAAACAATCAGAACCCAGCAAAAAACAACCGTTAACCCTGCAGTATCATCCGGTCTTTAGTGGTTCTCTGGGGTGATTCAAACATAGATCCACCAGGTCCTCTACTTTCCCCTCACCCATGCACATCACTGAATCTGCTGCGCCCCAGTATATCTTTATTGTTCCATTGTCCCCAGGTACTGCAGCACAGGTAAAAACTACGTTCGGTACATAACCGGTAATCTCATAAATTTCCTGAGGCTCTAAAATCCAATTATCAGCTACACCCAGAATGACAGATGGATCATCGATATCATGCAGCGCAACGCCCAATCTGTATATGGTATTGTTGATGGTAGGATAGGCAGCATGAAAAATATTCAGCCAGCCGTGCGATGTAGGGATTGGTGGTGCACCCGGACCCATTTTTAATTCATCCCAGTGATAATGTACCGGATTGATCAATGCCCGGGATCTTCCCCAGTGTATGAGATCTGGTGAATAGGAGATCCAGATACCCCAGGGATTGATGTCCTGGTGAGGTCTGTCAAGCCTTATATAAGAATCGTTGAATTTTTTAGGAAATATAACCACATTCCGTTGATCAGCTTGTGTAATCAGGGCTATTTTTTCCAGCCTCTTAAAATCAAGCGTTCTGGCCAGGGCATTGCGTACACCATACCGGGAATAAACGCTGTAAGTAATCAGGTACTCATTATGCAAATAAGTTATACGGGGATCCTCTACTCCGTATTCTTCATACATCCCAAAAGGTCCATCATTAGAGGGAACCAAAAAAGGCTGTTTGTTCGCTTTAAAGTGATATCCATCATGGCTTTCTGCCAATCCAATAATGCTTCGTCCATTATACAGGTTTGACCTGAAAAGCATGATATACTTGTTTTCATATTTCGTAACAGCAGCATTGTAAACCGTTGCTACGGGGTAAGGAATATCTTTCCTTGTTAGTATGGGATTACCGGAAAAACGTTTGATGATTGTCATTTTCAATAAGGTATTAAATGCTGAACTGTTCCTCCTCATGTGCCTTAAGTACTGTCAGATGGGCAATTAGATATGCCAGCGTACTTTCCGCTCCCATATTTTTGTTTACCCCTTTAAAAGTTAAGCCCTGATAGCATCCTCCGGATTCATGATCGTATAAGGGGACATTGAATCGATTTTCCCCGAGATACCATAAATAGCAATTGAATAGACGGGGAAGATACTTGCAGCTTTTAAACAACCTAAATGCCTGATGATACAAAAGTACCATACCCATGGCTTCGGTTGACTGCTGATTGTAAGCTGACCGGCCGGAATCAGCCGACAACCGACCCCTGCTGCCAACTGGCGTGAACTGGCTTTCTTGAAAAGTAAGGGATGTTAGAAAATTCATGCTTTGCTTGGCAATATGCAAGGCTTGTTCATCTTCCACTATTGCAGAGGAATAGAGCAATGACAAAGGCAAAATGGCATTGTCATAGCTCATGCTTTTTTCAAACCATGGCCATGATTCGGTGGCATGCATGTTGAAAGCATCTTTTAACCGGGTAACCAGCCGGATCAATGACTGGGTAATTTGCTCATTATCTGAATATTCTTTTAAGAACAGGCTCATACCAATCATCGTATTGGCAATACCTCTGACGGATCGTAAGGCATGAAACTGCTCAACCGATTTTAGAAAAATTTCCTTTCCGGTTTGCTTGAGCCCGTCGGTGGGTTTATACCTTATCAGGTGGCCCAATGCCCAGATGGTTCTTCCGAATGCGTCTTCGTTAGCAAAGCGATCCCGGAAATTTCGGCTAAAAGTAAGATGATTTTTAAAAGTACCGTTTGCATTTTGCATGTAAGCTATATAGCTTATATATCGTGGTATATAATCCAGCAATTTGAATTCTTTTCGCTGATTATAATGCATGACAGCCATTAGCAGTGCTCTGGCATTATCATTAAGGCTGTAACCACCTTTTAAACTGGGGATACCATACCGGGCATGCTTGACAATTCCCGTATCATCACTCAGCCGGATGATATGATCAAGTTTTAGGGTGGGCATTACAGTAATATCAATGGTTTCTTTCTTCGGTAAATTAGATAATACCAAGGATTTGGCTGATTTTTTGTATAATTGGTAGTATTGATGGGCGATCTTGGGCCAACGAAGATGCTTCCCGTATTCAAAGGCTATCTTTCTGTACTTTCGAAATTTCTCAGGATGATCAAGCAAATTTATCAATGCTTCAGATAGTTTAGTGTGATCCCGGAAACCAAAAAGCAGCCCCCTTCCTTTATCTAACAACTCTCTGGCGTGCCAGTATGGTGTTGACAGAACACATGAACCAGCACCTACTGCATAGGATAGGGTTCCACTGGTTATCTGCTCTTCTGATAAATAGGGTGTAACATAAAGGTCCGATAGCATCAGATAATCCATCAACTCCTTCTCAGAAACAAACTGATCGTAAAAAAACACATGATTCTGCAGATGATATTTTTTCACCAGCATCTTTAAATATTCCCGGTATTCTTCACCCGAAATCTCTATCACATAAGGATGGGTTCTCCCGAGGATGATATAAAGGATGTCGGGATGTTTCTGAACCACATTGGGTAAAGCATGCAGGACCGTTTCAATTCCTTTATTTCTGCTCAATAAACCGAATGTAAGTATGACTTTCCTGTCAGAAAAATCATATTGCTCTTTCAATCTGTTTTGGATAGAACCATCAAAATCCGGTACGCCATGTTCAATCAGATGGATTTTATCCTGGGGGATTCCATAGATGTCATGGAGGAAACGTACTGCCAGAGCGCTCATCACAACCACCTTTGTCGCTACCCGGCCGATTTCCCGGATAATACTTTTCTGCAAGTAAGAAGGATTGTTAAGAACGGTATGAAAGATAACCACTAAGGGCACCTGAAGCCGCTTGATTAGGGGAAGAATATAAACGCCCTGTTCTCCTCCAAATATGCCAAATTCGTGTTGTAATACACAAATCTTAGCTTCCGTAAAATTGATAAAGCGGGCTGCCTGTACGTAATCTTTCTGATGGTTTGTCCTGACCACATGCTTCACCTCTTCCGGGTAATCCCGGTGAACCTGATTTTCATCCAAAGCAATTGCAATAGCATGTTCAGCGGGAAAATTAACTTTCAGATTTTGTGAAACCGCTTTAATCAGATTTTGCGAATAAGTGCCGATCCCGCATCTACGGGGTGGATAAGTTGAAATATAAGCTATTTTCATTTTTTAAGGCCATCCATTCATGAATTTCAGTATCCAAGAAAAATTCTCATAAATTTAGTCTTTTTTTGACATATAAAGCAATTAATTTTCATATAATGCAATAAAATTATATTCTGAAATGGCATGTTCAATAATTTCTATTCATAGCAAAATATTGTCTGAGAAACAGATTCTCTGAAGCAAACATGAATTTAGCCCGCAGTATTCCTATACAACTTCCCTTTGCCGTATAGTAGCTGATGTGCTATAGACTTTTTCAGCAACCCCCAATTTAATTCAATATCTTGCGGATTTAAAGAATATCAAAATTTGAAAGTTAAACATTGTTTTAATAGGGAAATCATTTACTCTTGATATTTTAAACCCAAAGAAGACTGATCATGATAGAATCATCATCCTAAAATAGCATCAAAAACAGGATTTCTATTCCTTTTTTTATTCCTGTTTGCACTTGTGGGAACTTCTTGCACACAGCGTAAATCTTTACAAACAGGCCCTATAGCTAAAATTACTTTTCATACGGGCTCTTATGGACGAAACAATACCTTTGTGGGTGTTTCGTCAGATGAAGGCGAAATTGTAATATTGCTTAATCATAAAAAAATTCGTACTGTAATATGAAACCCAAAATTCTCACAGAGATATCCGTTTATGGGTCCAGGGAATTAGCCTGTATTATTCATAAAAAATGAGAAAACATTTATAAACTATAGAATATTAGTGTTTTACTTATTATGAAACAAGCATGACAAAAATAATTATTAACTTACGCGCAAATGATTATTTTTATCATGCGGCTCCATCTGACCATTAAAAATTTAAAAAACAACAGATGAATAATACAGGTTAGAAAGTCAATGAGTCAAATAAATACCATAAAATCTATGAAAAAAAATGCTGTTGTTTTAATACGTTGAAGTCTTCTGATGACGATAAACCAGTGTAAAAAGCCAGCCGACGGGCCGGCAACCGATTTTACAGGGGCAGAAAATGAAGTGGTGCTGATGACCCTTGACCCGGGCCATTTTCATGCCTCCCTGGTACAGAAATACAGGTTACCCCAGGTGGCCCCCGGGTCCTATGTTTATGCCCCTGACGGAATTGATGTACAAAGGTACCTTAACAGAATAGATAATTTCAATACCCGGAATGAAAGTCTAACGAAATGGTAATTAGATGTTTATATCGATGGTGATTACCTGAAGACGATGGTAGAGGAACGACCGGGCAATGTTGTGGTTATCCCGGGTAACAATGACCAAAAGACCCAATACATTAAAACTTGTTTGGATAATGGCCTTAATGTATTGGCGGATAAACCCATGGTGATCTCACCTGAAAAATATCCGGAATTGGAGGAATCATTTGGTATTGCAGATAAAAAGGGGCTTTTTGTCTATGATATTGAACCTTCAGCCTACGAGGAGACCTTGCAGGATGCCGTTCGCAACGACCTTGCCCATGAAGGCCTCGGCATTACCAAAATGAAAGGCAGCACCTGGAGCGTTGATATACCCGACAGGCACCGCGAAGGCCATGAAGCCCATTTTAAAAGTGTAATGGAACAATACCTTGAATATTTAAAGGAAGGAGAGATTCCCGACTGGAAAACCTCCTACATGCGGGTTAAGTATTATCTGACTACCCAGGCTCTGAAGATGGCCAGAGAAACTAACCAATGGTTGTCTATAAAGACCAACTTCTTCGCTGTTGCTCAAGAATAGCAGCCCGCAATTCAATAGCAAGTATTTGAAAATTGCATTGTGGAGATCTCTATCTTCACAGGCTGATGATCAAAATTAACAGCCTGTTAACCAATACAAGATACAAAATGCATCTCCACAACGCAAGATTTTTTGGAGTTTTTTTGTTGATGTCTCATGATGTCTCACTTTCAATGCTCCGCGCAGATCAATTACGGTTTTCAACTCAATGGTTCAGCGCCGGGCCTGCCATGGCAATTTTTATATTTTTTCCCGCTACCGCATGGGCAGGGCTCATTTCTGCCGACTTTTTTCCCTACTTTCACGGGTTCTGATTTTCTCTCCCCTCCCCCGCTACTGCCACCACTGGCAATGGCTTCAGGCCGCTTGGTCTCATACTGGCTCATATCTACCTGCCGTCTGCGTTGTGCTTCCTGGATCTGCTCGGAGTCCTCAATGGGAATATGCCCTTTGATCAAGGTAGCAGCTACATCTTTGCTAATTTTTGCAAGCATATTTTTGAACAGCTGAAAAGCTTCAAATTTATAGATCAGGAGCGGATCTTTTTGCTCATAGGTAGCATTCTGAACGGATTGCCGCAGGTCATCCATCTCTCGCAAATGCTCTTTCCAGGCTTCATCAATGGTGCTTAATATCACATTCTTTTGATAAGATTTTACCAGCTCTCTCCCTTCCGATTCATAGGAATTCTTAAGATTGGTGATCACCTGAATGGTTCTGGTTCCATCAGTTATAGGAACCACAATATTTTCATACTGGTGGGAATGTTTTTCATAAACTTCTTTTATCACAGGGAAAGCCTGCCCGGCAATGGTTTCTTCCTTCCGTTTATAGGAATCTTTGACCACATCGTAAATTTTTTCTACGATCTCCTGACCGTTGAGTTTCAAAAATTCCTCCTGTGTAACCGGTGAATCAATGGAAAGGGTTCGGATCAGCTCGAACTGAAAACCTTCAAAATCTGAACTATCCTGGTAGCTATCTACCAATGATTCGCACACATCCCGCATCATGTTAGCAATATCCACACTTAAACGCTCGCCAAAAAGAGCATGTTTTCTACGTTTATAAATAACTTCCCTTTGGGAGTTCATGACATCGTCGTAATCCAGCAACCGTTTGCGGATGCCAAAATTATTTTCTTCCACCTTTCTCTGGGCTCTTTCGATAGAACGGGATATCATAGAATGTTGAATAACCTCTCCCTCTTTGAGTCCCATTTTGGCCATCACATTGGCTATGCGGTCGGAGCCAAACAAACGCATCAGGTCATCTTCAAGGGAGACAAAAAACTGAGATGATCCAGGATCTCCTTGCCTCCCTGAACGTCCGCGCAACTGTCTGTCGATCCTTCTGGATTCGTGGCGTTCGGTACCCACAATAGCCAATCCTCCGGCTTCCCTAGTTTCAGGCGAAAGCTTAATATCTGTACCCCTACCTGCCATATTGGTGGCAATGGTTACTGTTCTAGATCTACCAGCTGCCGCAATAATCTCTGCTTCTTTCTGATGCAATTTGGCATTCAGTACGTTGTGCTTGACTCCTCTAATTTTAAGCATTTTGCTCAGCAGTTCGGAGACATCTACCGAGGTGGTTCCTACCAATACAGGACGGCCCTTCCCAATCAAACGTTGTATCTCAGCGATGACCGCATTGTATTTTTCCCGTTTGGTCCGATATACCATATCATTCCGGTCTTCGCGAACTACGGGTTGATGCGTAGGTATAACCACCACATCGAGTTCATAGATATCCATAAACTCACCGGCCTCTGTTTCTGCAGTACCCGTCATTCCGGAAAGCTTATGGTACATGCGGAAATAATTCTGCAGGGTAATGGTAGCAAAGGTCTGCGTTGCTGCTTCTACTTTTACATTTTCCTTGGCTTCTATAGCCTGATGAAGACCATCAGAATATCTCCTGCCCTCCATAATACGACCAGTCTGTTCATCGACAATCTTTACCTTATTGTCCATTACAACATACTCCTCATCCTTATCAAAAAGCGTGTGTGCTTTTAATAGTTGCTGAAGGGTATGGACCCGCTCGGATTTGACCGCATAATCCCTTAATAATTCATCTTTTTTAGAGAGTTTTGCATCCTCACTAATATTCTCTTTTTCCAGGTCAGCCAGTTCACTACCAATATCCGGCAAAATAAAAAAGCTGGAATCATCAGACTTGGAAGTCACCAGATCAATGCCTTGATCGGTCAACTCAATAGAATTGTTTTTCTCATCAATAATAAAATACAGATCATCGGTTACTTTATGCATGTGTTTGCTGTTATCCTGCATGTAGTAATTTTCGGTTTTGAGCATAAGGGCTTTATTACCTTCTTCGCTCAAAAGTTTGATGAGGGCTTTATTCTTTGGTAAACCTTTATAAGCCTGTAACAATTTAAATCCGCCTTTATCGGTATTCCCTTCTTTCAATTCTTTCCGGGCATCAGTAATCACCTGGTTGATTAATTTCTTTTGCTCATTAACCAACATTTGTACTTTAGGTTTGAGATCCTGAAATTGTTCAGTGCTTTCCTGTGGCACTGGTCCGGAGATAATTAGAGGTGTCCGGGCATCATCGATCAGCACAGAGTCAACCTCATCAACTATGGAAAAATGGTGCTTCCGCTGAACCAGATCGGTAGGGTTAACGGCCATATTATCCCTTAAATAGTCAAAGCCAAACTCATTATTTGTGCCATAAGTAATATCTGCCTGATAGGCTTTTCTTCTATCATTGGAATTGGGTTCGTGTTTATCAATGCAGTCTACAGAAAGGCCGTGAAATTCATAAAGCGGTCCCATCCATTCCTGGTCTCTTTTGGCAAGGTAATTGTTGACCGTAACCAGGTGAGCTCCTTTACCCGATAAAGCATTTAAAAAAAGAGGCAGTGTAGCGGCTACTGTTTTTCCCTCACCTGTTGCCATTTCAGCAATTCTTCCCTGATGTAAGACAATACCTCCGGTCAGCTGAACATCATAATGCACCATATCCCAGGTTATCCTGTTACCCCCGGCATCCCAGCTATTATAATAAGTGGCCGTATCCCCGTCGATATTCACATAATCTTTTTTTGCAGCCAATTCTCTATCAAATTCCGATGCCGTAACCCTGATTTCCTTGTTTTCCTTAAAGCGTTTGGCAGTTTCACGCATAATGGCAAAAGACCGCGGCAGTAATTTATTCAAAACATCTTCAAGTTGCTCATCAAGCTGCTTCTCCAAATCATCAATCTGCTTATATAACCGTTCCTTTTCATCCACATCGGTACTATCGCTTTCGGCTTGTTTCTCCAATGTTAACTTTTGTTGCTCACCTTCAGAAATATAATTTTGAATCTCTTGCCTAATCTCATTGGCTTTTGCACGCAACGCATCATTGCTTATTTCATGCAATTCCGCATATGCTGAATTAATCTGTTCAACAATGGGCATAAGCTCCTTTATATCGCGTTCTGATTTACTTCCGAAAACCTTCGCTAGAATTCTGGTTAAAAAATCCATGTTTAACCTCTTTTATAGTTATGATTTGCTTATGCAAAGTTAATTTAAATAAAAAGAAATTATTCAAAATTGATCCTAAAATGCATCCTGGCTAATTTCAATATTTGGATTAACATATAGCAAATACGATAAAATGCAACCAATATTATATAAACTTTTATTACCTGTATTATTCATGCCTCAAATTTTGGGGTGATGCAAGGCGTCGAAAGCCGACAATGTAGTTGTATTACCGGCACAAAAAACGCCGTCTGGATGAACAGACGGCGTTTTTTTTCCTATTAAGCATCGAAGATTCAATCATCCTCAAACTTATATAATATCAAGCCGCTTCGCAGTTTAGGTTCAAACCAGGTTGTCTTGGGGGGCATAATATTCCCAGAATCAGCGATATCGATCAATTGTTTTAAAGAAACCGGATGCAATGCGAAGGCGACCTCCATTTCTCCACTGTCCACCCTTCGCTTCAATGCATTTAAACCCCGAATGCCTCCAACAAAGTCGATTCGCGTGGAGGTTCTCAAGTCCTGGATATCCAGGACGGGTTGTAGCACCTGATTGGTCAGGATGGTAACATCCAGCACGCCAATAGGGTCACTGTCATCATAAGTTCCTTCTTTGGCTATGAGCTTATACCACTTACCTGCGAGGTACATGGAAAACTCATGCAATCTATTGGGGCGATAGGGTTCAGAACCTACCTCCTCAATATCAAATCGATCTTTAAGCTTATCAATGAACTGATCAGGAGTATATCCATTCAAGTCTTCTATTACCCGGTTATAATCCAGGATTTGCAATTGAATGTCGGGAAAATGAACAGCCAAAAAATAATTATAGGCTTCCTCACCGGAATGATTGGGATTCTTTTCCCTTTCTTCTTTACCAACAAGCGCAGCAGCAGCAGTACGGTGATGACCATCAGCAACATAGGTGTAAGGTACCTTTTCAGAAAAAAGTTGCTCGATCTGTTTGTTGGTCTGATCATCGTCAACAACCCAGAAATGATGTCCAAACCCATCATCTGCCGCGAAATCGTATTCCGGTTCCTTATTTCGAACCACCTGGTTTACAAGTTCATCAATCTCCTTGACTGCCGGATAGGTAAAAAAAACAGGTTCCAGGTCTGCATTATTGGTTCGGATGATCTTCATCCGGTCCTCTTCCTTATCGGGCCGGGTCAACTCATGTTTTTTTATCACACCATTCAGATAATCATCTACAGCTGCTGCACCGACAATGCCATATTGGGTTTTGTTGTTCATGGTCTGCGCATAGATATAGAATTTGGGTTTTGATTCCTGCTGTAACCATCCATTTTGCTGAAAATTCATAAAATTATTTCTCGACCGCTCATAGACTTCCTGTGAATGGATATCGGTACCCTCGGGCAAATCGATCTCAGCGCGGGTGATGTGTAAAAGGGATTTTTCTTTTCCTTTTGCCATTTCACGTGCTTCTTCAGCATTCATTACATCGTAGGGAAGGCACGCGACCTCCTCTGCTATGTTTTTCGGCGGTCTTAATCCTCTGAATGGTTTAACAATTGCCATATTTTCGTTGGGTTTTAGTTTACTTTATAAGTTGTATCATTGTTCTCAAAAAAGTTTTTGATCTGGTTAGCAGCGGCAATACCAGCATTTATATTGGCTTCTGCTGTTTGCGCTCCCATTTTCTTCGGGGTAAAAAAGAATCTTCCCTCATATTGTGCTTCAAATGTATCTTTACAATCGGGCGCGATATCGGATAAATAATGGAAATCGTTCCGATGTTGCATTATTTGAAGGAGGCCATCCTCATCAATAACTTCTTTTCGCGCAGTATTGACGAGCACAGCATTTTCGGGCATCAATTTCATCAGATCATAGCCAATAGATTTTTTGGTTTTTTCATTAGCCGGGATATGCAAAGAAACATACCGACATTTCTGGTACAGTTCTTCTGCTGAATCTACCGCATGGATATCATGGCTTCTGATTTCGGCATTTTCGAGAAACGGATCAAAAGCATATACATCCATATTAAAACCATGGGCTATTTCTGCGATATACTTACCGACGTTACCAAATGCATGTATACCCAGGGACTTACCTCTCAATTCGGTGCCTGCTTTTCCGTTAAAGTGGCTTCTTGCGTGATATACCATCATTCCGAATGCCAGTTCAGCAACTGCGTTGGAGTTTTGCCCCGGGGTATTCATCACCACGATATTCTTATCGCTGGCGGCTTTCAAATCGACGTTATCATAGCCAGCTCCCCCCCGTACGATGATCTCCAGATTATTTGCAGTCTCAACAACCTCCTGGGTTACCTTATCACTCCTTACAATCAGAGCATTCGCCTCTTTTACGGATTCTATGAGTTCAGATTTATCGCTGTATTTTTCAAGCAACTGAAATTCATATCCGGCTTTGGAACAGATATCTTTTATTCCTTCCACCGCATGAGGATGGAAAGGTTTAGCTGTTGCCACGAGTATTTTTTTCATAATGTTATTCAGTTTTTTAAGTGGGTAAGAAATACACTTGTTACCCACCATGGATTATACAATTGTATTATGCTTTCTGTTTCTCAAAGGATTTCATCACATCAATCAAAGCCTCTACACTTTTCTTTGGCAGGGCATTATAAATAGAGGCACGGAAACCACCTACCGAACGGTGTCCTTTAATACCAATCAAACCTTTGTCTGTTGCAAAATCGAGGAATTTCTTTTCAAGATCCTTATATTCAGCATTCATAACAAAAGTTACATTCATGATAGAACGATCTGCTTCATTTTTAACAGTAGGTTGAAAAAGTTTATTTCTTTCAATCTCGCTATACAGCAGACCGGCCTTTTCCTGATTTATTTTATTCATTCCTTCAATGCCGCCTTGCTTTTGGAGCCACTTTAAAGTTTGAAGTGCGGCATATATATTAACTACCGGAGGGGTATTGAATAAAGAGCCTTTTTGGATATGGGTCTGATAATCCAGCATGGTGGGGATTTGTCTGTCAACATTTCCCAATACATCCTCCTTAACAATGACAAAGGTTACACCTGCCGGGCCAAGATTCTTTTGGGCCCCGCCAT
>CAYYLT010000069.1:0-13415 GCA_964472385.1 uncultured Bacteroidales bacterium
TTGCTAATATACTTTTATTTATAGATATTTATTCATTTTTTATGAATAATGCAGGATAAGATGATTAACCAGCAACTTGGAAAGGCCTTGAAGGGAACAGGGATATATTGTTATTGGCTTTAACCGTTGGCTTTGCTACGCTCCATTTTCATGCCAGTCACTTACATCAAGTAAGCTTTTGGCAATTAAAACGCCCAAGCCTTGGCAGCGAACATTCCGGACAAGACGCTGTAAATCATGTCTGACTTTTTGGATAGATACGAAACAGATGATGTGCTAAAGGCTAACAAAAAATTATCATAAAAAGGCAAGGTTTTTGGTAAATATTTGCCAAAAATCTTGCATTTTGCAAATAATATATTTGATTATAGTATTGGTTATAAGGATATTTTGTGTTTTCAGCAAAGCTTAAATACTTATTTGGAATGTCTATGATAAAATTACCTTGTATATTTTTTATATGCTTGATGAGTATTTCATCCTTATCCGTTTTTTCACAACATAGTCCGATGGTTTATCAGTTTGTAGTGAGGGATGGGAGTGGGCATATTGTAGGGGAAGAAACCTTGGATGTTGACATTGCTATCATTGAAGGTTCTTTGGAAAGTGGCGATGTTATATATGCGGAAAATCATCGGGTTACTACTTCTGAAAAGGGATTGGTACGGTTAAGCATAGGAACAGGCGAACGTGAGGAAAATTTCAATGGTATCATTTGGGATGTAAGCAAATCTTATTTTATAAGGGCTGTCATTGAGAATCTTCCGGAAGAACAGCATCGTTTTCAACATACCACGGAATTGCTTAAGCTGGTGCCTCAGTTATTTGCAGGGGGGCTGACAGACTTTTCTGATCATTATATGGATTCTATGGGGATGGGCGTTAAAGCTTTATCCATTAAAGATAACAAATTATACTTGAGTAACGGGGGTGTTATTGAGTTGCCAGCATTTCTTAAGCATGTCAATTCCTTGTTGATAAAAGCCGATAAACGGGATGTCAGTTGCCACGGTGAGGAAGACGGATCAATTGATTTATCGGTTGAAGGCGGATTTCCGCCATATTCTTATGAATGGTCGAATGGGTCAATCAGTCAGGATCTTTATCAATTGGAGGCGGGAAGGTATAAAGTTTATGTGACTGATAGCAAAGGGTACACTGCCATCAAAGAGATAACTGTAAATCAGCCGGATCCGCTTGAATTGAATGCACAGGTCTCAAATGTGGGGCATATTGGTGCGGAGGATGGAAGTATCGATTTGCAGGTTAAAGGGGGACGTCCACCCTACATGTACGAATGGTCGAACGGTGCGACAAGCGCATCAATAAACGGTTTGGCACCCGGTATTTATCGGGTTACGGTGCGTACTTCTTATCAATGTTCCAAGACCAGGCAATTTGTTGTAAAAGAGCCGGTTGATCTGTCCTTTGACAGGGAGCATGTTCAATGTTATGGTGAAAAGAACGGTTCGGTTGACCTGAAAATTCGTGGGGGGAAACCACCCTATAAAATACGTTGGTCGGTTGATCAGTCTGGTACTTCACTGACCGGTCTGTCAGCCGGCAAATATTATGTTTCTGTTGTTGATGGGTGGGATTATCAAGTCATTGACAGCATAAGCATTTTGCAGCCTTATCCCTTACAGATAAGGGATTCGGTCACGCACATTCTGAATGAAGATTCCTACGGTCAAATTCATTTAAAGGTGAAGGGAGGTATTCCTCCTTACCAGTATCAATGGTCAACTGGTGATACCACAAGTCATCTCAGCGATCTCAAAAACGGAGTTTATTCGGTAACGGTAAAAGATGCCAATGGATGCATCAAGCGCAGCAACAATATTTTTGTCTACAGAATCATCAAAGATCCAAGAGATTCTCAGCGTTACAAGGTGATCACCATCGGAGATCAAACATGGATGGCCGAGAATCTGAATATTGGAAAATCCATTGAAAGCGATGCATTATCTACCCCCAATGGCCAAATTGAAAAATATTGTTATGATAATTCTGAGGAGCATTGTAATCGCATGGGGGGATTATATACATGGGAGGAGGCCATTCAGTACCGTCGTCCGGCCAACAAACCAAACGAAGACGTCCAGGGCGTTTGTCCGGATGGTTGGCATATTCCTTCAGAAAAGGAATGGCAGAGGCTTTCGGATTATCTTGGTGGAGAAATGGTTGCCGGTAATAAATTGAAAGATCCGGGATATTGGGAACGGACGGGCAGTCAGGATCAGAACCGGATTTACCTGAATGTTACAGGTTTTGCAGCCTTGCCTGCAGGTCGCATGGACCTGACCGGTGCAAGTTACTATAAAGGTGTAAGTACATCTTTTTGGAGTGCTTCCCAGCCAAATTCGGAAAAAGCATGGCACCGGACCATTACCACAAGAGGGTCGGGGCTTTATCGGGATGCCAGCTATACTGCCCAAAAATATTCGGTGCGGTGTATCAAAGATCCATAAAGTCTTGTCTGCAATGACACAACAGGAACCGGTTAAAAGTAATAAGCAAGCCCCAAATTCCAATGCCAGAAATAGTCATTTAGATCTCCATGATCTGCATGATCCAGGCCATCGAAAAAGAAGTAGTTGACATTAAAAGAGGAGGTTATACCAAAATGTCTTTTTCTCCCCATTAGATATTCGAGTCCGATGCCTGCTCCGATTTGTGGAGAAAACGTTGATTTGTTGAATTGCTCTGGAATTTTGATATTGTAAAGTGTTTTGTGGCTCTGCATGCTGGCGCCCAGAGCCATAGTCGCAAATGGGGTATAGGATTTTTGGGGAAGCAAGCGATAGGCCATCCCCAGATTTAAATAATTGTAACCTTCATAAAACCGGTTTTTGGCAGCCATATAATACTTACCTGTGTTGGCAAAAGCATAGATATGGTCATCCAGTTCATAACCGAACGCTAAATTAAGCAGGGGTTTATACATAGCGTGACTGTAATCGCCTGAATAGCTTGTTACTCCTCCTTCTGCTTTTACTGAAAAGTCATGGGTTCTGGCTTTTTTCACCGAACCGAAAATATCGGACTTCTCATTTTCTCCTTTGTCCCGTATATAGGACTGGATGATGTTCGAATTGATTTCATCAGGATTTTTCAATTCCCATAGATTATCGAACAATCCTTCGATGATAAGGCTTTCCACTGCTTTCTCGATGGCTTCTTTAACAGCAATTTCAGTTGGTTCATTGAAGGTAATGCCTGTTTCTGCTTCCAGGAGTCTTTTAAACTTTACATATCGAAAGATACCTGCGTCAATTTTTTGAGAAAGTACCGTTTTTGTTGTATTAACGGTTTTAAGGATTTTGCCGTTTCGGGTAGATACTGCCCTAATGTATACGGTTACCCGGTCTTGACGATATTCACCGGAGCCTCCGGCACCGAAATATCTTATTCCGATGCCACCGGTTTGCACATTGTGGTCATAAGAAATAATTCCTCCTTCCAGCACAATTCCGGCAAAAAGCAGCGGAGGCAGACTGGGTGAATTGCTGTTCCCCTGGTTAAATGCTTCCCGGGAGGAACGTATGATCTTGCGTTCATTCAACAGGTTTCCCAGGCCTTCTCTTTCAATGGGCGTAAACCAGTTGGATTCCTCAAGTGCATTGATCAATACAGAGGTGGCGCCCTGAGTTACCGCTGTCGACCAACTTCCACCCGTTTCAGACAGTTTATACTGTCCGGTCTTATCCCGGAAATTATATACGGCTGCTGTGATCTTTTCTTTTGGTGGAGGCAGTTTGTTCAATCGTTTTTCTGAATGGGTAGTTGTACCTAATGAGGGTTCTTCTGTGGATAAAGGCTGATTAAAAATGGCACCACAACCAGCTAAGGTAAGCGCTAATAAAATTAAAACCCCTGGCTTTCCCCGTATGCTGAAATCTTTCATCTTAAATAGAATATATTAGTAATATGGAATCGTAATCATGCTTTCACTGCCTTTGGAATAATCTTGTATGCGAATGTCTATTCCTTGCTGGCCCGGAGTAATGTCAATCTTGTAATTGCCAAACTGGTAGGTACCTTCCTCCAACTGTTCCGAATCGGGTCCTTCACCAAAATAATTGCCGATGATTTTACTTGAAAGCTCACTAAAGAAGCGGCGCTGGATATCCTGCTCAAAATTGGCAAAAGGATCATATTCATATCCCCTGTAGGAAGAAGTGGAGGTTTGTTGAATGGTGTTTTGCGCATTGGCTGAACTCAGCATCCATTGATAATTAAAATAATTTCCTCCGAAAGCAGGGTTTTTGGGGGTATAAACAAAATCCTGAGATTGGGCACCGATGGATATCAATACCAAGCTAACGGTAATAAGGGATAAGCTATGTATACGTTTCATGTCTACTCAATTTTATGTTAACAAATATCTTTCAAGTTTAAACAAGCTATCGGTCTCCTGTACGCTGCCATTATCAGATCAATAGATGCCGGTTCCACTCATGTCGTCTCCTTCCAGTTGTTCTTTTATTTTTTCGTAATTCATCAAATATCTTTGTGCTTGTGAAATTGCGTAACCGGCAAGTGATTTGATCACTTCCTGCCTAGGACTGATCCTGTTTTTGAATATTTCGTCGTGGTTAATTTTTATGGTAATCAAATTACCCATACCCGGCATGGGTTTTTCGTTGATATAAATGGTAAATTTTTTGGCTGAAGCCGGTATATCCCAATTATCATGAAAATACTGGTAAAAATCATTCCCCATTTTTGACACCGTTTCATTGATGATCAGGCCGTCCAGTAACAGGCTTATATCTTCTTCCTCACGTATTTCTTTGTCTAAGGAAGCCTCCTTTTGATATTTCTTCAGCACGGTTTTTAATTCCTCAGGCAATTGCTTAAGGGTATCCTGATCTTTTTGCGAATAGATCTGGCAAAATGAGATCATAAGGAAAAAAAGGAACAATATTTTCATGTATATATGCATCATTTTGCTTTGTTTCGCGTGGTAAATTTATAAAGAAATACAATATATTACAATACAACGGAAAAAACTTAGAAAATCATACATGATTTCCGTATCTGCATTGTATTTTCGCAGGTTAAAGCACAATTGGAAAGCCTATGGACAGTCACATTGAGCATAATCCGGAGGCATTAGCTGCATATGCCAATACCAATGAATTTGAAAATGAGGAGTTTCAATTTTTCCTTGAAGTACAGGATCCTTATGAGATTGACGAGCGCGTGTACAGGTTGTATGAGGAAATGGCTGCCGAGATTGATTGTAAGGCATGTGCCAATTGTTGCAAAAATCAGTCACCGGTACTTGCAGAAACTGACTTGTGGAATATCAGTGAATATTTGGCGTTGGATCCCGAAACGGTTAAATCTGAATTTATTGGTTTTGACGGGGATGCGATGGTGCTAAAACAGCATCCCTGTATTTTTCTGCAAGGTAATCTTTGCAGCATCTATGAATTTCGTCCGGCAGATTGTCGTTCTTATCCTCATCTCCATACAAGAGGTATTGTTTTTAAACTGGCTGATATAATGGGGAATTATTCCATTTGTCCCATTGTTTTTAATGTCATAGAATTGTTGAAGAAGGAGACAGGTTTCTGCTTGTGATAAATGATGCTTATAACAAATACGGGCGAACAGGATTATGAGGTAAGTATCCGGTCAATATCTTTCAGTTCTTCCTGAGCAAAGGTTTTATTTTTCAGACCCTCCAGGTTTTCTTTGATTTGATCAGCATGGCTTGCTCCGATCAATACGGAAGTAATGGTATCATGTCTTAGTATCCAGGATATGGCTAGCTGAGGAAGCGATTGGTTTCTTTTTTGGGCGATTTCATTGAGCTGCTTGATTTTCGTTATTTTTTCATGGGTGATCTGATGTGCTTGTAAATGTCCATGACTTTTTGCAGCTCTTGAATTATCCGGGATACGATCGATATACTTTTCAGTGAGTAAACCCTGGGCCAAGGGTGAAAAAACGATGCAACCTTTATGAAATTGGCTGAGTATTTGGAGTATATCATTTTCTATCCATCGGTCAAACATGGAATAGCGCTGCTGTTCAATAATAAAGGGTGTGCCCAGGTCTTCAAGGATTTCAATGGCTTTTTGTGAATATGCTTCATCATATCTTGAAATTCCGACATAAAGGGCTTTACCCTGCTTAACAATAGCATCCAGGGTAAATAAGGTTTCTTCCAGTTTGGTGCCGGGATCAAAACGATGGTGATAAAAGATATCCACATATTCAAGATTCATTCTTTTTAGCGATTGATCAAGGCTTGCGGTCAGATATTTTCTGCTTCCCCAGTTTCCATAAGGCCCCGGCCACATGGGATAACCTGCTTTGGTAGAGATGATCAGTTCATCCCTGTAGGGCGCCAATTCATTTTGCAGAATCTTCCCGAAGGTTTCTTCTGCTGAGCCAGGGGGTAATCCATAATTATTGGCCAGGTCAAAATGGGTAATGCCATGGTCAAAAGCGTAAAGAATCATTTCTTTGGCATTGAGGAAATTGTCAGCTCCTCCAAAATTAAACCATAAACCCAAAGATATTTCGGGTAAGAACAAACCACTGTCTCCGCATCTTCTGAAGCCCATGTTTTCATATCTCTGGCTGTTTGCATCATAACTCATAAAGCATCTTAATTATATTACGTTGATTTTGTTACGCTCACATGGTGGATAAAAGTACCGATATGATCTTAATTTCCCAAAAAAGGAACCAACAAAATCACATACTTTTTTTAATTTTCTCCAAAATTTTGATATGAAAGCATTTCGAAACCAAGTTGTATGGATTACAGGGGCTTCATCGGGTATTGGAGAAGCGCTGGCTTATGAGTTCTCAAGACACGCTGCCCGGTTGGCACTATCAGCAAGAAACAGGGAAACATTGCAGAAAGTGCGCTTAAAGTGTAATGAGCTTGGGGCAGAGGCAGAGATATTTCCTTTTGATCTGTCCAATCATGAAGCGATACCTGAGTTAGCCAACAGCGTGGTGGAACATTATAAACAGGTAGGCTTATTGATCAATAACGGAGGGGTAAGCCAACGGTCTTTGGTGAAAGATTCTTCCCTGGAAGTTGACCGCCAAATTATGGATGTTAATTATTTTGGTAATATCGCCCTTACCAAAGCGCTACTGCCCCACATGATCCGTAACAAAGCAGGACATATTGCGGTTACCACAAGCATAGTGGGTAAATTTGGCTTTCCGCTTCGATCGGCATATGCAGCCTCCAAACACGCCCTTCATGGGTTTTATGAGACACTGGGATTAGAAATGAGGGATGAAAATATCCGGGTTTCTTTGATTATTCCCGGACGCATCCAAACCAACATCTCTTTCCATGCCCTTAACGGCACCGGCCAGGAACATGGATTGATGGACAAAGGGCAAAAAACCGGTTTAACCCCTGAGAAATCTGCTCGAAAAATTATCAGGGGATTGCAAAAGGAGAAAAGAGAAATTATGGTGGGAGGGAATGAATTGCTGATGGTTTATATCAGAAAGTTTTTTCCAAAATTGTTTTACAAACTCGCCCGAAACATTTCCCATTTTTAGCCCGCATTATTCGCAAATAATTATGAAGCTGTTGCAAAACCTGGCTTTTTGCTTTCTTAACTTTTTTTTACGAGGAATACAGGCTACATGCTTATGTATCTGAAGGGCGGTTGCCTTTCCAATTGGATTGATACATTTTTTGTGTTAGCTGAAATTTTATGTATTTTGCATCCCTGTATAAACAGGGTTCGTTTCTTATGAGAGAAAAGATAATAAGCGGTATTCAGCAAATAGGCATAGGCATTAAGAATGTGATGGAAGCCTGGAGATGGTATCATGATGTTTTTGGAACGGACATCCGGGTATTTGAGGACAATACCATAGCTGAGCTCATGTTGCCCTATACCGGGGGTACTCCCCAAAGACGTCATGCAGCCCTTGCATTTAATCTGCAAGGAGGGGGAGGATTTGAAATATGGCAATATGTAGGGCGTACACCCAAAAATGCCGAATTTGATATTCAACTGGGAGATTTTGGCATTTATGCTGCTAAAGTCAAATGCAAGGATGTAGCCGCAACTTATGAAAGCTTTCGCACCAAAAATATTGATGTGGTTAGCAAACCCGATGCAGGTCCTGATGGAAAACAACATTTCTTTATCAAAGATCCTTTTGGCAATACCTTTCAAATTGTGAAGGGTAATCATTGGTATAAAGATGAGAATAAGCTTACTGGCGGAGCTTATGGAGCAGTGATTGGTGTATCGGATATTGATAATTCCATGCGGGTTTATTCGGATATCCTTGGTTATGACCGGATTATATATGATAAGGAAGGCAAATTTGATGACCTGACCGGTATTCCGGGAGGTACCAACCAATTTCGCCGGGTTCTTTTGACGCACAGTACACCCAGGCAGGGTGGTTTTTCTCCTTTATTGGGTGATTCAAAAATAGAATTGGTTCAGGCCAAAAATCGAAAACCCCAAAAGATATATAAAGATCGTTATTGGGGCGATCCGGGCTTTATGCATCTTTGCTTCGATATCCATGGAATGGAAGCTTTAAGAGAGGAATGTACGCAAAAAGGATTTGATTTTACCGTCGACAGCCATGTAAAACATAACAGGGAGAACAGTTTTGATATGGGAGAGGCTGCCGGCCACTTTTCCTATATTGAAGATCCGGATGGTACATTGATTGAATTCGTTGAAACCCATAAGGTGCCCATCATAAAAAAACTGGGTTGGTATATCAATTTGAGAAAAAGAAATCCCAGAAAACCTTTACCCAACTGGTTGATCAAAGCACTTTCCTTTAACCGGGTGAGGTTTTAACCTGTATTATTCATGCGTCAAGTTTTGGGTAAATGCGAGGCGTCGAAAGCACACGACGTAGTCGCCTACTTCGGGTTTGCTGATCAACACAAAAAACTTATAATCAACAGGATAAATGCATTTATTGTTTGCAAGATGCAGGATTGTCAGTAAACTTTAAAGAAGGATAGCTTGCTATGGTCATCAGAAAAATATCCAATATTTTTTTTCGTTTTTTCAACCTTTCTGCCTATACCTTTGTCAGGAAATTTTCGTTTAATGTGCAGGTTATTTTTAACAGGATGGAAGAAAAGAGAAAATCTAAGGTTTATAAGCGATACGCTGAAAAAGAAGGCAAAAAAAAAGAAGAAGAGCAAGTTGGATTTGCTTATCGATTTGCCGACCGTGCCAAAAGTTCTGTAGAGGAATTTATTGAGGGTATGGGTGAAGAATATAATGAAACTGTTGAAATGTCGCGTTTCTTTTTTAAGATGCTGGAAGAACGCCTTCAGCTGAGGGAAAGGGAAACCCCGCCATCCAAAGAAGAAGTTAAAAAGGCCATTGAACAGCTCAAGGACATGGGCAGGGTGGGCATATTTGCTTCCGTGTCCATTTTACCGGGCGGCGGATTGTCATTACTCGGCCTGGAAATACTTGCACGGAAATTCGGCATTAAAAATTTTTCATTTATCCCCTCATCTTTCAGGAAAAGACTCTACAAAGAATACCAAAAAGAAAGTAAAACAGATCTTCAACAAAAAGATATTCGGAAAAACGATCGGAAACTCCTGAAATAGCAGCCGCTTCTCCCTGTTTCCGCAAAGTACTTTACTGCTTGTTTAATCTTTTAAGAAGCTTTTTGCTTTCCTTTTCAAATCCGGGTTTTTTAAGCAGGGCAAACATATTTTTTTTGTAAGCTTCCACTCCGGGCTGATCAAAGGGGTTTACTTCCAGGAGGTTACCGCTTATAGCACAAGCTATTTCAAAGAAATAGATGATCTCACCCAGGGTTGTTTCATTGATTTGAGGAACCTTTATGCGAATGTTGGGTACGTCGCCATCAGCATGAGCAAGCAGGGTTCCTGATTCGGCCATTCGGTTGACTTCCCGGAGCCTTTTTCCGGCCAGATAGTTTAAATTGTCCGTATCATCTGATGATCGGGGAACCGAAAGCCTGTATTGGGTTTCCTCAACCGACAAGATTGTTTCAAACAAAATTCTTCTTCCTTCCTGAATATATTGCCCAATGGAATGTAGATCTGTAGTAAACTGACCAATAGTCGGATATATGCCTTTATGGTCTTTTCCTTCGCTTTCGCCATAAAGCTGTTTCCACCATTCCGTAAAAAAATAAAGTTTCGGGCTATATACCCCTAACAATTCAATGGATTTGCCTGTTTGGTATAATGCATTTCTTGCTGCAGCATACAGGGCAGCGGGATTGTTGCTGAAAGCAACATTTGATGCGGTGCGTTTTCGCATTTTTTCCGCTCCTTCAATTAATCCGCTGATGTCGTAACCTGCAATGGCAATGGGTACCAGCCCGACAGGTGTGAGCACGGAATATCTGCCACCGATATTATCAGGTATCACGAATGACTGGTATCCGTTTTCATTTGCCAGTTTTCGCAATGCACCTTTCCGGGCATCGGTGATAACAATGATTCGCCGGCTGGCTTCTTTTTTACCTACTTGATCTTCAAGGTGTTGCTTGAGGATTCTAAAAGCAATGCCGGGTTCAGTGGTGGTGCCTGACTTGGATATTACCACAATGCCATAAGACTTGTTATTCAGATATTCCCTGAGTTCATAATGGTAATCCTCATCGATATGATGTCCGGCAAAGATGATCTGGGGATTTTTGGCGTTTGACCTAAAATAAGGAGCCAGAGCATCGGTTACTGCTTTGGTACCCAGGTAAGAACCTCCAATGCCGATCACTACGAGGGTATCGATATGTTCAGCGAAAGAACCGGCAGCTTCGCGGATTTCCTCTATGTGTTGGGTTTGTGTTGCAGCGGGTAAATTTAACCAGCCCAAAAAGCTGGAGGGGTTACCGGTGTTTTGTTCCAGTTTTTGAATGATCTCATGCGATTGATTATCATATTCATCCAGTGTTTTCGGTGCAATAAAAGGAGTCGCATGGTCAAGTTCAATTTCTAGTTGATTCATAATGGACTATTTTAGTTTGTTTGACAACCGTTTAATTTCCTTTGCAGGAGCAAGCTTTTTGTAAAGTATTTTATAAACTGCATCAATAATAGGTATTTCCGTTTGGTATGATTTATTGGTTTCCACAATGCTTTTGGCAGCGTAATATCCCTCTGCGATCATGTTCAATTCCAGCTGAGCGGATTTCACCGAATATCCTTTCCCGATCATATTTCCGAAAGTTCTGTTGCGGCTGTATTGTGAATAGGCGGTTACCAAAAGGTCACCGAGATATACAGAATGGTTCAGATCGCGTTGGATGGGATGCACCGCATCAATAAATCGTTTAATTTCCTGCATGCCATTGGAGATCAATACAGACAGGAAATTATCCCCGTACCCCAGGCCATGGCATATACCTGCTGCAATGGCATAAATGTTCTTAAGGATGGCGGTATATTCCGTACCATAAATATCAGTAGAGGTACTGGTATGCAAATAATGGGTTTTGAGAAGTTTCGATAAGGTATCAGCATATTCTTTATTTTGGGATATTACGGAAAGATAAGACAACCGTTCCTGTGCCACCTCCTCGGCATGGCATGGACCGCTAATTACAGCAAAATTGTAGAGATCCAGGGCGAAATATTTCCTGAAGAAATCGCCAATGATCAGATTATCGCCTGGAATGATACCTTTGATGGCTGAGACCACAATTTTATCATGAAGATCGTTTTGTAGCCCGGACAGGGCATCCTTTAGGAAGGCAGCAGGAATGACAAAGATCACCATGTCTGAATCCCTGACAATATCATTTATGGAATGGGAAAAATGTATTTTTGTAGTGTCAAAATTAATAGAGCTAAGGTAATTTTTATTGTGATGGTAGGTTTTGATGTATTCAATATTCGGTTGGTCTCTTAAAAACCAATTGATCGTAGGGATATTTTCGAGCAGAATTTTAGCAAGTGCTGTTGCCCAGCTCCCACCCCCAACTATTCCTATTTTTCTTTTATTAACCATTTGCAGGACGATTCAGACAGGTATTGATGTTTGGTGCTGCGAACATTGTATATATGCTAAGAGATGGGATCAACCAAACAATGAGCACCAAAATGCTTTTTTGTTAAGATAACCATGCTTTTACCTCCTCCAGGGAGGGATTGGATAAATCAAGTTGATATTTTTTGTTGGCACTGCACAGATCATTGTGTATTTTACCTGGGTTGGTTTCTTTAAGTTTTGTTACCGTATCATAACCGGCTTTTTGTATAACCGGAATCCATTCATCGGGGATACCCAAATTTTTAAAATCTTCCGGTTCATTGGACTGGTCTTTTTTTTCCGGGCGCATTTGGGGAAAGAACAGCACGTCCTGTATGGAATGGGCGTTGGTCATGATCATGGTAAGCCGGTCTATACCAATACCCAGACCTGCTGTAGGAGGCATCCCAAACTCAATTGCTCTGAGAAAATCCTCATCCATCATCATGGCTTCTTCATCACCCCGTTGTCCAAGTTTAAGCTGATCTTCAAAGCGTTGGCGCTGATCGATTGGATCATTCAGTTCGGAATAAGCGTTTGCAATTTCTTTTCCGTTGACGATGGCCTCAAAGCGCTCTACAAGGCCTCTTCTGGTTCGATGTTTCTTGGCCAGGGGTGACATCTCTATGGGATAATCGGTTATAAAGGTGGGCTGAATCAGGCAGGGCTCACACTTATCACCGAAGATTTCGTCGATCAACTTGCCCTTGCCCATGTGCTCATCTACTTCAACATTTAAATCCCTGGCTGTGTTAAGCAATTGTGGTTCATTCATTTCGGATATGTCAATCCCTGTATACTTTTCGATGGCTTCAAACATTGTGTAACGGGTCCAGGGGCGTTTGAAATCAACCAGGTTTTCGCCTACCCGTATGCTGGTTGTTCCATGAATATCGAGGGTGACTTTTTCGATGAGTTTTTCTACGTTTTCCATCATCCAGTTGTAATCCTTAAAAGCAACATAAAGCTCCATTTGCGTGAATTCTGGATTGTGATACCGACCCATACCTTCGTTGCGGAAATCCTTTGCAAATTCGTAAACTCCCTCAAAGCCACCGACAATGAGCCTTTTCAGATAAAGTTCATTGGCAATCCGCAAATAAAGGGTTTGGTCAAGTTTGTGGTGGTGGGTTTTGAAAGGCCTGGCCGCCGCACCACCATAAATGGGTTGCAATACAGGCGTTTCAACTTCCAGGTAACCCTGTTCATTCAGAAACGACCGCACTGAACTGATAATTTGGGTTCTCTTGATAAAGGTGTCCTTGCTATGCTGGTTAACGATCAGATCCAGATATCTCTGACGGTACCTTTGTTCCGGATCGCTAAACGCATCGTATACCGAACCATCTTTTTCCTTTACAATCGGCAATGGTTTTAAAGATTTGCTTAATAACATGAATTCAGAAACATGGA
>CAYYLT010000070.1:0-13379 GCA_964472385.1 uncultured Bacteroidales bacterium
AACTGCCCGCGGAAGATATCGCTTCGGCCAGAGTACAGGTAATTCACAATGCTGCTGACAATGCTGCCGCTACTGTCGATATTTATCTCAATGATAATCTGTTGCTGGATGATTTCGCATTCCGTACCGCTTCACCTTTTGTACCGTTGACTGCAGGCACGCAATTCGACATCTCGGTACAGCCCTCCAGCAGCACTGATACAGTAGGAGCTTTGGCCAAATTTTCCTATCAACTGACACCGGATGAGAAATATATCTTAACAGCAAGTGGCATCGTTTCATCAAGTGGTTACGATCCGGTTAAACCTTTTGATATTAAAGTGTTAAGCGGAGCACGTACCGATGCATCACAATCCGGAAACACCGATGTGATGGTTTTCCATGGTGCTACTGATGCTCCGGTGGTCGACATCTATGAATCATCTGTTCCCGCCGGTACGCTGGTGGACAACCTGGCTTATGGAATGTATGCGGACAGTTATCTGGAACTGGCTACGGATAACTACATCATCGATATCCAGGATGAAAGCGGTGCTACTACGGTAGCCAGTTTTGAAGCTTCACTTACTGATCTGGGACTGGAAGATTCATCACTGGTTGTATTAGCTTCTGGTTTCCTGAATCCTGATGACAATGATGGCGGGGAAGCTTTCGGCCTTTATGCTGCATTGCCTGGGGGAGGCGATTTGGTTGCATTGCCGGCGGCGGAAGCGACTGCTATCGAAAATAGCCTGGCAGAATCAGCCGATATGACAGTTTATCCCAATCCTGTCAGTAACATACTCACCATTGATGTGCGTAATAATGAACAAATGCCTCTTGGTATTGAAATTTACAACATTATGGGTCAAAAAATCCCTGCTGAATTTGACCGGCAGATGATAAATGGAAACCGGATCATACGTTATGATGTGGGTAAATTAACAGAGGGAGTTTACTTTATCGTTCTGACCAATGGAACAGATCGTATAACGGAGAAAATCAATGTTATCAAATAAATCATTGCCGGATTGAGGTTGGAACGATTTTTCAAGCGGGTGCACCCTATGGGTGCCCCGCTTTTATTATCTTAGGGTTATTGCTATCAAGGGTTTGCTGAAAAGCACAAAAATACTTATAATCAATAGAATGCATATGTTTTTTTGTTTATAAAATGCAGATTTTTTAGCAAATATTCGTAAAAAACATCCCGTTTCCTAATGCCGGGAAGCACGCAGCGGACTTACTGTTTTACAGCAAACCATAATGAAACATGCCTCATACAGGCTAAATATACTCCATACTTACCTCCTTAAGAAACTTATCCTCAAGGGTTTTAGCGATCCTCTTGACAACAGTTCTTCTAATTTCCAGTTCTACCGGGAGACTGGGATCCTGATGCGCTTCATTGATGCGGGTACCTATAATAAAATGTATTTTATCGCTCTCCTTCAGGAATCTGACAATTTGATCTGCGGGGCCTTTTTTCAGGATATAGTTGCTGTTATAATGAACCAGGATATCAGCTACTTTACTCAGTGTTAGAATACCTTCGGTAATCAAGTCAATGCCTTCCATATAGGATACCGGCGGAAGATCAGTATCTTCAAACTCAAAGCTGTCTTGTATATTGTAATCAAGCTCTCGGGCAATAATATCTGCGGTAGTCGCACCCATAATAATCTTGCTTCCCGCATAATCTTTAATTTTGCTGGCCAGGACATTATCCTGTTGCTTATCAAATGGAGGTCCTGTGCATATAAGCAAACTTCTTGGTTCCCGGAAATAAATGGCACAGCAGCTGGTATCATCTTTAGCATAGTAATTATCATTCTGATAAGCTATATTCAAAATCTTGGTAGATAATTTATTGGCAGAAATATGGGGATCATTATTAACCAGCCGTTTGACAAATTCTCCGAGATTTTCATGCCCCCAGCCAAAAGGATATTTTTGCGTACCCAAACCAGATTGTACTACCCCGTCGGATACCATGATAATACGATCTTCTTTTTGAGGATAAAAGCTACAACTTTTCAATTCTTTTCCCTTATTCTTCTCGCTTTCCAGCAGTATACTCTCCCATTTCGGTTGAAAGATCTTATTACCTCGTAAAATGACAGCAGTAGGATTATCAAATTCAAGAATGGTGACTTTTCCGGAATATTCAATATCCAGGATGGTAAAAGTAGCATAACTGATTTGTCTTACCTTATCAACAGGCAGGGTATTCATGATGATCTCGGCAATGGTTTGTACCTCTTTATGTTCTTTGGTGAAATTCAAAGCCATGGTTGAAGTAAGGGTGGCCAGCATATTGGCTTTCACGCCATGACCCAAACCATCAGAAAGTACCAGAATCATTCTGTTCTCTTCCTTATATTTCTCAGAAAGAAAAACATCACCACAAATTCTTTCTTCTTCATGGTTTTTTTGTTTAACCTCAACCTCTATATGAAAATCTTCGCTCATGAATGATGGTCGTCTTTATGATCCGATTTATAAAACGCAATGATCGAATTTAACATCTGCTCAGTTTCTGAAGCCCCTTCACCCAATAAATAACCTATTTTTTGAACCATTTCCAGATTTTTATCAACCACTTCAGTAACTCTCTTAATAACTTGTTCCTTACGTATTTCCGGAGAATACATATCCCTCAGCACAGCACCCACAATTTTACCTTTTTTAATATTGAAGATCGATAGATTTAAAAGTTTGTTTTCCAAATAAATATCTCTATTAACAATGTTTTGCTGGTTATTCAGCACATGGGAAAAGAAGGTCTGGATGTTATGAGGGAGTAAAGATTTCAGATCAGCACCGACCAGACCGGGAATAACCTCATCAATGGATTTTGCCTCATCACCCAAATATTCTACAAATGTTCTATTGGATTGCACAATTTTGAGATTCCGGTCAATAAGAACCACTGCAGAAGGAAGCTTCTGAAGCATGGTATTAATGGTTTCAGATGCTTCCTTGGCCGATTGTTTTTCTTTGCGTGCTTTTAGCTCAGATTCCTTAAGCGCTTTTTGGGTTTGAGAAAGCTTTTCATTCGTTGTTCTGAGCGCTTTAATATAATCATTGCGGTTTTTCAGGGTATAGCTTAAGCACATCTCGGTTTTTGCAAGGCCCTTCGACACAGCAATGGCAAAATCTCTGCAAGAGGAGTAACCACAGGCACTACAGCCTACTGAACTGTCAATATTTTCCTTACCAATGGATTTCAACACCTCCTGAACTTTCTCTTCAGATGGAGCTTCCAGTCTCTGATCATCATTGCGAAATGTTCTGGAAAAATCCAGACTAATGTACTGGTCAATTTCTTGTTGCCAGGTCTTTTTATCAAAGCTTTTTAATCTTTTATTGGCATAATCGATCACTTTAGATCTCCTGTTGTATTTCTTTCCCCCCGGGGAAGTCCCCGGCCCCATCAAACAACCTTCGCAGAAAAACAAATTGAAATGGTGTTTGATCTGATTGATACCTTCTTCAAACTGCTTGAGGGCATTAATCGAATTTTTCTTTCCGGAGCCATTGATCACCGTACTTGTAAACAAATCTTCACTGATACCCGCTGCCTGAAACAAACCATTGCTTATTGGGAATAAGGAACCTTTGTAACCTATGGGGGGATCAAAATCAGAATATTCCATCTTGCTTTCCTGAATGTTATATTCTTGGAACAGCTCCCTCAATTCCACAAAAGTCAATACCGTATCGATCTTTCCATCTGCGTCAACCCTTTTGATTTCTTCTTTCGAATCAATACATGGACCTATATAAACAACATGGACCTGAGGGCCATACTTTTTTCTAACCACCTTAGCAGTAGCTATGGATGGAGAAACCAGGGGGGCAAGGTTGTTGATCAACCCGGGATGATATTTCTCTACGTGAAACACCACTGCCGGACAGTTGGAAGTGATGTAATATTTCCCTTTAAAATTTTCGAATAATGCTTTATATTTTAAAGCAATCAGATCGGCACCAAATGTCACTTCATTGACATAAGCAAAACCAAGTTGCCGGATCATCTGAACAAACCTGCGATAATCGGCAATATCATCAAATTCGCCGGAAATACTGGGAGCTACTATAGCAACCGTTTGTTTATCAGAGTCCAGTAATGCCTTGGCTTTTTCTTTTGAATCCGCATAGACAATTGCATCCTGCGGACACACACCAATACAGTGTCCACAGCCAATACAACGTTCGGGAATAACCCGCGCATAATCGGTATTGACTTTCACTTCAATGGCATTCACCGGACATTCCCTGACACAGGAATAACTAAGGTCGCATTTATCCTTTATAATATTTACTAATGACATGGCAATCAAAAAAATTTGTGAAATATTTCATCCAAAACATGCATTAATCGATCGTGAGTCACATGACTATAAACTTTATCCTCAAACCTAAGATTGGGACCATCCTGACAACGATCCATACAGTGACAGCCCCGGAAACAAACCTTATCTTCCAGTTGATGCTCTTTGATATAACGTTTAATGGTTCTTACTGCATCTTTGTTCCCTCTTGAAAAACAAGCACTGCCTAAACAAATGACCAACTCCTTTCGGTTATCTGCTGATTTTGTTATGCGCATAATCAAATAAAAATATAAATTATCACAGGAATAACTGTTAATAAACCCCTTATTTATAATGAATCCAAATTACTTCAGCCCGGGCCAAATTGTATATTTTATCTGTCCAATCAGATGACTTTCCATACAAAACCATCTTTTCTTTGCGTTTATTGTTATAAAACTAACAATGTTTATGAAATAACAATAAAATTTTATACTTTTGAGCATGTGTGAATCACTGATAAACTTTACAGTGCTAAACAGTTTTGCATGGAAAAAATAAAAAAAATATTGGAACGATATCCCTTTATTGAACGGGAAAATTTGATCCCCATTTTGCAGGATATTCAATATGAATGCGGATGTCTAACCCCGGAATCCATAAAAGAAGTCGGAAGATATCTTGAGCTTCCTGCCAGTAAAATTTATAGTGTGGCAACCTTCTACAGCAAATTCCGCTTCCAACCCCAGGGAAAATATCACCTTAAACTATGCAGGGGAACATCATGCCAGATAAAAGGCGCTGCCCTGCTCGTCCAGAAAATTTATAATCAATTGGGCATAAGAGATGGGGAAACATCTGCCGATGGGTTATTTAGCCTGGAAATTGTATCATGTATGGGAGCCTGTGGATTGGGACCGCTGATTGTTGTAAATAACCGGAAACATTACACCCTTGTTGATGATGACAAGCTGGAAGAAATTATTGAATGCTGCAAAAATTATGATGAATAGCATTTATGCAAAAATCGGATGTTATAACGAATAAAGATTTGCTTATCAGTCATTTGACAAGCAATAAGACGGAAGCCGAAAATGAATCGATCAGAAATCTGGTCAACCGGATGAAATATCATAAAATATCCCAACCGGTCATATCCGTCTCTTTCACTACAACCAGCATTATTGCAGGGGCACAAGACACTTTCAATGCAGTGCACGAGTATATTAAGGAACGGAATATGAATGCGCATATAGTGCGTACCGGGTCATTGGGACTGGTAAATGCAGAACCACTGGTAAAAATCCAGTTACCCGGAAAAAGCAGAATAACTTTTCGTAAAGTCCTTCCTGAAAAGGTGAGCGATATTCTTGATGCTGTGTTCAACAATTTTATTCCCTATGAGCATGTACTCGGTCAGGAAGCAAATGCCTTACATGAACCCTGGGAGAATATTGATTTTATTAATGAATTGCCATTCTTTAAAAACCAAAAACGACGCATTCTCAAAAATTGTGGAATGATTGATCCTGAATCAATAGAAGAATATATTGCACATTCAGGATACAAGCATTATCTCAACGCCATTCGATACCATACCCCGGAAGAAATTTGCGATTTGATCGAGGATTCAGGTTTAAGAGGCAGAGGCGGAGAAGGATATCCTGCCGCTAAAAAATGGAAAAATACCCTTTTTACTTCGGCAGAGAAAAAATATCTGGTATGTAATGCAAGTGAGAGCGACCCGGGGGCTTTTATGGAACGGATGATTATGGAAAGCGATCCCCACAGCCTAATAGAAGCGGTTGCTATTGCAGCTTATGCCGTTGGGGCCCAAAAAGCATATATTCACCTTGAAAGTGAATACAACCTGGCTTGCAGACGCTTACAACAGGCAGTGGATCAGGCCAGGAGCTACGGATTATTGGGAGACGATATATACAGCAGTGGATTCAATCTAAATATGCTGATCCATCAGGGTCCAGGTGCATATGTGTGTGGCGAGGAAACGGCATTGATTGCCAGCCTGGAGGGGAAAAGGGGAATGCCACGTCCCAAACCTCCATATCCCTCCCAAAGTGGACTCCACCGACAGCCAACCCTAGTCAATAATCTGGAGACATTATTGAATGTCCCCCTTATTATGAAGGATGGACCCACAAAATTCAAGCAGATCGGTGTCAATAATAGTTACGGAACCAAAATCTTTTCCCTCTCCGGAAAAATTGAACGGAATGGACTTGTCGAAGTGCCTATGGGAACTTCATTAAGAGAGCTAATCTATAAAATCGGTGGAGGATTACCCGATAATAAGCACCTAAAAGGCCTCCTTATTGGGGGACCTGCCGGGGGGGCTCTGACATACGAGCAACTGGATACCCGTATTGACTATGAGCCCCTCAAAGCTTTGGGTTGCCCCTTAGGTTCCGGTGCAGTGGTAGTAATGGATGAAAGCACATGCTTGTTGGATACGATGAAATACTATATGGACTTTCTGAAAAAAGAGAGTTGTGGTAAATGTATTCCTTGCAGGGAAGGTACAAGAAGAATGCATGAGATCCTTGAAAACATAACACAAAGACCCCAGCAGGAAAACGGATCTTTTACCCTGGAACGCTTTAAGGGAATTATGAATCTGGAGAGAATAGCGGGAGTGGTAAGGGAAACCTCGCTTTGTGGATTGGGCCAACGAGCTGCTAATCCTGTCCTATCAACAATAAATGCATTCCGGGAGGAATATGATGAACATATTTTTGAGCGAAAATGCCGTGCTAACGTTTGTCAGGAATTGAGTACTTTTTACATCGACGTGGATAAATGTACAGGTTGTACCATATGTGCCCAAAAATGCCCTACGCTGGCAATTGTCGGGAGCATTAAAAAACCCCATTTTATTGTACAGGAACGATGTATTGGGTGCGGATTATGCTATGAATCCTGTAAATTCGATGCCATCATCAGAAAATAAACCATTGCCTATGCAGATCAATATTGAAGTTAATAATAAATTGATCCCTTCAAATGAAGGTCAAACCATTCTGGACGCACTAAAAAATAACGGCATAAAAATTCCTACGCTTTGCCGTCTGGAAAGTTTTACCCCTACAGGTGCCTGCCGCTTATGCGTGGTGGAAGTGGAAGGAATGGAGCATCTGGTACCTGCTTGTTCTTATCCTGTTGAAAAAGACATGAAAATCCATACCCATTCCCAACGTGTTATTGAAGCACGAAAAACCATCACAGAACTGCTCTTGTCAAATCATCCCGACGACTGCCTTTATTGTGAACGCAATGGAAATTGCGAATTACAAAACCTTGCTGCTAAACTCAATATACGGGAGAGAAGTATCTCAGGCAGGAAAAGCGATGCCAAACTCGATTTGTCAAGTGCAGGTATCGTTCATGATCCTGCCAAATGTGTTTTATGCGGCCGCTGCATTAGGGTATGCGAAGATATCATTCATGTTGCCACCCTTGAATTCAAAGGCAGAGGAAACAAAACCTCGGTTTGTACTGCAATGGACGGAGGCCTGAATTTCTCAAGTTGCATTCAATGTGGCCAGTGTATTCTATTTTGTCCGACAGGAGCCTTACACGAAAAATCCCAACTGGATATCATACAGGAGGCCATGGGCAATAAAAAGGAAATAACCACACTGGCTTTCTATGTTCCCTCGGTTTTGGCTACTTTAGCAGAAGAATTTAACTTGCGGCCTGGAAAGCAAATCAAAGGGATCCTTAATGCTGCCCTTAAAAAAATAGGATTTGATATAGTTTATGATGCAGCTGTCGGTTCGGATATCCATGTTATGGAGCAGGCTGCAGAACTGCAATACAGAATCAATCAAGAAGAAAATATACCAATGCTCAGCAGTGCATGCCCCGCATGGATCAAGGATATGGAACAACGTAATCCGGAATTACTGCCGTATCTTTCTTCCGTCAAATCTCCAGAACAAATTATGGGAGCCATCATCAAACGAAATCTTGCTGAAAACAATGGCAATGATGCTAAGGAACCGTTTACCGTAGCGATAACTTCCTGTCCTGCCAAAAAATTTGAAGCCCAACGTCAGGAAATGACGTTCCAGGGTAATCCAGATATAGATGCTGTGCTGACTACCCGTGAGCTCATTAAGCTAATCAAACTCTATGGCATTGACATTCAGGTTTTAGAAGAAGAGCATGCCGACAAGCCTTTTCATTATGCCAGCTCAGCCGGAAAACTTCAAGCTATCAGCGGAGGTACAGCCGAGTCGATCATGCGTACCTTACATAAAAATTTGTCCGGAGAAGACCCACGTAAGCTTAAAATCAATAAATTAAGAGGCACCAGGGAATTCAAAGAGATGACCTATGCCATCAATGATTTGCAATTGAGAATTGCCTCCCTGAGCCCGCTCAATAAAATATGGCATGTTTTACCGGATATCTTTAACGGCACCAGTCCATACCACTTCATTGAGGTGATGGCCTGCCCGGGCGGCTGTATCAACGGAGGTGGACAGCCCTTCGCCTCAGATGATAAAATCCGGCGCAACCGGACAAAAACAATTTATAATATAGATGATAAAAGCATGCTGCAGATGTCACATCATAATGATTCGGTGATGAAATTCTACGAAAAGCATCTGGGAAGACCTTATGGAGATAAGTCAAAAGCTATGTTGCATACCAACTACTCAAAAAGGGATATATTATTATAATTCATGATGGCATTAAAAAAATCCAATAAAAACCGGGATCTCGTTTCTACGATCAGAAACAAATGCAGGGTTTGCTATACATGCGTTAGAGAGTGTCCGGCCAAAGCCATAAAGATTGTAAACGGACAGGCAGAAGTGATTAACGAAAGGTGTGTGGCATGCGGCAATTGTATTAAGGTTTGCAGCCAGGGTGCGAAGGTATACCTCGATACGAAAGGCAGTGTATATCAAATGCTCGAAAATGGCCAAAAAAACATTGCCATGGTAGCCCCCAGTTTTCCGGCTGAATTTTCAGAGCTGGATGATCACCAAAAATTGGCTGGCATGATCCGGGCATTGGGTTTTGATGTGGTATCGGAGGTTTCATTTGGAGCCGATCTGGTGGCCATGAAATACAATGAAAGCATAACCCAAAACGGATCAAAAAGATACATTTCATCCGATTGCCCTGCTATTGCTGCTTACATAGAGAGATATCATCCTTCCCTGGTTGAAAATCTCACCCCCATTGCCTCTCCCATGGTAGCCATGAGCCGCGTGATGCGGAAAAAATATGGCGATCAAGTTAACCTGATATTCATCGGTCCATGTATCGCAAAAAAATCAGAGTCGGATGAAGTAGATGAAATGCTTACTTTTGTTGAATTGCGTCAGATGTTTGAAGAATGCAGCGTGGATCCTCAAAAAGTTCATCCCGTTGCATTTGACCCTCCACGAAGCGGAAAGGGGGCTATATTTCCGGTGAGCAGAGGCCTTTTACAAACTGCGGGCATTAAAGATGATGTTTTTGACGGCAATATCATTGTAGCCGAAGGCAGAAATGATTTTCAGGAGGCCATAAAAGAATTCGAAGACGGTCAGATCAAATCCCGGCATCTGGAACTGCTTTGCTGTGAAGGCTGTATTATGGGTCCAGGCACCTCCAAAAAAAACCGCCGTCAGTATAATAGAAGAATATTGGTACACAACTATGTTCAACATAAAATTGAAAATTTTGATAAAATACAATGGAAGAGACACATAAACAAATACAAATCGATTGACCTTACGACTGAATTTGAAAAGAAAGACAAACGCATATCATCTCCTTCAAAAAATGAGGTGGAAAAAATTCTCCAGTCTATGGGCAAGAATGAACCACAGGATCATTTGAATTGTGGTGCATGCGGTTATGACACCTGTGAAGAACATGCCATTGCTATAGTCAAAGGATTGGCAGAGATTGAAATGTGCTTGCCCTATAGCATAGAAAAACTGCATAACTCCGTCCAGGAATTGGCCTTAACCAATGACAAACTTGTCTCAATGCGCCAGACGCTCAAGCAAGCAGAAAAGCTGGCCAGCATGGGCCAACTTTCAGCAGGTATTGCTCATGAACTTAATAATCCCCTGGGCGTAGTGATCATGTACGCTAACATCCTGCTGGAGGAGTTACCCAAAGACTCTGAGCTATATAGTGACCTCAAGCTTATCGTAGAACAAACCCACCGATGCAAAAAGATTGTGGGCAACCTGCTTAATTTTGCCAGAAAAAACCAGGTATCCCGCCATGAAGTAGATCCCGTTGAACTTATCAAGCAAAGTTTCGATGCCCTTATTTTGCCTGATAATATTAACGTTCATATCGATTCGGACAACCTGAAACATAAAAAAGCCTGGCTTGACCAGGAACAGATGACCCAGATATTTTCAAATCTGTTTAAAAACGCCATTGATGCTATGCCGGAGGGAGGAAAACTGGATATTATCCTGGCCCACAAAAACGAAAAAATCTGCTTCACAGTTTGTGATACCGGGAAAGGCATAGAAGAAGCAGATCAGGATAAAATTTTTGAACCCTTTTACACAACCAAAGGCATAGGAAAAGGCACCGGTCTTGGACTGGCAACAGTATATGGCATTGTAAAAATGCACAATGGAACAATCTCGCTTGAATCTAATGCTGAACCGGATAGGGGTCCGACCGGAACTGCTTTCCATATAGCCATACCTCAAAATGTTGAAAAATAATTGTTATGAAGGCAAATACGCACATATTGGTTGCAGAAGATGATCCGGATTATCTTTTCCTGTTAACACATAACCTTCAAAATTTGGGTTATGAAGTAATGACTGCAGAAAGCCAGAAAGAAGCAGAAAAAATCATTGAAAAACGCAGGCCCGACCTTGCCATCTATGATCTGATGATGGAAACAGAAGACAGTGGTTTCATCCTAAGTTACAAAACAAAAAAAATGTATCCTGATCTGCCTGTCATTATTCTAACAGCTGTAGCTTCGGAAACAGGAATATCCTTTAATCTTAACACGGACGCGGAAAAAAAATGGATCAAAGCCGACTGCTACCTCGAAAAAGGTATCAGAAAAGACCAACTGGAAAAAGAGATCACCAAATTGCTGAATCCATAAATCATGCAAAAACTCAACGTACTTGTAGTGGATGATGAGCCGGGAATCTGTTCCGGTGTGAAGCGGATACTGAGTAAATTTACTGTTAGTTACCCTTTTATGGACGAAGACAGAGGATTTGAAGTTTATGAGGCTGATACCGGTGAAAAAGCCATTCAAACCCTTCAGCAAAATCCACCGGATATTGTATTATTGGACAATAAACTTCCCGGAATACAAGGAACCGAAGTGCTGGATTATATTAATCAACATCACCGCGACATGGTGGTGATGATCATTACCTCATATGCATCCCTTGAATTAGCACTAAAAGCAACCGAAAAAGGAGCCCACGATTTTATTCCAAAACCTTTCACCCCTCAGGAACTAAAATCATCCATGGAGAAAGTAACCAAACATCTATTCCTCAAATTCATGACCAAAAGAATGAATAAAGAAGGAAAAGAGGTTCGGTTCCAGTTTTTGTCGGTTCTTTCCCATGAACTCAAATCACCCTTAAATGCAGTTGAAGGATATCTAAAAATGATGCAGGAGCAACAAGCCGGCAATGATATCGGCCAGTATGAGCAGATCATTGAACGTTCACTGCAGCGGGTAAAAGGAATGAGAAGCCTGATTATGGATTTGCTGGATCTTACCAGAATACAGTCTGACCAGCAAGATAAAAAATACAAACAGGTCAACATTACACAAATTACCCAAAATGCCATGGAAAGCCTTAATCCTTATGCCATTCAAAAAGATGTGGAAATCAACCTGCATGCGCAGAAAAATCATATCTTTAATGCCGATCCGAATGATCTGGAAATCGTATTGAATAACCTTATATCAAATGCCGTGAAATACAATAAAAATGAAGGTAAAGTGGATATTTACCTGCAGGAAAATGCACAGGAGCTTATAATAAAAGTCAGCGATACGGGGATTGGAATGAGTAAGGAAGAAACTTCAGATCTGTTTAATGAATTTGTGCGTATCAAAAATGAAAAAACCCGGAATATAACCGGCAGCGGCCTGGGATTATCCATTGTCAAACGGGTAATTGATCTATATCATGGAGATATTCAAATCGATAGCAAGCCCGATCAGGGCAGTACATTTACCATTACCCTTCCAATGTACGGTCAGTAAAATACAAATATCATTTTTATGAAAAGTTTACCAGAGAAGACCATTGAACGACTGAGTGTTTACAGAAGAACGCTCTTGAATTGTTTGTCTGAGGGCAAGGAATATATCTATTCCCACGAAATTGCCAACCTGCATAATATCACTGCTGTTCAGGTAAGGCGTGATATCATGCTTATTGGCTACTCAACAACCCTTAAAAAAGGATACGATGTAAGATCGCTCATCGAACTGATTGGTCAGATAATTGATTACCAAAAGAGTCTGAACGTAGCAGTGGTTGGCATTGGTAATCTGGGCAGGGCTATAACAGCTTACTTCCGAGGTAAACGCTCCAAGCTGCAAATAGTTGCTGCTTTTGATACAGACCCGGAAAAAATCCACCGCGTCATTTCAGGCGTTAAATGTTTCTCTATGAATGACCTTCAAAACGTAATCCATGATAAGCAGATCTCTGTAGCCATTCTGACCGTCCCCCCGGACTATGCTGTTAAAGTTTCGGAAAATCTGGTCTTTTGCGGGATAAAAGGCATTCTTAATTATACCTCCGTTCCGGTAAATGTCTCATCGGATATTGCACTCGAAAATTACGATATGACTACATCCCTGGAAAAAGTAGCTTATTATGTTAAACAAAAATTAAGCGGCAACACCACAAAATTTTCCCGTGAATAATTGTTCGCCATGCCAGTCTCAGGTTAAATTTTCCCGCATATGTCTATTGAAATCCTTGACAACGAATAAAAATATTTTTCCCTGTATCACACATGCATGGGTAATACCATTTAGCCTGCATTATTCATAAAAAATGAATAAATATCTATAAATAAAAGTATATA
>CAYYLT010000071.1:0-13312 GCA_964472385.1 uncultured Bacteroidales bacterium
TTCGACGCCTTGCATCTACCCAAAACTTGACGCATGAATAATGCAGGTTAAAATATTTTCCTTGCTAAAGTTTGCCTGGTTTTTAATGTCTTCTATAAAAGACATAGAACCAGAACAACTACCCCAATGATGATCCATAAAGCATAGGTGTTTAATATACCCGTATGGAGTCTGCTAAAGATTCTATTCATGCCCAGAAAAAATTGCTTGAACAAAAAATAAATGTCGAACCATTGTTTTTGGGCCATGTTGTATATACCTTGCAAAGGTTTGAATTCTCTGATTGTATTGTAAAATTCGGTTACCTGGAAACCGGTTTGTTCTCTCATGTTTTCCCCGCCAACGAAAGATTCCGCACTACGCATATTGCTTACATTGCCGATTAGGTAGACCACCACACCCAATAAAACAGAAAGCAGAATAAGCACTGTTACGGCAGTGGATTCCCATATCCCGACAAAGCTTATTGTACCGACATATGGTTCAAAGAACTGGGGAATGACCCAGGATGTGGCGAACATTCCAAACGCTATACAAATCAGAGCAAGCAGCAGTACCGGCAGCCACATCAGGATGTTGACCTCTCTGATGTTTTCAAATTCCGGCTTTCTGCTACCCAAAAAGATTCCGGAAATGAACTTGATAAAACTCGCCAGGGTAAGGGCAGAACCCAGGACAGCCAGTGCAAGCCAAACAATCCATAAATCGCTGGCTATGCCCGAGCCGTTGTTTCCGAAATCGATGATACCCTGGTATATCATCCATTTGGATGCAAAACCATTAAGCGGAGGTATGCCCGATATGGCAAAAGCAAATACAATGGCAGAGAAAAAAGTTATGGGCATATTTTTAGCTAAACCTCCCGTTGAATCAAGGGTTTCTTTTCCGGTCCGTTTCTCAATGCTGCCTGCCGATAAGAACAACCCACTTTTATAAAGGGCATTGTTGACCATATGGAATAAACCAGCGGCTATACCCAATGGTGTTCCCATCCCGATGCCAACTACCATATAGCCTACCTGTGATATGGCATGGAAGCCCAGCAGGCGTTTGTAATGATGTTGGATCAAAGCCATCATAACCGCTATGATGATGGTAACAACGCCTACAATCATGATGATCAATGTAAGCCATTGATTGAGTTTAAACATGTCAACGCATAATCTGGCCAGAAAATATATACCCAGCAATTTATCAAGAGAAGCCGGCAGGTAGGCTGATGATGATGCCGGAGCTCTTTGGGTATAACCCGGTATCCAGCTATGAAAAGGGAAAGCGCCGGCTTTGGTAAAACTCCCAACCATGAGCGTGATAAACGCAGCAACAGCCGGCCCCGAGTGGGTTGGAATATCCAGGGTACTCATATTGAGATTGCCTGTTATTTGCCAGATAAGGGCTATCCCTAATATCATGATTCCATCGGATGAGCCAATGATGATAAGGGTCTTTTTGGCAACCGCTGCGCTCGATTTATCATGGCCTTTAATCAACATATAAAGGGTAAAGCCCAGAATGCCCCAGAAAAAGATGAAAAGCAACAGATGATCCGCAAGAACAGCACCCATAGAACATCCCAGTGTAATGAGGAAGAACGGATAATAATTGTAGACCGATTTTTTCCGGGTAATATATTGCCAGGAGTATAAGGCAATGAACAGGCCAAATATTGAAGTAAAGAGTATAATGATTCTGCTGAGTGCATCAATGTTTAAAACAAAATAACCGCTGATCGCTTCAAATAATTGTTGGAGCCTTGGGGTAAGACCTGTTTCCGAGGCCCATATTGTTAGTTTTATATTTTGATCATCAGCAAGGTATACCTGTATGCCCCACTTAAGGACCAATGCAGCAATAATAATTGTGATCAGTGCCTTAATCCACTTTAATCTTTCGGGAAAGCCAAAGAGGACGACACCTGCAATAATTGGAAGAAAAATGATGTAATATAAAACTTCCATAGGTTATAGATTATATAGTTTTCTGATCTCCTCGGTCTTTTTTTGCGATAACCTAACCAGGTCATTGCCATCATAGATTCTTTTTTCCGTATGGCTATCGTATGCAAAGGCCATTCTTTCGGTACAGCAATAACAGGGGTCAACTGCAGCCAATGATATGGTGGCATCCGAAATGGTTTGCCCTATGCAGGATTTTTTAAATGTGGCAATGTTCACATAGCTTGGAGCCCTAATTTTATGACGAACCGGGGAATTGGAACCGTCTGTTTTAACAAAATGGAATACTTCTCCCCGGGGCGCTTCCGCACGTCCTGTTCCAATGCCCTCGGGCACCTCTTTTACCTTCACGTCAATATGACCTTCCTGTTCTTTTTCTGTTCTATCGAGACATTGTTCTATAATTTTAATGGATTCGTAATTTTCCAGCAGTCTTACCTGGGCTTTGGCAAATACATCACCCTCCTCAGCGGTGATCACTCTCCAGTCCACCATGTTGTAGGCAGCGTATGGGTCATCTCTGCGGACATCAATCTCCAGGCCCGATGCTCTGGCTGTCGGACCTACAGCGGCATAGTCCATAATATCCTGTTTGGTGAGTACGCCTACGCCTTTGGTTCGGGCATGAATGACAGGGTCATCCATAACAGCTCCGGTAAGCAGGTCATTTTTCTTTTTCAGATTGCTCATGACCTTTCTGAGCTGTTGGATCTGTTCTGCATCGATATCCCTTCTTACCCCGCCAATCTTGAACATGGCATAGCTGTTGCGGTTACCGGTTATGATCTCAAACATGTCGAGCATGGGCTCCCGGTATTTCCATGCCCACATGAATACGGTGTTGTAGCCCAGAAAATGACCTGCCAGGCCAAGCCATAGATAATGGCTGTGCAGCCGTTCCAGTTCTCCAATGATGGATCGGATATATTTTGCCCGGTCCGGAACTTCAACATCTGCAATTTCTTCCATACAGTTGGCATAGGCGAAAGGATGAGAGGTAGAACAAATACCACAAATTCTCTCGACCAGAAAGAATACCTGCTCAAAGGTCTTGGATTCACTGAGGTTTTCAATACCCCGGTGGTTGTAACCTGTTTCCCACTTGATATCCTTAACGGTTTCTCCTTCACAATATAATTTAAACAGTTCAGGTTCTTCCTGTAAAGGATGATAAGGACCTACCGGTATGATTTTCCTGTTTGCCATAGGTTCTGTAGATTATTTGAACGTTTTGCGGTATGGATATACCCCTTCTGCCCAATTTCCATCTGAAAGCAGTTTTTCCGGCTCGGGATGGTTGAGAAATATGATCCCCAATAATTCATGCATTTCTCGTTCTATCCAGTTGGCACCGGAGAACATGTTGGCCAGTGATTCGATTTCAGGCTTTTCCTGAGAAAGGACAACATGCAGATTAACGATATGGCCTGATGTGTCATCACTAAAATGGTACATGATTTCAAAGCCCTGTTTGCTGTGGAAGGCCGAAGCGATAATAAACCTGTAATGCAAATCCCTGTAAAGGTGTCCGGCAATTCTCAGAATCGCTGAAGGTTTTATATCCACGGTCATTCTTTTATCTTTGATAGCAGCCGTATCATTTACTGCATCGGGAAAATGACTTGTAATATGTTTTAGGAATGTGTTTTGATCCATTTTTCATATTTTTTTTACCAGTTTGGAGATCCCGGATAACATTGCTTCGGGTTTTGGCGGACAACCGGGGATATAGGCATCTACAGGAATGATTTGGTCCACCGGCCCGGCAAATGTTATGCCTTCGGCAAATATTCCTCCTGTACAGCCGCATGCACCAAAAGCAACTACAAATACCGGTTTGGATGCCTGATGGTATACTTCCAGCAGCCTGGGTTTATCCCGCTGATTGATAGAACCGCTGACCAGAATGATATCCGCGTGCCTGGGACTACCAACCAGTTGCATCCCAAACCGTTCTACATCATAGCGGGGTGTCAGCACATCCAATATTTCGATATCGCAATTGTTACAGGAAGCTCCTGCAAAATGAAATAACCAGAGGGATTTTTTCAGACAGTAATTTTTGATTCCCATGCATTTGAATTTATAATCCAAAGTATATCAATATAATAGCTATTACAGCCAACAGATTCATGCCTACCAAAAAAAAACTCATGGCTTGTTTGATTTTCAGCCTGGGATTGGTATTCCGTATTAATGTCAAAAGCAGCACAATGGTCAGCAATTTGAGTACGGACCATAATATACCGATGCCCTGCCATTTGAATCCTGCCATAAAAAAACCAACCAGGAGAGCAGGTAAAATAAACAGCATGATATATTTGGTTAATTTGATCAGGCTGTAGGCTGTTCCGCTATATTCGATAAAAGCGCCTTCGCACAGTTCGGTTTCGGCTTCAGCCATATCAAAAGGAACGAGCCCCAGTTTAGCCTGAACGCAAAAAACAGCAGCAAAAAACAGCAAGATTCCTGACAGGCTGCCGATGAATGCATTGCCTCCAGCCTGAACCCGGATGACTTCATGTAAATTGATGGTCATCCCGGATTTAAGGATGATTGCTGCGAATATCAACAGGAAAGTTAGCTCGTAGCTTATGATCAGTTTAATTTCCCGGGAAGCTCCGACCGAAGCGAGGGGGTTTCCGGAAGCCAGGGCACCAATGATATAAAATAATGAAGGTATGGTCAGCAAATAGAAAATCACGATCAAATCGCCCTGGAAGCCTGTATCCATATTAAAGAGGGGCAGTAAAATGAATACGGCAGAAAGCGTAGCCCCGGTTAATGCAAGTAATGGAGCTATCAGGAAAGTCAGTTTTGATCCCCGGGCAGGAAGGATGGTTTCTTTTACCAGCAATAACTTTAGAAAATCGTAGAAAGCCTGGAGAAATGGCGGGCCTTTTCTGAACTGGACTTTGGCAGTAATTTTCCTGTCAAACCAGGCCAGTACCCCTCCAACAACGCCGGCAAACAACAATCCGGGATATATGAAAAAGTAGAATAATTGTTCAGCCATTGTTTTGATGTTTTAGTTTATCATAAGGAATATCTTTCACAAGTATTTGGTCATTAAGCTGATAAACGTTTTCTTTTTCTTTTTCTGCTGTATCAACCATTTTGACTACACCTCCGGGATTAAATTCAATAAATTGTTTTAGTTCACGCGCATCATTGAGGTCAAAATAGTTTTCCGGATTTCTTTTATGTTCAAAAAAATCGCCCATCATGGTACCGAAGGGGCAGATGGTCACACAGGATTTACAGGAGATACAAAGATTGGTGTGCCGTTGGATCATGCCATCGGTGTCTTTTTCCAGGGCCTCGGTTGGACAAACCGCAATGCAGGGTGCTTCTTCGCATCTGCGACAGGAAAACCGGAATACAGCAAGTTCTCTTATGGTTTTCAGTCCATTGGTATTGGGATGAAATGTTAAGATACCCTCCGGTTTGGGTTTGTCACCTGGCCCGGAGATTTGATGATCGCGAATTTTGGTCAGATCAATGAGTATTTTTTTGTTTTTCATGCAAACATGGTTTTTATAGCATTTGGATGAACCTGTTTTCTAATCCCTTTATTTCCAAATGTCTGGTGCATCTTTGATTTCATCGTACCGGAAAACCGGCCCGTCCTGGCATACAAAATATTTACCCATCATGCAATGCCCACATTTCCCCAGGCCGCAGGACATGTTTTTTTCCATAGAAAGGAATATCTTATCTTCGGGGTAACCCATCTCCAATAGCTTCAATACACTAAACTTCATCATAATGGGTGGTCCCACCACAACCGCCACAGAGCTGTCAATGCGCACATCCACTTTATTGAGTAATGCAGTGGCCACACCTACTTCTTCTGTCCATGAATCATCTGCCTCATCAACGGTGCGCATGACTTCAAATTTATTTATCCGGCGCAATTCGTGGATATAAGGTTCATAAATACATTCTTTGGGATTTTTGGATCCATAACAAAAGGTAACTTTTTTGATTCTCTCCTGTTCAGCCTCGAGGTTATAAAGCAGGGATCTAAGAGGTGCAAATCCACAGCCGCCTCCTACAACCAGCACTTCTTTATTGTAAAGTTCTTCCAGGGGATAACCCCTGCCAAAAGGTCCACGAATACCAACAGTTTCACCACCTTTTAACTGATGCATTCTCTCTGTTACATAACCGGCTCTCATGACAGTAACCTCCAGTCGATCAGTTATCAGGGGGGACGAGGAAGGTGTGAAGGGTGCTTCGCCAATTCCGTCAAGCGTAACTTCAATGAATTGTCCTGTGCTGAATTGAAATTCTGTTTCAGGTTCTAAAACAAAGCTTTTGATGGTGGGTGATTCCTCTATCACCTTAAGCACTTCAGCTTTGATGGGTTGGTATATATTGTTTTGTTGCATTAAACTAAAGGTTTATGGATGAGCTAATTCCAAAAACAATTCATTTTTATTGATATTCCCAATACAGGCTTCAATACATCGTCCGCATCCGGTACAGGCAATAGATTGAAATTTCCGTGGCTTCCAAACATATTTGCACATATAGCGGTTGCGGAAACGTTTGTGCAGTTCTTTGAGCGGATCCTCACCAGCGGCTACTTTTTCAAAACCAGGATATTGGCAGGCATCCAGGTGCCTTACTTTTTCAAAGCCCGTTTTTTCCAGCAGCAGGAAGCAGGTACATGTGGGACAAATGGTTGCGCACGCTCCACAAGAGACACAGGTTTCGGAGTACCTTTTCCAGATTTCATCACGGGAAGAAAGGATCAGATCACCTGTTTCATGGTAATCGGGCAGGTCAGTGTTGTTCTCGTTCAGGGTTTTTTCAATGGCTTTTCTTTTGTTTAAGAGATCCCTTATCTCATTCTCCGTAGGTTCATGCAGTTCAGTGAAACGACTGATCTCCGAGATCAGATCCTGTCCTTTGCCTGATTGCGTTTGCAGATAAACTTTATCTTGAAACAGGGAAATTGTTATATCGTGATTTTCTTCTGGATATGGCCTGATTCCATATGCCGTACAATGACAATGCTCCTGAATCGTGTGGCAATCGCTTCCGATCAGGATGGAAATATCCCTGTTTTGTTGATAGGTTGGGTCTACATAATTGTTATTCAGATAGATCTCATCCACAATTTTCAAACCTGACAGGTCACACGCCGGAATCCCCATGATGATACGCTTTCTATCGGATTTTTCATGGTTTATAACATTTTCTCTGATGGGTAAGAAAAAAGTCTTCAAGGGTGATGCAGGTTTGGGTTTGTTATAAACAACAGCCGGCAGGGAATCTTCATCAATTAGCTCGTAATCCTGATTTCCATCGTACAACACCGGAGCATAGATGAGAAAATGATCCCTCAGTTGGAGTAGTGTTTTGTCCCATGCTTGTTTGGATAAAGCGTGATAATTGGTCATGATTATTGTTATGATTTTCACAAAACAAGATACAAAAGATGTGAATACAAGTCAATAAATTCATGCATAATATTTCAATAAATGGGCTTATTTAAATTTAGTTTAATTATAAATAGTCCATAAGCCAGGTAAAATGATGGTTTGTAAATTTCGAAATTATGTCGTAAATTTCCATTGTAAAATATTTTTGAGAAATTTATCACAAAAATGAATGAATTTGCCCAGACCAAAAGGCTTTTAGCATACAGAATGGCATTGATCAGATTGCAAAACATGGGGCTGGAAAAAGTGTTTTCCTATACCTTGGGCCGGGAAGCAGGTTTTAGCGCTGAGCTGGTTCGGAAAGATTTTTCAAATTACGGGATTAAAGGGCAAAGAAGAGGAGGTTATGACATTAATCACTTGCTCTCCTCCCTTGAGAAGCTGTTTGGCAAGGATCGCATTCAAAATGTGATTGTAGTGGGTATGGGAAACATGGGTCGGGCACTGGCAGGATATAAAGGTTTTCCGGAAAATAAAATGGATATTGTAGCCGGTTTTGATATCGATCCGGCAAAGATCAACAAAAAATTCCGGATACCCGTTTATCCGCTTGAACAATTGGATGAGGTGGTGAACATTTATCACGTGAAAGTAGCTATTCTTGCTGTTCCAGCTATTGTTGCGCAAGAATCTACGGATATGGTTGTCCGGTTCGGGATTAAGGGGATACTTAACCTTGCTCCTGTACTGTTGAAGGTTCCAGATGATGTGCATGTGAATAATGTTAATTTGATGGTCGAGCTGGAGCGGTTGATGTATCACTCGGGTGTGCTGGAAAAATGATTTTTCAAATGGCTTTCTTTTATGGCATGTATGCATCCAGAAAGAATGATCAAATATGACAGACGCTTACGAAATACATGTTAAGGGACTTGTGCAGGGTGTAGGGTTCAGACCATTTATCTACCGTTTGGCAACACAACATGGTTTGAAGGGTTGGGTTGTAAACCGCAATGACGGAGTTGTCATCAAAGTACAGGCCGATCCTGAGGGAGTAGATCGGTTTATTGGACACTTAAAATCCCAGGCCCCCCTGCCTTCCGCTATCCGGTCCGTATATAAGATCAGCAGTCCCAAAGAGGCATTGGATGGTTTTCATATTTTACAAAGCCATGATCATTCCGACCAGATTACGGATATCAGTCCGGATATTTCAGTCTGTCCGGATTGTATAAAAGATATGAAGCATCAGTTACACCGGCTAGATTATCCTTTTATCAATTGTACCAACTGTGGCCCGAGATTTTCTATCATCCGTAACTTGCCCTATGACCGGCCCCATACAACCATGAACCGGTTTTTCATGTGCAGGCGATGCCAGGATGAATACGACAATGTGAAGGATCGCCGGTTTCATGCACAGCCGCTGGCCTGTAACTTTTGTGGACCGAAATATACGCTCCGGGAGGGTAGCAGGATCCATAAGGACATGGAACAAATCCTTCATGCACTAAAGACGCTCTTGTATAAAGGGAGTATTATTGCTGTGAAAGGTGTTGGCGGATTTCATCTGATGTGTGACGCGACCAATGATCATGCAATTCAGAGGATACGAATGGCTAAGCACAGGGACCAGAAACCTTTTGCCTGTATGTTCCCGGATATAGCGCATATAAAGGAATATGCCGTAGTAGATGATCTTGAAGAAGACAGTCTTTTATCCTGGCGCAGGCCTATCGTCTTGTTAAGAGAAAACAAAAAGCCCGCTCCTTCTCTTAATCCGGGGGTCAATACCCTGGGAGTGATGCTACCATATATGCCACTGCATTATCTGTTGTTCGAGGTTACGGATATTCCCGCTCTTGTGATGACCAGCGGCAATGTCTCCGGTGAGCCGTTGATCGTGGATAATGAAACGGCTGTATCTCAACTTGATGAACTGGTGGATGCCATTCTTACTCATAATCGTGAAATATTCAACCGGGTGGACGATTCAGTGATCCGCATCATAAGCAATAAACAGCGGTTGTTTAGACGTTCTCGCGGTTTTGCACCTGAACCCATAAACCTTAATAGGAAAGTAGATGGAATATTCGCTACTGGTGCGGAATTAAAGAATTGTTCCTGTATTGGAAAAGGTTATCAGGCTATTATGAGCCAACACATGGGTGATTTAAAAAATTTCCATACCTATCAATTCTATGGACAAACTGCTCAGCGATTTATGCAGCTCTTCAGAATGCAACCCCATTGTCTGGTCAGCGACAATCATCCGGATTATCTTTCCACCCGTTTTGCAAAAGATTTTATTGACCGGCAAAATAGCAAAAGCCACCCTTTAATAAATGGAGGGATAACCTGGATTCAGGTTCAACATCACCATGCCCATATTGTTTCCTGCATGGTTGAACACGATCTGGATGAACCGGTACTCGGTGTAGCCTTGGATGGCAATGGATACGGAGACGATGGAAAAATTTGGGGTGGGGAATTTATGATAAGCAGTCTTACGGGATACAACAGATATGCGCATTTTGACTATATCCCCATGCCGGGTGGTGATCAGGCCGCAAAAGAACCCTGGCGTATGGGCCTGGCCTTTTTATTTCAAGCATTTGGGGGTGAAGTAAAAAAAATGCCTGTTGGCTTTTTAAGAAAATATAAACCGGAAGATATTGACCTGATCCTTTCGATGCTCATTAAAGACATTAATAGCCCATTAACATCCAGTGCAGGAAGGTTGTTTGATGCTGTCGCTGCTATATTGGATCTTTGCCATTGTAATCATTTTGAAGCGGAAGCTCCTATGATGCTGGAATCTTATATTGATCCATCCATCGAAACTTTTTATAACTTTGCCATAAAGGGTAACCGGATTAATTTTGTTCCTGTTGTGCAACAAATCATACAGGACTTGAACCGGAAAGCAACTCTTTGTAAGATCTCCACAAAATTTCACAATACCATAGCCCGGGTTGTGCTATGGATAGCTCAGAAAGCCAGAAGAGATATCGGATTGAATAAGGTTATCCTTTCCGGGGGTACTTTTCAGAACAGGTATCTGAGTGAAACGACGGAAGGGTTGTTGAAGATCAGCGATTTCGAAGTTTTTCAACCTATATGGGTTCCATCCAATGACGGGGGTATTGCATTAGGTCAATTAGTCATAGCAGCAGAAAGGAGGAAAAAAAATGTGTTTGAGTATACCAGCAAAAGTCATTAAAATTGATGGTGATACAGCCAGGGTTTCAATAGGTGGCAGCGAATATACTGCCGGCTTACAGGTGTTGGAGGATGTTTGTGAAGGAGACTATATCCTGCTCCATGCCGGCTTTGCCATACAGAAGATCAGTGAAAAAGAAGCCAGGGAAACAATACGGCTGCTTGAAGAGATGGGGGAGGGGGGATAATGAGGGAATGCTTGAATGCGTGAATCATTCACACCTTCAATCATTACCTTACAGCAACCAGCTATTATCACTATGAAATACATCGATGAATACCGGGATAGAACCTTGATCAGAAACCTCGTCAGCAAGATTCAACAGTATGCTGATCGGAAATATACCTTTATGGAGGTTTGTGGCAGTCATACGATGGCCATTCAGCGATTTGGGATACCCGCACTTCTGCCTTCCAATATCCGGCTTAAATCAGGACCTGGTTGTCCGGTTTGCGTTACCGGTAAGTCCTATATAGACCGAGCCATTGCATATGCCCGCATGGAGGATGTCATTGTTTGCAGTTATGGTGATCTGCTGAGGGTTCCCGGTACTTATTCTTCCCTTTATAGAGAACAAGCTACCGGAAGGGATGTGCGAACTGTTTATTCTTTGCTTGATGCATTATCCATTGCCCGGGATTATCCTAAAAAAAGGATTGTCTTTTTGGCCATAGGCTTTGAGACTACTGCCCCGGGAAGTGCTGCTGGAATATTGGAGGCAGAGCATACAGGGCTTAAGAATTTTTTTATGTTCAGTTCCCATAAAGTTATGCCGCCAGCAATGAATGCCATTGCCGAAAACAGGGTAAAGATCGACGGATATTTATGTCCCGGACATGTGAGTACCATTACTGGAACAGAGATGTATGCCCATCTGCCCGAAAAATACCATGTGGCTTGTGTTATTTCCGGTTTTGAACCTGTTGATATGATGCTGTCTGTTTTGATGTTGCTTGAGCAAGTTGAGCAAAGTACGCCTAGGGTAGAGATCCAATACAAGCGGGCCGTCAAACCTGAAGGCAATACAAGGGCCAGGGAATACATGAGTCGAGTTTTTGAACTTCGTGATGATTGGTGGAGGGGATTGGGTACATTGAAAAACAGTGGTTTGAAACTCAGAAGGGACTATGTTCATTATGATGTGGAACAGGTTATACCGGTTGAAACCGATACAGATGAATCGGACAATGGGTGTATATGCGGAGATATACTGAGCGGAATTAAAGAACCGGTCGACTGTAGTTTGTTTGGTTCATCATGTACCCCGGCAAACCCTGTTGGAGCTTGTATGGTTAGTTCTGAGGGTGCATGTCAGGCCTGTTATAAATATAGTTATCATGATTAAAGAGATTCTGCTAAGCCATGGAAGTGGTGGAAAGCACTCGCATGAGCTGATAAGGGAATTGTTTGTGAAATATTTTGACAATCCCACATTGGCGAATCTGAATGATTCGGCATCATTGGGAATTTGTCCGGGCGAGCTGGTGTTTACCACAGATTCGTACGTGGTGGATCCTATATTTTTTCCGGGGGGAGATATTGGTAAGCTGGCTGTATGCGGAACAATCAACGATTTAGCCGTTACCGGGGCAGATCCTTTATATATGAGCGCGGGTTTTATACTGGAGGCGGGGTTACCCATGACGGATCTGGAAAAAATTGTACAATCGATGGCTGCAGAGGCAAAAAAGGCCGGCATACAAATTGTAACAGGTGATACCAAAGTCGTTGATAAAGGAAAAGCCGATAAGTTGTTCATTAATACCAGCGGAGTGGGTTTTTTGAGACCAAAATCCCGGGCAATGTATACAAGAAGATCCATTAAATCCGGCGACAAAATTATGGTCAATGGAAATATCGGTGATCATGGAGTAGCTGTACTTTCAGCCAGAGAACAACTAAATGTTGCTTCTCATGTTGTCTCGGACTGCGCTTCTTTGAATAGACTGATTGCCAAAGTTTTAAATAATATTGATGGAGTAAGGTTTATGAGGGATCTGACAAGAGGGGGGTTGGCTACAATATTATGCGAGGTTTGTGATGATTTGCCCTATGGAATAGAAATTGAAGAGCCGGCCATACCATTTAGGGAAGAGGTAAAAGGGGTATGTGAAATGTTGGGAATGGAACCCATGTATATGGCCAATGAAGGCAAATTTATCACTATCGTGGAGCCCGGTGTAGCCAATAAACTGTTATCTTTGATGCAGACTGAAAAATTGGGACAGCAGGCAGCAATCATTGGAGAAATTGTGGAAGATCATCCGGGTAAGGTGGTAATGAATACCGAAATTGGCGGCACCAGGTTCATTGATATGCTTACCGGTGAACAATTGCCGAGGATCTGTTAGCGGGGGAATGTGGGAATGTGAGCATGTGTGAATGCTTGACTAATTATAAAAAGCATGCATGAGTTATCCATTGTAGATGACATGTTTCGTATCATCCTGGAGGTAGCCCGCCAGGAAGGCATGGTGCGTATAGATAAAGTACATTTTCAGATCGGCAGGATGATGCATATTGTACCGGATCAGTTCCGGTTTGCATTTGACGCTGCCAGAAAACATACCATTGCCGAGCAGGCTGAACTGGAAATTGAATGGTTGGATATCAAGATGCGCTGCCGGCAATGCGGATTTGAATTTTTCATTAAGGAATCAGCTTATAAGTGCAGCCATTGTGGAGGTAAAGATCTTGATCTGCTGCAGGGAAAGGAATTATTCATCAAAAGCATAGAAGGA
>CAYYLT010000072.1:0-13182 GCA_964472385.1 uncultured Bacteroidales bacterium
TTTATTATAGGCATTTTTTGTGTTTTTCAGCAAACCCGACGTAGGCGACTACGTCGTGGGCTTTCGACGCCTTGCATCTACCCAAAACTTGACGCATGAATAATGCAGGCTAAACCAGTAAACCATGCTTCCGAGAAATCTTCTGCTTATGGGAATATCTTTTTCATGATCCATTCGTATACAGCTTAAGCCTGGATTGTTCATGCTTTTTTGTGGATAATACGGGTAAATGCTTTAACCTGAACAATGTAGTTTATGATGAAGATTTTAAAACCATTTTTTTCTCAAAGGGGGTTGTATATGCTCTTTTTTTGTGTTTCAATTGGCATGATATCCTGCAGCCCTGAATATGTTCCCAATATGGTGAATACCCCTATGTTTGATGAAAAAGGGGAGCTTCAGGCAAATCTGTCAGGCGGAGTTAGCGGCACCGATGCGCAGCTGAGCTACGCCATTTCAGATCATTTGGGTTTGATGGCCAACGGAAGTTTCCGAAATGAAACAAGTGATACGTCCAATGAATTTCACAAACATCATCTTTATGAATTTGGAATTGGCTATTTTGATCATATTGGCCATGTGGGCAGGTATGAAATTTTTGGTGGGCTGGGTACAGGCAGGATGAGTGGCTATGATGAAAGCTGGGTGGATGATCCGGTAGGGGAAGCCCGATTTTTCAAAATATTTGTTCAGCCATCTGTAGGTCTTAAATCCAAGGTCATTGACGGGAATTTTGCAACCCGTTGGGTATTGGTACAAACTGACTATTCCGAAGGCAATGTCTCCGGCAGTAGCACTTTTCAGCCCTTTTTCGAACCTGTTCTTACCGGAAGAGTGGGGTTTAAATATGTTAAAATAACCTCCCAGCTTGGTTTCTCTTTACCTGTTGGAGATAAAATACCATTTGATTATCAGCCTTTTATATTTAGCTTAGGGTTGCATCTTAATATCAATATTTTGGGAAATTGATTGGGTTATGCTTGGCAAATCGTTAGCTAATGCTGATGGGCAAGCAACTGTTCTATGATGCGGGGATAATATTTATATTCTAATGCATGCGCTTTCCGCGCAAGATCCTCAATCTTATCCCCTTTTTCTACCTGAAATTTTGCTTGGTGAATGATTTGTCCATCATCATATTTTTCATTGACATAATGGATGGAAATACCACTTTCTTTATCTCCATTTTCGAGCACTTTCTGATGGATATGGTCACCGTACATGCCTTTACCTCCGTATTTTGGTAATAAAGCAGGATGAACATTGATGATACGATTCGGAAAAGCATCGATCATGTGTTTTGGAATTAAAAGCAGAAAACCTGCCAAAACAATTAAATCAATATTTTTGTTTAACAGCTTGCTGGTTATTTTGCGGGTGTGGTAAAGTTCCTCCTTATCAAAAACATAAGAAGGAATGTTTTGTTCATCAGCCCTTTTCAGGACATAGGCATTTTTGTTATTGCTGAGTATAATTGTAACTTGTATATATTTGTTTTTATAAAAGTAACGGCTAATGTTTTCGGCATTTGAACCGGATCCGGAAGCAAAAATGGCAATTTTTTTCATAGGCTGCATGGATTATTTTATACCCGATTTCTGTATGGAAGGGTATCCTATTCTATATTTCAATGATTGATTGATTTATCGTGTATTATTCATAAAAAATGGAAAAACAGTTATAAACAATAGAATATTAGTTATTTACTTATTATGCTCAAAAAAATATTTTTATACATTTTTTCCGGGTGCGCCAATTTTTGGGCATTTGCTGTGTTGCGAAAGCCTCGAAGCAGGGTTTGCTAAAAAGCATAAAAAATCCTTAAATCAATGGGGTAAACATATCTGTTGTTTCCAAAATGAAAGGTTTTCAGCAAACCCGAAGTGGGCGACTACGTTGTCGGCTTTCGACACCTTGCATCTGCCCAAAACTTGACGCATGAATAATACTGGCTAAATAATACACACTAAAATATAGGTCTTAAGGTGCTAATCCAATATGATTTAATATAAAAACATTATTTTTAAGCAAAAAATTTTAATTTTTTTTTTGTTATATGAAAGGGAATTATATTTCTTTGCACATGTAAAATTAAAAAATAGTAACTTAAAATTAAAAATTATGGCAGAAGATATTGCATCACGGGTAAAAGCAATCATTGTTGACAAGCTTGGAGTAGAAGACAATGAGGTTACGGACAATGCCAGCTTCACAAATGATTTAGGTGCTGATTCACTCGACACCGTTGAGCTGATTATGGAATTTGAGAAAGAGTTTAACATTAGCATACCTGATGATCAGGCTGAAAATATCAGCACGGTAGGAGAGGCTGTTAATTATATTAAGGAAAACGCACAATAAAGCATCATCAACTTGTTTTAAATTTTGATTTATTATGGCATTTAGACGTGTTGTGATAACAGGAATAGGTGCGATAACACCTATTGGGAATAATCTTGAGGAATTTTGCAAGAGTTTGCAAAATGGGGTGAGTGGTTCTGATTGGATTACCCATTTTGACGCTTCAAAATTTAAAACAAGGTTTGCCTGCGAGGTAAAAAATTACAATCCCAAGGATCATTTTGACAGAAAGGAGCTAAGGAAGCTGGATCTTTATACCCAGTATGCCTTGATTGCCGTCAAGGAAGCCATAGAGGATTCGGGGATACCCCTGGAATCAACTGATTTGAATAGGACAGGGGTGATTTGGGGATCCGGAATTGGCGGGATCAATACCTTTCTCAATGAAGTAAAGGGTTTTGTGGAAGGAGATGGTACTCCCCGATTTAGTCCGTTTTTTATCCCGAAGATGATATCCGACATTGCGGCGGGTCATATCTCTATGAAATATGGATTTACCGGTCCCAATTATAGTACGGTCTCTGCATGTGCTTCTTCTTCCCATTCCATTATTGATGCGATGAACTATATCCGGTTGGGCAAAGCCGAAGTTTTTGTGACCGGAGGTTCTGAGGCAGCAATCAATGAAGCCGGGATGGGTGGCTTCAATGCCATGCAGGCTATTTCCGCCAACAATGCTGAATATCAAACAGCCTCCCGGCCCTTTGACAAAACCCGGGATGGTTTTGTCATGGGAGAAGGTGGTGGTGCATTGATTGTTGAAGAGTTGGAACATGCTAAAAAACGGGGGGCAAAGATCTATGCGGAACTTTTGGGTGGCGGTATGTCGGCCGATGCGTATCACCTTACGGCACCCCACCCCGAAGGAAAAGGTGCTAAGCATGTAATGATTAATGCACTGGATGATGCTAAGCTGAATACTGAGGACATAGATTATATTAACGTGCATGGTACTTCTACTCCTGTTGGGGATGGAGCTGAAATTAAGGGCATCCGTGAAGTCTTTGGAGATCATTCCTATGAAATGAACATCAGCGCAACCAAATCGATGACCGGTCATCTGCTTGGGGCAGCAGGAGCGGTAGAGCTGATTACGGCTATTTGTGCTCTGAATAAAAGTGTGGTACCTCCTACCATCAACCACCAGGAGGATGATCCGGATATTGATAATCATATTAATTATACCTTTAATCAAGCACAGGAAAAAGAAGTAAATCTCGCCATTAGCAATACCTTTGGTTTTGGTGGGCATAATGCTTCCATAGTGGTGGGTAAATTTTTTGATTGATTTGAAATTGGTAAATCTTTTCTTTAAAAAAAAATATTCTGCATACAGTGACCTTCTCTTAAAGCAGGTCTTGCATTACAAACCCAAAAATATGGATTTGTTCAGACTTGCTTTAACCCATAAATCAGCCAATCCTGAATCCAATCATTCCAGTCTCTATAACAATGAAAGGCTTGAATATTTAGGAGATGCGGTGTTGAATGCTGTGGTAGCCGATATGCTTTATCACCTGTATCCTGAAAAACAGGAAGGTTTTTTGACCAAAATGAGAGCCAAAATTGTTAGCAGGGAAACCCTTAATAAGATTGCCAAAAAGGTTGGACTGGAAAAAATCGTTCAATCCAATTTGGATGATAATCTGAGCCACAATGTAATGGGTAATGCCCTGGAAGCGGTTATTGGTGCTATTTTTCTGGATGCTGGCTTTGTCCGAACCAAACGTTATGTGCATCGCTATTTGCTGAAACCTTATATCGATATCAAGGCATTTGCATACAATACTTTTGACTTTAAAAGCCAATTGATCGAATGGAGTCAAAAGCATGATGTTGAACTGATATTTGAAGATATTGAAAAGGCCGACGAGAATGCTCATCAGCCCTTTTTTATTTCCAATGTTAAGGTGCATGATAGAATTCTTGGATGCGGGAAAGGAAATTCCAAAAAAGAGGCTCAACAAAAAGCCGCAAGAGAAGCTTTCCACCATTATATCGAATTTTGAATTTCCCGGCTCTTTATTTTCCCATACATTATTACTATTTTTATTGCCCTAACGATTTGGCATGAAGAAAAGGGTACACAAACTTCAGGATTTTTTTCCGGAGGATTTTCAGCTTATCTGCATTGCTGCTCATCAAAGTGATTACAGATTGTCATGGGCATTGAATGAGCAATTGCAATTAAGCTTGCAGAAAGACCAGGATCTTGTTGTGACAATCAAAAAGACGGATATTCGCCAACATTTCACCAGGTTTTCCTTTATGGACACCAACCAACACATTCGATATTACCTGATTGATAATAAAAGTAGGCAGGGTTTTCTCCTGCCCGAGATGAAGAACATCGACTTTCTCCTAAAGGTTGAAGGTCAGCCTGAGCGGCATAAACTTTTATCCATGGTTGAGGAGATCAGAAAAATATCTTTTGTGGTGATTGCATACCTGATGGAGGATATTCCAATCAAACACAAGAAAAAATTTATTTTTTAATTTGAAAGGAGCTTTATGCATAATCTTGATTTGAAATTGTTAAAAAGGATCAGTGAAACACCTGGTGCGCCAGGTTTTGAAAAACACATCAGAAATCTTATACTTCATGAGGTACGTGAATGGGTTGATGAATGTTCAATAGATAATATGGGCAACGTAATTGCAAAAGTCAAGGGGAAGGATCCTAAGAAAGTGATGCTTGCTGCCCATATGGATGAGATCGGGTTTATTGTTAATCATATTGATGATCAGGGTTTTATTCGTTTTGTGCCTCTTGGGGGGTTTGATCCCAAGACCCTTACTTCACAACGGGTCACCGTTCACGGAAAGAAGAATTTAATCGGTGTGATGGGAACAAAACCGATCCATATGATGAGCGAGGAGGAAAAAAGGAAAATGGTCAAAACAGAAGATTTTTTCATCGATATGGGCATGAAAAAGGAAGAAGTTGAGCAATATGTACAAGTGGGTGATCCCATAACGCGACAAAGGGAATTGATTGAGATCGGAGATTGTATAAACGGGAAGTCACTGGATAACCGAATTTCCGTTTATATCTTGCTCGAGACCCTAAAACAAATGCAAGATCAATCGCCTCCTTACGATATTTTTGCCGTATTCACGGTACAGGAAGAAGTCGGCATTCGTGGGGCCCAGGTTGCTACACAACAGATTGAGCCAGATTTTGGTTTGGCTATAGATACCACCATTGCCTATGATGTTCCTGGGGCCCAACCACACGAACAGGTAACCAAACTGGGAGAAGGGGTTGCTATTAAAATTCTTGATTCCACAGCCATAGCTGATTACAGGATGGTTGAATACATCAAGGAAGTTGCAAACCGACACCAAATCAAGTGGCAACCCGAAGTACTTGCTAAAGGAGGTACTGATACCGCTATGGTACAACGAATGACCAAGTCGGGTTCTATCGCCGGAGCTGTATCGATTCCTACCCGCCATATCCATCAGGTCATAGAATCGGTGCATAAGGATGATATCTACCACAGTGTGGATTTGCTCAATCATTGCCTGATGGAACTTGATCAAAAAAATTGGGATCATTAGCAAACCCTGTGTAGTTTTTATACAATAGGGTATGTTTTATCGTTTTTGTGTTAAATGTTGTTAAATAATTTACATTGACGGTTTTGATGCATAATTTTGCATCGCTATGAGTAAAAAAACGATCTGGTTTGTTACGTTTGCTTTGTCCGCCACATTAATAGGGCTTTTTATTGTTCAGGGTTACTGGATCAGAGATGCTATACGTATTAATGAACAGCATTTTGATCAACTCATTAACAAAACGCTCAATAATGTCGTAAAAAAGTTGGAAAACCAGGAAGTGGTTTATCAGATTATTAATGAAGTTGAACCTTATGAGCACAAAGAAGCCGGGATCAATAAGGTGGTAAGTACACACCTTACCAAAACGCGACAAAAAAAATATGCGCTGAACCATTATTCACTTGATAAGCAAATACTGGAAATCAGTAGTTTGGATTCTATTGATTTTAATGCCCGGTTTAACCTGCCCGATGAAAAACTTCTTCAGCTTGGATCCGAAGGTCAAAGATATAAGATGGCGGAAAGTTTGAAAAAGACCTTCAGGCAGCGTCTGGAGAATGAATTGCAGACAGATCTTTCTGAAAAACGGGTGTTTGTGGAAAATATCGTTAATAAGCTCATTCAGGTTGATGTAGGGATTGAAAACAGGATTGATACACGGGCAATAGATACAATACTCAGTAAGAAGCTCAGTGAAAAAGGGATTCACCTTGACTATGAATTTGCAGTGGTGAACAACCATGATAGTATATTGTTTCAAACTGCTCAATATCATCAGGGTGATGACCGACAGATATACTCCAGCCGGTTATTTCCGAATGACGTCATTTCGCGGGATAATTTTCTTAAAGTGTACTTTCTTGAACGGGAAGATTATATTTTTAAATCTATAGGTAGCATGACCCTTATTTCCGTTATACTTTCATTTATTGTGATCATGGGGTTTGCCATAACTACGCATATCATGTTTAAGCAAAAAAGAATGTCGCGCATTAAAAATGACTTTGTCAACAACATGACCCATGAATTAAAAACCCCTATTTCCACCATATCCCTTGCTACGCAAATGTTAAAAGATCATTCCATTCCGGAATCTTCTAAAAATTTAGACAATATCTCCCGGATCATTGATGATGAAACTACCCGCTTAAGGCTTCAGGTGGAAAAAGTCCTTAAAACTGCCGTTTTTAAAAGTGGAAAAATTAAAATCAAATTTAAAGCATTAGATTTGCATCAAATTATTGACCATGTTGTAAAAAGTTTTTATATTCAGGTGGAAAATCAAAATGGTAAGATTGAAAAGGAAATGAAAGCTGAAAATGCTGTTGCTAAGGTGGATGAAGTTCATTTTACCAACTTAATGTTCAATCTATTGGATAATGCCGTTAAATACAGTAATGGTAAGCCCGAAATCAAGGTTGAAACCCGGAATTTTAATCATGGAATATTGATTGCAGTAGAAGATAAAGGTATCGGTATTAAGAAAAAGGACCAGAAAAAAATATTCGATCAGTTTTATCGGGTTCATACGGGTAATGTACATAATGTAAAGGGATTTGGATTGGGTTTAAATTATGTAAAGAAAATGGTGGAAGAACATAATGGCAGTATTAAATTGATCAGTGAGCATAAAAAGGGCACCAGGTTTGAAATTATGATTCCTCAAAAATAATCCGGATCAAGATGGAACAGGAAACAATTAAAATTTTGTTGGCTGAAGACGATGAAAACCTGGGGCTTCTTTTAAAGGAATACCTGACAGCTAAGGGATATGCAGTTGACCTTTTCCCTGATGGTGTCGCGTCACTGGAAGCTTTTAAAAAGGAGGATTTTGATCTTTGTATTATTGATATTATGATGCCCAGGATGGACGGATTTACCCTTGCCCGTGAAATTCGGAACCACAACATCACTACGCCTTTTATTTTCCTTACTGCAAAAACCCTACAGCATGATATCCTGGAAGGTTTTAGTATTGGGGCAGATGATTATATTACCAAGCCTTTTAGTATGGAGGAACTGCTTTATAGAATAAAAGCCATTTTGAGAAGATCATCGCCTGAAGAGGACAGCGAAAAAAACCGGCAAATCTATAAAATTGGTAAATACCAGTTTGATGCCAATAAGCAGATTCTTTCCATCGATGGGAATACAAGGAAACTGACCACCAAAGAAGCAGAATTGCTTAAGTTGCTTTGCAACAATAAAAACAGGATGCTTGACCGCAATTATGCGTTGCGTAAAATATGGGAAGATGACAGCTATTTTAATGCGCGAAGCATGGACGTCTATATTACCAAACTCAGAAAATATCTGAAAGAGGATCAATCTGTGCAGATCTTGAATGTCCACGGGAAAGGATATAAGCTGATCACATAAATCTATTGCTGTAACAGGTACGTATGGCTGTTGATCTGCTGGCAGATAAGATGAGTAGTGCTTTTGCCTTGCGCCTTTTTTCCTGATCATTTTTCAGGTGACAATCCGGGCATCCACTGAAAACCATGCCTTATGTTTTTGAATCCCTTGGTATATTTACAAAGGAACCGGTTGAAACAATTGTGCACAAAAAAATACCCTGCGAAATGATTCAACAGGGTATGCATTGTTCTTGTCTGTTTGTCAAGTCAGACGCTATTGGTTAATCTTTCCGGTATTATGCGTCATAACGGATAAGGCGAAAACAATTTATTTGTTTTCTTTATGACAGAACCACCAGTCGTAGCAAGTATATTCATCAAGTCTTTTTTGGGCAGCTTTTTTATCCGTGGCCGGAGGAACAATGACCCGGTCTTTGATCAATTCATTATTGGGCCAGTTAGCCGGCATTGCAACGTTCTTCTCATCAGAAACTTGCAGCGCTTTTACTGCCCGGATTATTTCATCCATGTTTCTTCCGATCTCCTGCGGATAATAGAGGATCAACCTGATGATGCCCTTCGGATCAATGATGAAAACTGCTCTTACGGTTTGAGATCCTTTTCCCGGATGGATCATGCCGATTTTTTTTGAAATATCACCGTTAGAATCAGCAATGATCGGGAAGTTGATCTCTACATCCAATTTTTCCTTGATCCATTCATCCCATTTGATGTGGGAAAAAACCTGGTCAATGGATAAGCCAATAAGCTCGGTGTTGATCTGATCGAATTGATCCTTCCTTTTGGCAAATGCGACAAATTCTGTGGTGCATACCGGCGTGAAGTCAGCCGGGTGACTGAAAAGCACAGCCCATTTTCCTTTGTAATCACTCGGAATACTGATCTTTCCTTCTGTCGTTTGTACGGTCATTTCGGGAAATTGATCCCCAATTAGTGGGAAACTGTTTGTTGATTCGTTTTTTTCCATGATACAGTAATTTTTAGATTCGTAATTGTATTGATTGGCTCATAAACCCTTATTATTTTTTGTCACCTTTTTTCTGCAACCCGCAAGAGGTTGCGTATTCAGATATTTCTGGGGGATTTCCTTACCATCATACCACTTATTTCCCGTTAAATTCCCCTACAATATGCAATTTGAAATCCTCTACTTTAAAACCGGGAATGTTATGTTGGTTAAAATAATCATGAAGCAACCGCATGAGCTCATCATCGTGATAATCCGCTATCGTATTGGTCTTGTGGCAAAATATGTGATGATGTTTTTCCAGGATAGGATCATACCGCATAACATCAGCTTCAGTTTTTATTTTGTTAATTAAACCTTTGTCAACCAGGATTTCTAAAGTTTTGTAAACGGTACCCAACGAAATGGATGGATGATTTGTTTCCACGTACTTTTTGACCATTTCAGCAGTAGGATGATTGTTGAGATTCATTATTGCCTCATAGACATATATCCTTTGCGGAGTGACTTTTAATCCGCTATCAGACAATTTCTTTTGAATCTCCCTGATCCGCATGTTAAATGCCTCCTAAATGAGAATTATTATCAGATCGTACTTTTTATAAATTCACAACAAGTCTTAAGTTGTTTTGTTTACGTCAAGGATGTATTTATTATGGTTTTTATTCATAAAAGCCAGCCTTTTTTCTCATCACTCATACATACAATATCAGTATAAGTAATTAAATATAAGCAATTTAATTTTGTTCTGCATCAAGAAGGCTATGGTATCTCTTTCGGAAGGTCATTTGTAGATTGCCGGGGATAGATTTTAGTCAGCATCAATTGTTTGCTTTACAGCATCGGTAAAACCGCATTGTTCATTGCTGCGGCAAGTAGGGTAGGATTTTTTCAGGTCTTCTGGTGCATTGTTTACTACAAAGCTCCATGCAGTATAATTCAACAGATCAAGATCGTTGTAATCGTTTCCAATACCCAGTGTTTGAGAAAGGTTAATTCCGGTGTATCTGCACAGCCATTCAACTCCGTGTCCTTTGGAAACGCCTTCCGGTAAAACTTCTATCCAGATCGAAGCACCATCTAAAGGGCTGGTCGCCCGGATGATTTTTACACCCTGAATATTTTTATCCAATAATTCGCAGAGGTCATTTTTATTATTGGTAATGCCAATGATCTGGCAGGAATGCTGATAAGTTTCGGAATCCGGCGCCAGGGGCAAAGCAAAATTTTTATAAATCTCCAATCTTCTTTCAAAATCAGGGTTGTTTTTGTTGCTCCGATAATAGACAAATTTGTGGTTTTCCGGTATCAGTTCGTGGATCATAAAATTGATACCGTCATCAATGAATATTCCGGCAATAAGCGCTACTTTCTCTTTAGGAAGATAATTAGAATGAATCAGCCTTTTCTTTTGCCAGTGAAAGATACCTGCTCCGGAAGAAAATATCAGATAATCAATAGGCGTATCGGCATTAAGGTATTGGAGTGCTGAATAAAGGTTTCTTCCGGTTGCCACTACCCGAAGGATGTTGTAAAAACCCAGCTCCAGTAGTGTTTCCCTGTCTTCCTGGGCTATCTCTTGTCGGTCATTGAACAAGGTACCATCCAGGTCAGTAATAACCATGCGGATGTTATGGCCTGTATCCTTAGAACTAAAAGATCTCATAGCTGCTTGTTTGCACGGGAGCCACAAGGGTATCCAGTATGCGTTCCAATAAGATACCTTCTTTGGTGTCATAATCATATCCAAATGTAGCACGAACTCCCATGGTGGTAAACCTTACAGCTCTATCCAGCGCTATAGGTAAACTGTCTCCTTGGAGCAGCGATCCGGTAATGACACTTGCAAAAGCATCTCCGGTACCCGGATAATTTGCCGGTAAATAATTTACGGAAACTTTCCAGAATCTCTGATCCCTTTTATTGTATGCAATCACCGAAGTGATGTTGTGTTGTTGGGTTTCAGGTACACTTGTGACAATGACAATCTGAGGTCCTTTTTCTGAAAGCTCCAGTATCCATTTTTTTATCTGTTCATGGGATATCTGTTTTGGAAACGGTTTTTCCAACAATAAGGAAGCTTCTGTGAGGTTGGGTGTGATAACATTGGCTTTCTCAATCAAGGATCGCATTTCTTTAACATGATTTTCTCCCAGGGGTTTGTAAATCTTTCCCTCATCTCCGATGACCGGGTCGATCACAACCAAAGGGTCGTCGTTTTGAAACGAATCAATGAAGCCCTTGACAATCTCTATTTGCCGGTGTGAACCTAAAAAACCGCTGTAAATCCCATTAAAAGAAAGCTCTAGCCTCTTCCAGTGATCAATAATAGGGGATAGTTGATCGGTCAGATCAACAAAATGAAAATCCGCATATTTACTATGTGTCGATAATACAGCTGTAGGGAGGGGACAAACCTGTATGCCCATTCTGGACAATATAGGAATGATAACCGTTAACGAGGCCCTTCCGAATCCTGAGAGGTCATGTATGGCAGCAACTTTTAACACAGGTGATTTATTCATCTTTTACACTATTTGGGCATATGCATCTGCACGGATCTTTATAAAATGTGTTTCCAGCTCTTCGTTAACGCCTTTCGCCCCTTCAATAACTTTTCCTGCCCAGTCAAGGTACGTTTTTTTCCTTTCTTTTGACCAGTTTTCAGGGGGATCTTCTATAATATCTGTGATATTACAGATTTTGTCGGCTATTTTGAGTTTTCTGGCTTCTTTGCTTAAAAAGGGGGCATGATCAATTTGCATTTGCTTGCGTTTATCAAAAGGCAGATCTTTATCATCAGAGACCTCCTGGACAATTTGCAATACTTTATGTCCAAAATGTGCCTTGATCGTTTTGACCAGATATTCGTTTGTTTCTTTGTCTGTAACGGTGTCTTCTATAATGTCATGCAAAGCTGCGGCAGATAAAAGATGTTTGTCCAATTCATGAAATTGAATGAGCAGATTAACCACCTTTATGGGATGATTGATATAAGGAGTTTTTCTTTTACCTTTTCGGGTTTGCCCATTATGCCTGTGGGCAGCAAATTCAATTGCTCGGATGACCATTGGATCAATCAACGTGATACAGCTTTTCGGGGTTTTGTATTTCGCGTCTCTTATACACCACAAAAATAAATTCTTTAACCTGTATTATTCATATAAAGCTTTGTTTTGCCGCCTTGTCGCAGATGCACGACATGCTTATTCAGCAAACCTTTGGATAAATTGTAAATTATGCCATGAAAATACAAAATATTTTGAAGATATTCCACCGGATTTTTTGTATAATTGAAATACCTGGTCTATATTTGCCCCCCCCCGCATAAGCGATATATTTTGGCAGGCTACTCCTTGTCATTTTCTTATATAGGGTTTGCTGAAAAAGTTTTTATTACATCAGCTACGAGGCGGCAAATAGGAGCTGTATATAGATACTGCGAGCAGAAGCCAACGAAGCAGATGACCAAAAATTGGCGCACTCGGAAAAAATGTATGAAAATAGAATTTTTTGAACATAACACGTAAAGCACTAATTTTCTTATGTTTATAAATGTTCATCCATTTTTTATGAATAATACAGGCTAAAGGCTAACAAAAAATATTTATGTTAAAAATGCAAGGCTTTTTACGGATATTTGCTAAGAGGCATGCATTTTTGAAACAACAGTTATGTTTATCCTATTGATTTTAAGATTTTTTTGTATTTTTTAGCAACCCTATATAAAAATATAGGTATAGATTTTGAAAATTGGGAAAACAATTTATATCTTTGCAGTCCGTTTTAAAACGGCTAATAAAATACAGGTTCTTTGAAATTTTGAGATATTGAGTGAAAACCTAGCTGACAGACGACGGGTCAGGAACAGGAAAACATACAAATTTTTCTACAGCGAAGAGTTTG
>CAYYLT010000073.1:0-13159 GCA_964472385.1 uncultured Bacteroidales bacterium
GCTTTCGACGCCTTGCATCTACCCAAAACTTGACGCATGAATAATACAGGGTAAAAAAGCCGATAGTTTCTACCGGCTTTTTTATGGGGTTACTTTGCTGAAATTAATTGGTTTCTACTTTTAGCACATCTTCAATGGCCTTTTCTAAAGTGTCTTTGGGTAAAGCGCCCTGGGCCATTTGTGGTTGCTCTTCCTGAGGAATAAACAGGATAGAGGGAATACTTTTGATACCAAACATCGCGGCAAGCTCCTGCTGGTCTTCTGTGTCTACACGGAATACATCAATTTTTCCTTCGTATTCCTGAGATATTTCCTCAAGAACCGGCTCTACTATTTTACAAGGTTGACACCAGTCAGCATAAAAATCAATGATGGCTGGTTTATCTCCCTCAAATTTCCATTCTTTGTTTTCTTCAAAGTTGAATACTTTTTCTTTGAATGTTTCTTTTGTTAAATTTTCAACCATTACGCTATAATTTTACCATTAATAATTTTTTTTTAACAATTCCCATTAAGAAATGTTCGTCCAATTAGTGCAAACTGTATACCAAAGTCTATTGCATTGACCGTGAGTATTTAATATGTGTGTTGATAGGAAACACCGGAGCAAAGTGGATTTATCCATGAAGCACCTGTTTACAGACCGGTATTATCTATGCGTTCCTTCTGGTCATGCTATACGAACCCAATGGCATTTTTCATTGTTGGGAAAAATAATTTATTTTGCCGTGATTGAAATCGTGAAGTAACCTGCATAAGTTTTTATATCCTTGATGAATAATAGGGGATAGATTCGCAGTAGCAAGTATGCAAAAAAAACAGAAAAATTGACATTATAATTATACAAATTGTCATATTTACATATGAAAATAAACCTAAATCATCCTGTTTTTCAGGTTGTATCAGATATTGTTGAAGAAAAGGGCTTGGCAGCCTATGCCATAGGGGGGTATGTTCGTGATCTGATCTTGGGTCGACCTTCAAAGGACATTGATATTGTGGTTTTGGGGAGTGGTATATCACTGGCCCGAAGCGTTGCCCGTGTTTTGCATATAAAGGATATTGCTGTATATAAGAACTTTGGTACCGCCATGATACGATATGATGACGTAGAAGTTGAATTTGTCGGAGCCCGTCGGGAATCATACAGTAAAGATAGCAGAAAACCTGCTGTGGAAGAAGGAACTCTCGAAGATGATCAGAAAAGGAGGGATTTTACCATCAATACCCTGGCGCTTTGTTTGAATAAAAGACATTTTGGGGAATTAACAGATCCTTTTAATGGTTTGGAGGATATAAAACAAGGCATCATTCGCACAACGGCTGATCCTGAATATACTTTTTCCGATGATCCCCTGAGAATGATGCGGGCCATACGATTTGCATCCCAGCTTCAATTTACATTGGATGAGACAGCCTATAAAGGAATTGTAAGTCAGGTTGATAGGATGGATATCGTTTCTGCTGAACGAATCACAGATGAAGTACATAAGATCCTGCTTTCACCCCAACCTTCTGTTGGTCTCATCTTGCTTGAGCAAACCGGTCTTTTGCATAAGATTTTTCCCGAGCTGGCTTATCTGAAAGGTGTGGAAGTAAAGGATGGGCTCAGGCATAAGGATAATTTTTTCCATACATTGCAAGTTGTGGATAATGTTTCTCAAATGAATGGAAATCTCTGGCTTCGCTGGGCTGCTTTGTTTCATGACATTGGAAAGCCTTCTACCAAGGCCTTTTCACCTGAACAGGGGTGGACTTTTCACGGACACGATTATGTCGGACAGAAGATGATTCCTCAGATATTCAGGCGGCTTCGTTTGCCCATGAATGAAAAGATGAAATATGTCAAGAAAATGGTTGCGCTACATTTGAGACCTATAGCCCTGGTGGATGATGAAGTTACCGATTCTGCTATACGCCGGCTTCTGTATGATGCCGGAGAAGAGGTTGAAGACCTGATGCTACTTTGTGAGGCTGATATCACCTCGAATAATGAAAAGCGCATACGCAAATACCAGAATAACTTTAGGCATGTACGCCAAAAGATTAAAGAAATTGAAAAGAAAGATCGTATTAGAGATTTTCAGCCCCCTGTTCGTGGCGAAACCATTATGGAAACTTTTCAGATTGAACCGGGCAGGTATGTGGGTATCATCAAGAATGCCATTAAAGATGCCATTCTCGACGGCGAGATATCAAACAATTATGAAGAAGCTTTCCGTTTCATGTTGAAAAAAGGGGAGGAGTTGGGCCTTAAGCCAATACAAAATGATAAGACCTCAGGTGCTAATGGTGAAAGTCAAGAATGACAGGCAGATGATCACTAAAACCACCCTGATACCGGTATCCTGAATAGGTTCGGAAGGGTTTTTCCCCTGTGAATTTTTTATCTTCGGTCAAAAGAAAGGGAGCGTGCAGGATATGGGCGTTATTAGGGGAGGTGGTTAAACCCGCGTCCCCTGTTAGCAAAGAACCTGAAACAATGAATTGATCTATGATCTCCCAAATACCACGGTATTTGTATGTCCCAAAAGGTAAGTTCCTCCAGGAAGCCGAAAGGTTATACAATTTTTTTGATACCGGATTGTCAACAGCATGATCGATGTGCAGGTGTTTCATCATTGTACTGGAACGGGGCCCTTCGTTAAAATCTCCTGCGGCAAGGATAAGGGGTTCGTCACACACAGAGAATAAGGAGTCAATATGATGCCATAGAATTTGTGCCGCTTTTATCCGTTTTGGTTGGGTTTGATATGCACCCTGCCATTTTGAAGGCCAGTGGTTAAAAAAGACATGAAGCGTATCCGATTGCTTAACCCGGCCTTTAAGGTATAAAATATCCCGGGTTTTTTCATTCTTGTCCAGTGGAACAGGTATATATTGATAAGCGATCGGCTGAAATTTTGTTTCCAGATAAAGTGCAGCAATGTCAATACCCCTGTAATCCGGCGAATCATCATGTATGATCTGATACTGGTATTTGGACAGGGGTGTTTGATGAACCAGATCTTCGAGCACTTTTTTGTTTTCTATTTCGCAAAGACCGATCAATCCGGGAGGCTCCCATCCTCCTGCCGTGACAATCACCTTATAGATGCTTTTGATTTTCTGGCGATATTTGTAACCGTTCCAATGTCTTCCTGATGAGGGGATGAAATCATCATCCCCGGGCAAGGGATCGTTGATCGTATCAAAGGCATTTTCCACATTGTAAAACATGCTCCTTAAGGTTCTTTTTTGATCGAGATTAAAAGCATGTGCTTTTGTTTGGCCATAAGCTGGAAGAATGGCGCATCCGCTGATCCATAAAAGACTGAAAAATAATCTATGGATATAGTGCATGGCTATTCGTTTTCTTCTTTACCCGAACCCGGAATATATTCATAGGCTCCCAGATCAGGAGCATCATCTGTTATCCTGCTATTGCCCTGTATATCCAAAGGAAACTGCTCCCCGGTTTTGATATCACCGGTATCTATGGCAGGAGATAGCGTGTCGAGACTGAAATCATCCTTATTTACCGAAACAAATAGCGGGTCTTTGTTTAGCATGACCTTCCTGTAATTATCCGGATTGCCCTGGTTTTCGCGGTTCATCTTGATCAGGCAGTGGTCAAAGGTGTAGTTGAAGGACTGTTCTCCTTTGCGGGTTTCAAAATTGAAATCAAATTCACTGGTTTGATTTCCATAAATGATGCAATTGGAGAAAAGGGCTTTTTCCAGTTCCCTGATTTGAAGCCGGTCATTGGTATCGATGTAATGGTTATTCAAAAATAGCGAGGGGGTATTACGGGTGGAGCTGGCCCAATAATTGGCAATGGTTGTGTGATAAAATTCATAGGAACCTCCAAGGGTGAGGGCCACAGCAAATTCTCCACAATCGCTGATCACATTGTTATAGGCTTTGATTGTTGTGCCGCGGGCATAAATACCTGCATAGGTCATGTGTTCTATTTTTGAGTTGGAGAGGGTGAGGGTGGGTACAGACGGGTTGCCCAGGGTATCTACCTGAAGCCCTATGATGGCATTTTTGATATGGGTGAAATGCAAATGGTTGTTTTTGCTTCCGGGCATAAGCCATATGCCATCCCATTGACCGGGAATATCGCTATAATTTTCTTCAAGCCGGTCACTGGTGAAAACTACCGGATCATCTTTTGCTCCCTGGCTGATCAGGGTACCCGCCACAAAAAACCGGGAGTTGCGGTGAAAATGAACTTTAACTCCGGGTTCAATGGTCAGGGTTTGCTGGGTGTCGACCATGGCGGAGTTGTAAATCAGATAGGGCTTGTCTGCTTTCCAGGTCTGGGTATTTAATAGCTTGCCATTGATCAGGTGAACATCCTGACCCCATGCCACCAGCTTGATATCCTGAAGGTTGTTATTTGTATTGAAGATGACCGAATCTTTTACGACCATAGGGGAATGTTGATCATTGGGATCAATGGTAACTTCTACAAAAATGTATAAACTGTCATTGCCATTCAGCTTAATATCGGTCAAACTGCTGGTTGGGGTTCCATTAATGTTGAGCCGGTAATCTGAATCTTTACCCCTCGCCAGGCGAATGGAATTGATGCGAAGGATTTTATCATAAGGGTTTTTTACTGTAAATCTCTTGGTGGTAGAACCAATAGTCGTAAAAATGGTATCGAACATCACGGTGTCCGTTGAAAAGTTCAATTGGGCATCCGGCCTTTGCATGAATTTTTCTTCCTCACAGGAGAAAAATATTCCGGACATCAGACAGGTTAAAACAGGTAAAAAAAGGAAGATTCTATTGTGCACTTGAATTCATGTTTATTGGTACAAATATAACGAAATCCTGCCATGATTATTTGCATTTTTTAGTCAATGCTAAGGCTTGGCATTATTGTTCGACTTACACGATCTGTAAAGACGTTGGCAGGGTTTGCAGAAAATTACCTCAGCCTATCAGCAATGAGGCGGCAAAGCGAAGCTACTGGTCATATCCAGTTATAAAGGGCAATGTGAGATAATTCTGCAATACGGATTGAGGGTTAAACGGATTGGATGATATCCCATACAAAGGCATGTATACCAATTTCTTCATTGATGGCATCCAGTTTTTGTACTTTTTCCAGGACGATATCCACCATTTGTTCCTCAACAACTGTGAGTGTAGCGGAATTTTTCTCAGGCCAGGTATGGGTGCCCAGGCGGGGATCTCCTTTTTCTGAGCCTCTGCCCAGCACTTCAGACCAGTGGGTATAGCCTCTTATCTCCAGCCTATCGAGCATATATTCCACCTTTTCGGTATGGGCCTGGTTGTAAACGATTAATATTGCTTTCATGCTTGTTGCGTTAATATTTTTTGTTAGCCTTTCGCACATCATCTTCTTCATTGGCTTCAGCTCGCAGTATTCATATACAGCTTCGTTTTGCCGCATCCTGGCTGATGTACAAAAGATTTTTTAAGCAAACCCTACATATCCATGAATTTAAATTTGCTCCGTACTTTATCCTTATGATGTCTTTCTCCTTTGCTTGCAAAGGCTCTGTAAATGACGGGTACGATAATCATGGTGAGGATTGTTGAAAATACTAATCCACCAATAACGGAAATACCCATGGGGCTCCATATTTCAGATCCTTCACCCATGCCTATAGCCAGAGGTAGCATCGCAAAAATGGTAGTCAGAGCTGTCATCAGCACCGGTCTGAGACGCGCCTTGCCGGATATGATGATGGCTTCATCAAGGTTAAATCCTCTGTCGCGCATCAGGTTGATATAATCAACCAGCACCACGGCATTTTTAACAGCGATGCCAATCAGCAAGATAGCACCTAAGCCGGCTATAATACTCAGGGTAGTGTTGGTTATCCATAAAGCCAGGATAACCCCGGTAAACGCAAAGGGAATTGAGAACATAATGATGAAAGGCATTCTGAAAGATTCAAACTGGGAAGCCATAACAATGAAAACCAGTATCAGGCTTAACAAAAGGAGGAGCGCCAGATCCATAAAACCTTCCTGCTGGTCTTCATAAGCTCCCCCAACATCTACCATAATTTCCCGGGGTATATCTAGCTGCTCAATGAGTTTCTGAATTTCCGCAGCCAGTTCCCCCAGGGATGTCTGGTAGGGTTTGGTTGAGACCGTAACGATACGTTCCCGGCTTTTGCGTTCAATATTGGGCGGGGACCAAAATTCGGTGACCCGTCCGATTTCTCCTACCCGTATGGATTGTCCCATGGGGTTTTGTATCACCATGTCTTCAATATCTGAGATGGAATTCCTGTATGCTTCCTTTAGGCGAACGATGATGTCATATTCTTCACCAAACTCACGGAATCTGGTAGTGGTCATGCCGTCAATCCTGTTTCTCAGCGCAGCAGAGACCATAGCTGTGTTAAGCCCCAGTCGGGATATCTTTTCCCTGTCAAGTTCAACCCGCAATTCCGGTTTGGCTTCTTCCCGGCTTATCATAACATCCCTGGCTCCTTCCAGGTTTTTGATCTTTTCGGATATCTCATCAGCCAGCAGGGTGGTTTTTTCAATGTCGTAACCATATATTTCCACATCTACATTGTTTCCGCCCATATCTGAAGATTCATCGGTAAGCACATTGTAGGATTTTATTTCGGGTATTTTTTGCAGCTTAAGCCTAATTGCCTCGGCAATTTGCCATACCGAGCGTTCTCTCTCATGGGCATCTGTGAGGTTTAGGCTAAAGTTGATAATGTTTGATCCGGTTGTCATCCATATGGCGGCCATAGCAGCATCTTCATCGGTTCCTGCTGACGTGGAGATAAGTTCTATCTCCGGAAAGGAGGATGCTAAAAAAGCCTCAACATTTCTTGCAATTTTGGAGGTTTCTTCCAACCTGGCACCGGGTATCAATTCAACTGTTACGGACATCCTGCCCTGGTCTGATTCGGGGAAAAACTCAGTACCCAATTTACCTGCCAGAACAAGAGACCCGAAAAAGATGGCAAAAGCCAGGACGGTCACAAGCCATTTATGGTGTAAAAGCCATTTGAGCAGGCGTCCGTATGCGTTATCCAACCTGTTCAATACGGGCAGAAAGGTATGCTCATAGGACAACACAGCAGGATTGTTCTTTTTCTTTTTTAACTGCATCAGCTTGGAACTCAACATAGGAGTAAGGGTAATGGCAGCAAGGGTAGAAGTTACTACGGTTATGGTTACGATCCAGCCCAACTGCCTGAACATGACTCCGGTTAATCCACCTATGAGTGTTAATGGAAAAAAGACAGCTACTACTGTTAAGGTGGTGATGATAACAGCCAGCCATACCTCGTTGGTAGCGTAAATGGCAGCTTCACGCGGACTACTGCCCCGGTCAATGTGCTTTGAGATGTTTTCCAGCACCACAATGGCATCATCCACTACCATACCAATGGCTATAGCCAGGGAGGAAAGGGATATGATATTGATGGTATTGTCAGTAATGTAAAGGTATGAAAAAGAAACGATCAGGGCAATTGGAATGGTCAGCGCTATGATGAAAGTGGCACGCCATCTACCGAGAAAAAATAATACAACCAACACCACAAAAAAGAATGCAAACAGAAGGGTCTCCGATAAATTGTTGAGTGAATCTGTTATGAATTCACTGGAGTCGAAAATGCTAACGATCTTGATATCCGGGGGAAGGTTTTCCCTGAGCTCATCCAGTTGTTCGTTCACCTCTCTGGCAATATATACCGTGTTGGCTCCTGACTGTTTCATAACCATCATGCTGACGCCTTTCTGGCCGTTAACCCGCTCATCGATGGTCATTTCCCCTATAGAGTCATGCACCGTAGCTATGTCTTTCAGGTATATAACCTTGCCATTGCTATTGCCCATTACCAGATTTTCAATCTGATAGCTTTCATCGAATTCACCTTCAACCCGTATGGGATAATTCAACTGGCCCATCTTTATATTTCCCGTAGGTAAATTCAGGTTCTCGGCCTGCAGGATGTTGCCAATCTGTTCTATACTCATGTGATAGGCTTCCAGCTTGCGGGGATCCACCTGTACTTCTATCTCCCTTCTGGGCGTTCCGGTCAAATATATCGCACCAATGCCTTCAATCCGGTTCAGCGGGTTGATCAGCCTTTCTTCCAGCGTTTTCTCAATCCCTTCATAGCTCCTATCTGCTGTAATGGCAAACATTAATATGGGCATCATGCTTGTACTGAACTTGTAAACCGTAGGTTTGCTTGCACCCTCGGGCAAAACGTCTTCTATAAAAGCCAGGGCATCACGGATATCATTGGCCGCTTCACTCAGATCGGTTTCATACTCGAATTCCAGCATCACAACCGAACTGTTATCCCTGGATACAGAAGAGATCTCTTTCAATTTATCAACGGTGTTCAATACTTCCTCAATGGGCCTGGTAATGTTGGTTTCAATATCGGAAGCATTGGCTCCACCATAGGATGTATACACCGTGATGGCAGGATATTCAATTTCGGGATAAAGATCAACCGGTAAATTGATCAAAGAATATAAACCAAATACCATCACTGCAATAAATATCATCAATGTGGTAATCGGTTTTCTGACTGCACTTCCGTATATGCTCATGAGCCGCTTGAATTATGAGTTGATAAAAAGGTTGTGTTTACTCTCTAACAATGGCAAGCTTTACCCCATCTTCCAGATTTGTTTGTCCTGCAACAATCAGTTCCTGCCCTTCACATAAATTGTCGGCATGGATCTCTGTTTTATCATCAAAACGATTGCCCAGTTTTACGGCAAGTTTTTGAGCAGCACCCTTGTTGTTGATATAGATATAGCGATTGTTGGTTCCTTCCTGCTGCAGTATGGAAGCAGCAGGCACCATAAAGGTTTTTTCATTCTGCAGTTCTAGCATAACCCTGGCAAACATGCCGGGCCGCAACTTTTCATCCGGGTTATTGATTAAAATCTCTGTTTTAAAGGTTCTGGTAGTTTGGTCAATTGTCGGATGAATACGATGTATGCGTCCTTGGTATACTTCACCAGGATACATATCAAGTTTGATCCGGGTTTTCATCCCTTGCTTTATGACGGGGAAGTATCTTTCCGAAATATTGATAAAGGCCTTTAAAGGGTTGATTTGCATCAGGGTTATAACGGCCGCCTTGCCAACTTGGGTATTTGGGGCACCTGAATACATTTCTTTTGATTCATAGTACTTTTGCGTAACGATACCATTAACGGGTGATTCAAGTGAAGTGTTTTCTTTCAGAAATTTTGCATTTGAACGGGTGACTTCATACTGGGTTTTGGCTTGCTCGTATTGTTGCTCTGAAATGCTGCCCAACCCGTATAGGGTATCCAAACGCAGGAAATTTGATCTGGTATTTTGAAGTTGGATTCTGGCCTGCTGCAACTGGGTTTTGTCCATTTCAATCAAGGTCTGCCCCTTTGTAACCCGATCGCCGATATCTACATGGATTTTCTCAATTCTTCCGGGAGAAGCAGGGGCAAAATATACTTCTTCAAAAGCTGACAAATTGGCTGTATAATCCAGAGTCCGGGTAATAGACTCCTTTTTGATGGGTTGTACCTTAACAGGATACTCCTTTTCCGAAACCTTTGATTCTTCTTTCGCTGCGGGCTGGTCGCAACCTTTTAAGGCCAGTATCCCTGCAAGCAATAAGCCGGATATAAGCATTTTTTTCATTTTAGGGGCCTTCATTTTGCTGGTATTTGATTTGATAGGGTTTAACAATTGAAAAGTGATTGCTCTGTTGGGCAGTTTTATAAAGTATTGTACAATTTCTCCAGTGCAAGGTTAGCCTGCAGCAGCTTTAATACAGAAGATAAATAGTTGTTTTCAGCCTGGAGATAATTGCTGTTGGCTTGTGTAAGATCCAGACTGGATACCATTCCTTGCTGATATTTGTTAAGATAATGGTTATAAACGCTTTGGGCGATCGATGCATTTTCTTTTTGGGTTCTATAATTATCCATAGCACTCCGGAGCTCATATTTGAGTTGATTTTCCTGCAAATTAAGCTGATCTTTCAAAAGGGATTTGCTTCGGCGGGCTTTATCCAGTTCGATCTTTGTTTTATCCAGCCTGGCTTTTCTCAATCCGCCTGAATAAATGGGCATAGATAAAGTGAATCCTGCTGCATTTTTTGGGCTCAGGTCAAAGGCAGTGGTGAGAATTTTTTCGGTGTAACTGTAATACCCGCTTAGGGTAGGAGCATATGACCACTTCTCCAGGTCAACCATCTCGGTTTGCATTTCCTCCTGGATATCCATAAGCTGATAAGAAAGGTTCTGCTCCAGATCAAATTCCCGGTTTAGTAAGTTATCTTCCGTTTCGCCAAGTATCGAAGCCAGATTTTCTTTTAATCCTATTGCTCTGCCGTGGTCAAGACCCAATTGAATTCTCAGCATGTTATAGCTTAGCTGAACACTTCTCCTGGTTGATTCAAGGGTATTTTGCAACTGGGAGACATTCATGCTGATCTGATCCACCTCGGATTTTTCCACAAGACCTGATTGATACATGTTTTGGGTGTGGCGGAAGGTTTTATTTAAGTTGGATAGGTTTTGTTGGAGTATTTTCAATGATTCTTCGGTAACCAGGATCAGATAGTAATTGTTATATACTTTTTCTTTGATGTCTATTTGGGTGATTTCCATCTTTTTTTTCGATAAACCTTTGGCGATTTCAGCCAATTCCAATCCTACCCAGAACTGGCCGCTAAAAAGCAGCTGGGTAATGCGCATCTGGGCATTCATTTGGTCTTCCATAATGATGGTCGAAGGTTCCGACGGAGCCATCATCTGCCCCAGGGCTTTTAGTACTTCTATATCGCCTGGTTCCAGCAGGCTGTAATCAATATCCGGCTCACGGGCATCCCCACCGGCAAATTCAAATGCTATCTCATAATTGAAGTTGGTCATATAATCCATATTTCCTTGCACCCGGGGTAAGCCCTGTGCCCTGGTTTCTTTGTACTCCGCTTCGGTAATGGCCATGTCTTTTCTGGCATTGATCAATTGCTTGTTGTGGCTAAGGGCATATTCCCGGGCCTCTTCAAGCGTGAGAAATAACGTATCTTGCTGACCCAAGGATAAACCTCCCAGCATAGCCAAAATGCAGGCTAAGGTGTATTTTATCATTTTTAAATCGTCTATATGGTTTAATATAATTCGAACTAAAACTACAAAAAAAACATTACCTGTATTTTAAATCTTTCTTAATTTTGTCCATTCTGGAAAAAAAGAAATCAAACATTTCAATCATTTTGCTGTAAAACTGGGTATTGGGAGATGATTGGTCCGCTTTTAAAGCAATAATCCGGTCCAAAAGATCTCTAAAGTCTTTGAGCTTTTTTTCAAAATCATCTAACAGCGTATGGGTGTCTTTTTTCTTGATCTCAAAATACCGTTTTTTGTCTCCGGGGAAAGTCATAACTTCTATGTCACCCCTAAGCTGTAGGTTTCGTAGGGCAATACTTGCAGAGCTTTTGCTGATTTGGAGTTTTTTTACAATTTCATCAAATGAAAACTTTTCCTGATCCATAACCATTAATAAACCAACTATCCGTCCTGCTGTAGGTTGAAAACCCTCTTCCTCCAAATACCTTCCAATGGTTTCAACCAGTTGTTTTTGCTGGTGAATGCGTTCTTCTTCTTTCATAAGCTTTTTTTCTGTCTATCCTTTATTATTCACATATAATGCATAAGCTCTAGTAAACCGGAGAATATTAGTATTTGGCTTATATGATTCAAGCATTCTATGCTTATGCTTTTTTTGTGGGTGCCTCAATTTCCAGGCACCTGTTGCCTTGCGAAAGCCTTGAATGAGGCGACGAGGTCGTCGGCTTTCGGTGCCTTGCACCTGCCCAAAACCGCTCCCGTAAATCATACAGGCTAAAGATACATAATATTTATTTTGTTCGAAATGTTTTAAATGATGAAAACAAATTTTTGCGGATAAAATGACGTCAACATCTTATGCCAATTGGATGAATGCAAGATGGGCGTGCGCAGCGGAGGGCAATATCATCCAGTCAATAAGGATAAATCGTAATTTTTCTGTCTTTTTGTATTTCAGCACCTTACTGTTAACAAAAACCTGGGGTCAGGGTGCCGGTTAGAAATACAAATCCCGCTCTCCCTGTTTAATTCGTTGAATACGGTTTTTTAACTCAGGGGCTCTTTGGGTTTCATTTAAGTTTTGGATGTTTTTTTCAATGACCTTCCATCCTTTTTGTGCGGTAGCCGGGCTGGCATAATCTACAAGATATTCGGCCAGGGTAAGGATGGCATTTGGCGTGCAATAGCGCTTGATAAAACCGGGTACGGAGAATTCCATAAAATGTTCCCCTGTTCTCCCCAGCCGGTAGCAGGCAGTGCAGAATGAAGGCAGATAACCTTCATCCAGGAGTTCATCAATGACTTCACCCAGGGACCTTGAATCTCCGATATGAAATTGTTCTTTATTGAGGTTTTGTTTTTCATTTTGGGTATTGACATAAGATCCCAGCTCTATGCGGGTACCTCCGTCGATCTGGCTAACGCCGAACTGCATGACCTCCTTGCGAAGTTCGGGATTTTCACGTGCCGTGAGGATCAGTCCTGTATAAGGTACTGCCAGTCTTAAAATAGCAACCAGCCTTGAAAATGCTTCATCACTTACTTCATAACGGGGATCGATATTCAGTCCGGCAGCATTTTTGATTCGGGGAAATGAGATAGTGTGGGGTCCGACATTGTAACAGGCTTCAAAATGGTTGGTATGGCGCACCAGGGAAAGAACCTCAAATTTCCAGTCGTAAAGTCCGAACAGGGCCCCAATCCCCACATCATCGACACCTGCCTCCTGTGCCCGGTCTAATGAGGTCAGGCGCCAGTTATAATCCGTTTTTTTTCCACCCAGATGGTACCATTGATAGGCTTCCGGATGATAAGTCTCCTGAAAAACCTGATATGTACCTATCCCAGCTTCCCAAACTTTTTTAAATCCCTCAATATCCAATGGTGCAGCATTGATATTAACCCTGCGGATTTCACCATTGCCTTTCTTGACTTTATAAACCTGCTTAACGGTATGAGCTATGTAATTTGCATTGTAGTCGGGATGTTCACCATAAACCAGAATCAGCCTTTTCTGTCCATTGTCTTCCAGAGCTTCCGTTTCCCTTATGATCTCTTCATCCGAAAGGGTCTT
>CAYYLT010000074.1:0-13144 GCA_964472385.1 uncultured Bacteroidales bacterium
GCGTTTAACGAAATATTTGCTCATAACCTTACAATTTGGAAATAATACATGTACCCATGCTATTGATTATAGGCATTCTTTGTGTTTTTCAGCAAACCCGAAGCAGGTGACTACGTCGTGGGCTTTCGACGCCTTGCATCTACCCAAAACTTGACGCATGAATAATGCAGGCTAAAAGCCTGCCTCTACCCAAAAATTGGCATTTGAATATTACCAGTATGCATAGCCCGGTATTATTTGATCAATTTTTTGATTACCTGATGACCATTATTGAGAAGTATCTTCAGATAATATAAACCCGTGTTCAATTCATGGAAGGCTATCATGCCATTCTTCCCTCTGCCTTTATAAGTATACACGATTTGTCCCAATTGATTAACCAGGATCATTGAGGAAATGGGTATACTGGATTCTACATATACATTGGAGCTAGCGGGGACCGGATAAACCTGAAGCATTTGATTCTTGTAATCTGCTTGATGTAAGGTGGTTTCAGCTGTTTTATCGCATAATGAATGCTGTTTAAAAAAATTCCATAACACCCGACTGGCATGGATGTCTTCATTGGTTTCACCAAGCCTGAATTCTAACCTTGAATTTTCTACACCCGGCCAGGTGTGACCGCCATTTATTATCTTGTAGAATGTTACATCTGCATTGCATGTACAATCTGTATAGCTGAATTTCTGTACTTTGGAATTATCATCCGCTACACTATCAGGCAAATTCACCATGGGAGCTGAACTTTCACAATGGTTATTTGTAACCCAGAACTGTACAGCACTATCAGGTGCAACGATGGGATGTACATTTGGATTCATAATCCCTCCATCAAAGGGAACAAAGGGATCGGCAGTACCGTTCACAAAAATCACCGGAAGCGGTTTTGATGGATTGCAATGGTTGTATAGTGCTGTATCCATTGAGCAACCCAGTCCTGCTACAGCCGCAAACCTTTCTCCAATTTCACAGGCAAGCCGCATTGTCATGAATCCTCCGTTTGAAAAACCGCACACATAGATTTTGCTTGTATCAAGGTTAAATTTGACAATCAATGTATCCAATAGCTTGTTAATAAAATCTACATCATCAATTCCTTCATGGTCTGCCTGGGTCCCTCTGCCATCTGCCCAAATGTAACCGGACTTTAATTCTTTGAAAGCCTGGGGGTATATCACCAAAAAACCATTTTGATCCGATATCTTGTTCATCTCTGTAAACCGTTGGGTTTTTTCTGCCGTCCCGATACCACCATGAAGTACTAAGACCGCAGGTACGGGTTTCTCTCCATTATATTGGGGTGGCATATGCACAATATATTTCCTTTGATGCTTTTGATGAAGCACATGATCTGTCATATGCTGCCCCTCAGGCAAAGTATCTCCCTGATATACCGTATCAGGGTTTGCATCATTGGACGGGTTTGTTCCATCCAATGCCCTACGGATGTGTTTTCTTAATTCCAGAAAAAAAGCGGTGGCATCGTTGTAGGGTTTCTCACCGGCTTGATCTCTTTTATAGTTCCGGCAATAGGGGAGGTATACGCCCGCTATTTCCCTTTTAAGATCAATAAACGGAATGCAACCAAAAGCTCCCCCTGAAGTAGCCTGCTGCGCTTTGCCTGTTTGTGGGTTGATATGTTCCAGCCAGCACCCGATACCGTAACGTGAAGCTGCAAAATCCGGGTCAAATGCATGGTATGAAGCGCAGGCGCTTCTTTCAATGGGTACCTTGCCCGTTTGATTGGTCAGCATGACCTCAACAGCCTTTCCGGAGAGTATGCGTTTCCCTTTGTAAACTCCCTTGTTGAGTAGCATCATCATAAATTTTCCGTAGTCGTTGATACAGGTTTCAACGCTTCCCGGTACATTGGGATTTTGCGTCTTTCCGAAGGCATAATAAGAGGTATGATCCATCCCAAGGGGATCTTTTATTTTTTCTTTGAATAGGTCTACCCAGCGCATACCGGTTGCTACTTCACAAATTCTGCCTGCCACCTGCATGCCGGTACCACTATAAAAAAGCTTGGTTCCAGGTTCGAACAGAAGATCCATTTGTGCTATTTTATCTACAGCCTCTTCCATGGTTAAACGGGTATTCCAGTTATGCCTCGGACGAACAGGAAAACCATGGGTATGGGAAAACAATTGTCGTATGGTGATGTTTCCCTTTTCTCCCTTGAATTCCGGAAGATATTTTGATACCGGATCCTCCAGAGAAATGATTCCTTCATCTACCAGGCTCATGATCACGCCTCCTGAGATCCATTTGCTTGCAGAGGCAATAGGCACTGTTTTATCCAATGTGAAATTCCCATAGGCCTTACGGTAAATGATTCTGCTACCCCGTATCAGAATCAAATTGCAACCCCCACAAATTCTATCCAGCGAATGATTGATAAACGAATCAACAGCGCTAAAATCAAAGGGTTTATTTTCTTGTTTGCAATTTCCAGTAGTATGTTTGATGACTGCCGTTGCATAGGGTCCTGATTCTGGCTTGCATAAATTTTTGGGGATATTTTGATAACTTACATGAGATATCTTAAACGATGCGAGTAGCCCAAAAAATATAATCAGGACAACAATAATGCTGCCCTGATTTATCCATAACTTATTCATAGGTGTTCATTTAACATTTATAGCTGCCAGGTCAGAACCATGGATTTTGCTGCCTCAGTGGCCTGGCCCTGAAAGGCCTGTTGCCTCTGTTATAACAGCGCGCTCCGGGTCTTCCTCTTCGTTTCATCTTACGGGCATCAAAAACCGCACGCTGTTCTTCCGTTAGGATATCCCGTACTTTCTGATGATGAGCAGCCTGTGCTTTGTGCATATTGATCCGTACCTGTCCCATTTCTTCAATGGTTGTATTGAGGGCATTCATATCCGGATCGTCCTGAGTTTGCAATCCTCTTAGGGATGCCCGTTTTTCTGCCAGTTTATTGCGGTACCGGGTTATCTCCTGCATATGATCAATTCTCAGATCTTTCATCTGGTCCTGCTGTTCGCCCGTCAGATCCGGTATTCTTTGATACTGCATCTGAGCCCTGGGCCTGTCCGCCCTGCCCATGGGTTTGCCTTTTATTCCGGCACCCCGCTGTGCCATTATAGTGCCGGATGTTACCATCAAAAATACAGCTATAAACAATGAGATGAATTTGTGCGACCGTTTCATTTTGTATAGATTTTAAAGATTTAACAATATTTATCTGTGATTCCGCCTTGGGCTGTGAATTCTTCTATCGGCCCCTGGTTTGTGCTTACTGCGGTGTGTCATTTTCATGATCATCCGGTTGAGTCTTTTTCGTTGCGCAGGACTGCACAAAGCCTTCAACTGCGTAAAATGATCGATGGTTTGCGTTTTAAGTTTTGTATGCAAGTTACCGATTTCCGTTGCCAGATGGCGCATTTTATTGCTGTCGGGCTGCTCCTTTGTCAATTCCTGCATCAGGCTATCCCGCTTTTTATTTAATAACCGGGCGATATCCCGCTGCGTACCTCGGGTTTCATGGCTTATGGCTCGAAATTGATCAAATTGATCCTGGTCAAGCTGTAGTCTCCGTTTTACAATGTATTCAAATCCCCTTATGTTTTCATGAGCTGATTGCTCTGTACGTTCTGGCTTATCCGGACGACGATTTTTTTGCAATCTCTCTTTCAGCCATTCCTTTTGCTCAACAGGATAGGAAGCCCTGCTTTGTCGATTATCTTGATAATTCTGATATATGAGGGTGCCAAGCGCTGCAATATTGATAACAAACAAAAGAATCAAGGCACCTATCAATAGCTGTTTCTTGGTAATTTTATTCATAATCCGTGTTTTTACCGGTATCGTTTGTTAGCATTTCCTGTTCAATGACTTCAAGCTCCATTCCATTAAGATACTGGCTTTTGGCATAAAGCTCAATATAGTTGGTTTGTTCGCTTTGGGTTGTACTGGCATACTGAGGTTCAATTCCCTGACCCAACTGTATACCAATGTATATTCCCAGTGCCAGCACAACCAGATATATGGCCGGCTGAATGATTACCTGCTTTAAACGGGGAAAAACGGAAGATGCATAAACCTGCTTTTGTTCCATCTTTTCTTTCAGCCTTGTATAAAAGAACGGCTGATAGGGGATGGTTTCATTTTTAAGCTCATGCCATGCTTTCCTGAACAATGAAAGCATTTTATAACAAGATGTACAATTGTCCATATGTTTTTCCAGCATCTTCTTGTTTTCTTCCGAAAGTTCACCTTCCAAATACTCCACTAAATGTTTATGTACGTCTGAACAATTCATTGGTATAAAGCTTAAATATAGGTTTGTCTTTCAATTAAACATCATTTCATGGTTCGAATGTTGTGCTACCCCACCATGGAACCCGCATGCTTATTTATGCTCTTGTTGCGAAGTTCTTTTACATGGACGTTTCATAGGATTTATTGTCTATATGTTTGACACAAAAACTGCCATTTTATTACAACAGCTCAGTATTTCTTGAAATATACGCCCAACTTCTGTTGTAATTTTTTCCTGGCGCGATTGATCAATACGCCGGTCTCTGTAACCGTAATGCCCATAATTTCTGCAACTTCTTTGTAGGGTAAATCCTCCAGCTTATTTAATGTGAAGGCAATTTTTTGTTTTTTGGGTAACTGTTCTATGGTTTTCAGAAGAATCTGCTTATTCTCTTCCTTTTCTATTTTTTCCGGTGACGTATCCTGATCGGCCTGATTTAAAAAATGGGCATCGTGATGATGGTTTTCAAAAAGCAGGTCCAGGCTGCTGAAAATATTTTTTCTTTTTTTATCCCGAATAAAGTTCAAAGACTGATTCACTGTGATCCTGTATATCCAGGTAGAAAGCTTTGAATTGGCTTTAAATGCGCTAATGGAAATATAAACCTTTATGAATACCTCCTGGGCTATATCCAGCGCATCTTCTTTGTTGTGCACAAAGCGATTGGATACATTGATCACCATTTCCTGATAGCTGTATACAAAAGATCTAAATGCAGATTCGTCTCCGGATTTTAATCCATTAATAATTTGCTGATCAGTCATATATATTCATTTCCGGTATGCTTTTCTAATCAATATGACACCCATGGCTCAACATTATTACAGCGTGCAACAAATATTAACAATTTAACCTGTATTATTCATAAAGAATGGAAAGCTTTTATAACCTGTATTATTCATGCGTCAAGTTTTGGGTAGATGCAAGGCGTCGAAAGCCGACGACGTAGTCGCCTACTTCGAGGCTTTCGCAACGTAGCATATGCCCAAAAATTGGCGCACTCAGAAAAAATGCATAAAAATAAAAAAAAATGGCGCATAATAATTAAAGCACTAATATTCTTTTGTTTATAAACATTTTTTTATTTTTTATGAACAATACAGGATAAATCGGAAAGTATTAGCGCTTTGCTTATTTTATTCAAATAATTTGGTTTTTATGCATTTTTTGCGAGTTATAAGGGAAAGGACAAAAAAATGCAAATTGCATAGAATGCTTTATCATGTCTTGTGTATCTTTGTAGCCATTCAAAAATATTGAAAAAAACCTGAAAATGGATATTGCAATACAGATCAAGGAAAGGGTAAAACAAGCGCTGGTCTCTTTATATGGTGCTGAGGTAAAGCATGAAGACATACAGGTACAGAGAACGCGCAGGGATTTTGCGGGAGACTATACCGTTGTGGTATTTCCATTTCTGAGATACTCCCGAAGGTCGCCGGAGCAAACTGCAGAAACGCTGGGCAATTTTTTGAAAGACCAGATGGAAGAAATAGGGGCGTTCAATGTGATCAAAGGTTTTTTGAACCTCGTTGTTGAACCGCTATACTGGGTGAGGTTTCTGAACGAGATTCATCAACAGGATAGCCCGCAGGATTTGTATCATAAACCTAACAAAAAAACCATTGTCGTAGAATATTCCTCACCCAATACGAATAAACCGCTGCATTTGGGTCATATCAGGAATAACCTTCTGGGTTATTCTATTTCACGGATCCTTGAAGCAGCGGGGAATGATATCCGGAAGGTTAATCTGGTAAATGACCGGGGCATACACATCTGTAAATCGATGTTGGCCTGGCAAAAATGGGGAAATGGTATTACTCCGGAGAAATCAGGTAAGAAGGGAGATCATCTGGTCGGGGAGTATTATGTTCAATTTGATAAGGCTTATAAGCAACAGGTGCAAGAACTCATGGCCGAAGGGTTATCAAAGGCTCAGGCAGAGAAAGAGGCCCCACTGATCAAAGAAGCACAGGAAATGTTGCATAAATGGGAAAATGATGATCCTGAAACTGTGCAATTATGGAAAATCATGAATTCCTGGGTTCTGGAAGGGTTTGACAAAACCTATGATGCTCTGGGGGTAGACTTCCATAAAATTTATTATGAATCGGAAGTATATAAAACAGGTAAAGAAGAGGTGCTGAAAGGAGTTCAAAAAGGAGTTTTTGAAAAAGATCCTGATGGGTCGGTCTGGGCTGATTTTTCGGATCAAGGCCTGGATCGTAAACTTCTTCTCAGGAAAGACAGTACATCGGTTTATATTACACAGGATATTGGTACTGCCATACAGCGATTTCATGAATACCGTTTTGATCATCATATCTATGTAGTCGGCAATGAGCAAAATTATCATTTTCAGGTATTGAAGTTGTTGCTTGAACGGTTGGGGTATGACTGGGCAGGCAATCTCTATCATCTGGCTTATGGAATGGTTGAATTACCTGAGGGAAAGATGAAATCCAGGGAAGGTACGGTGGTGGATGCGGATGATCTGATCGCGGAGATGATCCAAACAGCTGAGACTATATCCCGGGATTCTGGTAAAATAGGAGATTATAGCGATGAAGAAAAAGCAAAGATCTACCGGGCTATCGGACTGGGAGCCTTGAAATATTTCATCCTGAAAGTTGATCCCAAAAAGAATATGACCTTTGATCCCCAGGAATCAGTTGATTTTAATGGCCATACAGGTCCTTTTATTCAGTACAGCTATGCCCGGATCAACTCATTGTTGGATAAAGCCAGAGAAAAAGATGTTGCCATACCTGCCCGTCTTATGGAAAACGATGCGAGTTTTAATGACAAAGAGATTCAACTGATTAAGCTTATTCATCATTTTCCCCGGGAAATATTTGAGTCGGCAGAACAGATGGATCCTTCCATCATTGCAAATTTCGTTTATGAGTTGGCCCGTGAATTCAATCAATTTTATCACGAATATTCAGTTTTAAGAGCTGAATCACCTGCAAAAATTGAATTTCGGCTTTTACTTTCTATCCAGGTTTCAAGAGTTATTCGGGAAGCTATGTGGCTGTTGGGTATCGATCTGCCTGAACGAATGTAGTAACCAGCAATCAGCAGCCCATGCACCCGTTTAAGTATTCACATATAAGTTTACAGTTGGCAATTGGCAAAACCATAGCTATATGCGGCAGAAGAAGTTTCGTTTGGTGTTACGAACAAATTAACACATGCACATATTAGCGTATCAACACTCAAACCCTCAAACATTCAAACTTTCAAACCTCAGTCAATGAACCAGACCAATTATCAGATCCCCCAGGACCTACATATACACACTGTTTTTTCTAAATATGATAGCGCTGTGGTCCCTGAGCAGACCCCGGAACTGATTGCCCGGATCAGACATGCTAAGGTGACCGGAATTAGCGATCATTTTGAACATTTTATTGATCGTTTTGATGAATATACCTCGACCCTTAAACAATACGGATTTCACATAGGGACAGAAGTAGATGGATCCGGATATGTCCAGGAGGCTTCACAATACAACTTTGCTTACTATATTTATCATTGCCGGAACCATAGAACTGAATACAATGGTGTTGAGAAACTCTTGCTTACAGGTAAACCTGTGATTGTTGCCCATCCCATGGCTTTGGAAACTGACTTGCACAAGCTGCCTCCTTCCTGTTATGTTGAAATCAATAACCGGTATATATGGAAAGATGACTGGAGAAATAAAATAGGGCCTTTTGCAAATAAATTCCGGTTTGTCATTGGTTCGGATGCTCACCAGCCTTCATGGCTTAACCAGCATGTTGCCCGGTATGTGGCCCGGGAACTGAAAATTAAAGAACATATACTATTTGATTAAACGCTGAATTCCGTCCGTAAAAAATGTTAACTGAACTTGAAATCAAGGTTAATAATACCTATTTTTAAGCCTTATTTCAATTCCTTCACCCTGGTTAGGGTTGCAATTGTTTTTTAGGTATTTGAGTGAATTCCAACACCATCTCATAATCTGCTTTTGCTCTTTCTTTCAAGATTCATTTTTAAAGGCAATGGATATTCAAACATTCATCGATAATTGGAATCTGATAAACTTTCGAAGTGGTGATCATTATAAATCTTCAACGTTATTATTACACCATGTTATACAGTTTGTTGCGATAGCCGGGAAATACCTGAACTTAAAAAAGACCGATAATTCTAAAGTGCTCTTAAAATGGCTGCCAGAAAGAAATATATTGCTGGGCAGATGGATAGACGCAAAGATCTCTCCGTTAAGGGTAGCGCTTAAATTGCCTGAATTACAATTGCGGATTTATAAGCCACCTTTTAAAATGATTGATCATTTTTATATTCCGGATCATTCTAAAGCCGAAATCTATGAATGGCTGCAACGTACCCTTTATCTTAATGGGGTGGATATATGTTCTATGCATATGGAGATGCCTTATGAACTACCCAATCATTCCACAGATGATGGACAGCAATTTCAGAAACCTCATAAAGATGAGCTTTGGGAATTATGCGTATTAAGGTCCAATGCACAACGGGTCATAAAGTATTTTTCTGATTTATATAATATAAGATGCCCCATTGGTATTTGCCCCGAATCATTTCATTCAGAATGTTTTATCCCGCTTCACACAGATGAATCCAGTAAAGTCAGCCCTTTTGTTAAAATGGGTCTTTCTGTTCCTAACAGCCATATAGATCACCATTATTTTTTCGTAAAACACTGGCCGTCAATGGATACGATCGAGTATTACCTGAATCTTAAGAAGCTTGACGGTGGAGGCCACTGGGCTGATGTTAATTGTTTGCAAGCTATATTGCCTTTATATGAGATATACCGGGATCATTCCCCTGAAGCACAAGCCAAAAGGGTTATTGCGTTTTTTAATTCTGCTCTGAAACATTCATTTGAAATGCTAAAGGCAAATACGTTAAGGTGAAAACAATGGATTAACTTACCTTTATGGATAAAAATATTGCAGGAAAGCGCTATCCGGTTGTTCTTTGTACAAGGCTGGCTGCAGCTTCTTCACCTGCAAGCCAACCGGTTGACCAGGCGATCTGCAGGTTATATCCTCCGGTATCCCCGTCCAGATCAATCAATTCACCAGCAAAATGAAGGTTTTTGACCAGCCCGGATTCCATCGTTTTGGGGTTAATTTCATGGGTAGGTATCCCACCAGCGGTTATTATGGCTTCATGGAATGAACGTGGCCCTTTTATATTGAAATTAAGGATTTTCATCAGCATTTTGATTTTGCGTCGCTCTTTGGCCGTTATCTGACTGGCTTCACGCGAAGGATGAATACCGGTACGTTCAAGAAAGAGAGGAATTAAATCTGACGGCAGCCACATTTTAAAAAGGCTTATCATCTGTTTTTTTCCATGGTTATTGAGGTCACGCAACAGACGGTTATCAAGCTTTTTTTCATCCAGTGCAGGTTTCAGATCTATTGAAATATTTACTTTATGGCCTTGTCTAACCTCATCTACCGCAAAACGGCTCAGGGTTAAGATGATCGGGCCTGAAAGCCCAAAGGATGTGAAAAACATCTCTCCAAAATGCTCCGCTCTTTTTTTTCCGTTAACCCAAAGCGTAACTTTGACATTTTTCAAAACCAGATCAACCATATTTTCTTCGATTATTTCTCTGGTCACAAGGGGTACCAGCGCCGGACGAACCGGAGTGACAGCATGACCATGGCTGGCTGCCAATGCATAACCATCCCCGTCAGAACCGGTTGCCGGATAAGATTTACCTCCTGTGCAGAGGATCACTTTTTGGCAATCAATAGAATGGATCTGATCTTTTGAAGTAATTTCTACTCCCGTAATAGTTTGATTATCAACAATTATTTTGTTTGCCCTGCAGCCAAAACTCATCGTTACTCCGTTTTCTTTCGCCTTTTGAATTAAAGCTTGCAATACATCCTTAGACTGATTACTTGAAGGATAGATCCTTCCGCCACGTTCCTCAGTTATTTCCACTCCATATTGCTTCAGCAGCTTGATCATATCCCTTGTAAAAAAACGGGAAAAGGCATGTTTTAAAAATCTTGGCTGGGGATGAATGTGCTTGTAATATACTGTTTGGGATGCAGTATTGGTAATGTTGCAACGCCCCTTTCCGGTTATCAAGAGTTTCCGGCCCGCCCGCTCCATTTTCTCGATTAAAAATACACTGACTCCCTTTTCAGCGGCCCGGGAAGCAGCAATCAAGCCGGAAGCACCGGCACCCACAACAACTACATCATAAGATTTTTTCATCATAATGCGTTTCCAGTTAGAACAAAAATAATCATTCAGGTTGGTTTTTGTTTGGGTATTATTGGTTCAGACAGGTATATGGATCAGTTAACAGCCTGGTGGAACTTATCCACATGCTCCGGATCTCCGCTTATATATACCAGATCATTTTGATGGAGTTTTTCATCCGGAGAGATGGGATAAAGCATTTTGTTTTTTCTTGAAATGGCCAGAATATTGATGCCATATTGCTTTCTAATATTTGCCTGGGCAATAGATTTGCCAACAATATTACCACCATCTGCATTGAGCCGGACGCATGAAACCTTAAAGTCTGGTATGCTATTGGGTTTGATGGTTTTTGGAAATGCCGGACGAGAATAAAACATCTTATAATTATCGGCCCGGATGGTACTGATAAGGTTTTCAATTTCATCGACCGGAATCAGAAAATTCTGTAATATCCTGGAGAAGATTATAATAGAAGTTTCAAATTCTTCAGGGATCACTTCATCTGCACCCAATGCAATCAATTCGTTTATTTTGCTCACATAGCGGGTTCTGACGATAACATAAACCGACTGACAGATATGACGTATATTGGATACGATATATTCCGTTGCCGTTGGATCTGAGATGGCAACAACCACCGCCCTTGCTTTATTTACATTTACGGATTCTAGGATATGAGGTTGACTGGCATCTCCAAAATAGATGGATTCACCCTTCGCTTTTTCCTGCCTGACAGTATCGCTGTTCAGTTCGAGTATGACATACGGTATATTGATATATCGGGCAGCTTTCGACACATTACGTCCGTTAATGCCATAACCAATGATGACCAGATGATTGTTCAGCTCATCTCCTTTTGGTTTTTCTGCCCTGGTGCCTTTCAGAAGAAAAGTACCCCATTTTTTCTTTATGGCCGGAGGGATCAGTAAGATTGCCAGTTCTTCTGAAAACATCATAATAAATGGTGTAAGAAACATGGTTACAATAGATACAGACAGAAAGTATTGATTCATCTGTTGTGTCAATAGTCCGTTTTCAATACCCACCCTTGAGAGAATAAAAGCAAATTCACCGATCTGGAAAAGCGCCAGACCCGTCAGTAAGGCTGTCCGTGGCGGATGTTTTAACAGGGCGGTAGCAAAAGTGGCAACCGTCATTTTGATTATAAAAATAGCCAGTACCAGCAAAAGTACTACACCTGCATTTTCCAAAAAGAAATCAATTTCCAGGAGTATACCAATAGAAATAAAGAAAAAACTGGTGAACAATTCTTTAAATGGCAGTATGGTGCTGGTTGCCTGGTGACTGTATTCCGATTCAGAGATGATCAATCCTGCCAAAAATGCACCTAACGCAAGGGATAATCCTGCTTCTGATGTTAAAGAAGCGACGGCAAAACAGATGGTTAATGTGGCCAGCATAAAAAGCTCTTTGCTTTTTGTTTTAGCGATGAAGTGCATTAGCCAGGGTACAATATAGCGGGCGCTGATAAGGGTAAAAAGAACAATGAGGCCTGTTTTTAGGAACAGGCTAAGAAGTGATAACCCAATCCGGCTGGTCTCACCAGCCAGTATAGGTGTCACAAGGATCATCGGGATAATGATTATATCCTGAAAAATAAGTATCCCCAGTGCATTTTTACCATGCGGGGCGGAAATCTCATTGCGGTCCTGGAGTATTTTTAATACAATGGCTGTGCTGGAAAGGCTGACAAGAAAACCTGCAAATACAGCATGGTTCCAGCTTAATCCCAAGATCCTGCTGATGAAAGCGCTTATAGCGATTGCCAGTCCAACCTGAATTACTCCGCCAATAAGTATGGTTTTACGGATAGAAGCAAGCTGTTTTAGTGAAAGCTCCATTCCGATGACAAAGAGTAGTAAGATAACGCCAATTTCGGATATCATATTTACTACCTCCCCTGTGGAAATGAGACTTAAACCATCGGGTCCGATGATGATCCCGGTGATGAGAAATCCCAGGATAGAGGGTATGCGGAATCGCTGCAGAATGAAAACCACAATGACCGAAAATAACAGGATGATCAGAAGATCTTGTAATAAAGGGAAATGCATAAACGCATGCTGACTTTTCGTCGAGTTGTTTAGTATGCTGTTCTATTCTTTTAATTGATACAGGTGGTTATCTTCCACCCTATAGAATAAAGGAGCTGTTAATATGTCAGGGTATCTTGACCGGAATCGCCGTGCTTCGCTTAAAATGAAATCCATTTCATTGCCAATTTCAAACATGGGAGCAAAATGCCTGTAATGATCAGTTGCCCATTGTTTCTCCCAGCCGGAATTTTTTACCAGCCCCTCAATGAATTGATCTTTCCTGGCATTGAGATTAACCATAGCACACTGACTATGAGCTATTAAAGCAATGTGCTTCAACCCACCAACGGCTATTGCATAAGATACCTGGAATTCATGGTATCTTAAATTGGCTCCGCCGGTGCGTAACACATACGCAAAGTTTTGCGGCAGCCGTAATTTTATCCGGTTATCCATACACACCCCAATCAGCAGTTCAGCGTTATCGTATTGATCAAATGTACGGTTTAAATTATGATATTCAAGCAGTTGCCCGATAGGGGTTTCTTTG
>CAYYLT010000075.1:0-12959 GCA_964472385.1 uncultured Bacteroidales bacterium
GCTGCAAACCATCCAAAATCCCGGTAAGGCTCTGTTTTATATCCTACAATGGAATCCATGGTATTGGCCATCTTGTATACGAACATCAGGGGGATTCCTCCAATGGCATAAAAGAAGAGGGGAGCAATGACCCCGTCGCTCAGGTTTTCTGCCAGGGTCTCCAGTGCTGCTATACGAATTTGATTGGGAGAAAGCTGGCCGGTATCGCGCCCTACGATGTTCGATAGCTGTTTTCTGGCAGCATTGGTTCCTTTCCTGTTCAATAGCCTGTTAACCTTAAGGGCTTCAGCGATAAGACTGTGGCTGGCCAGGCCGTAATAAACCATTATGGAGGCAATGGGAAAATAAAGCCAGTCAACAGGATGAATCAACCGCATGATCCCATGTGAAATTCCCCCGGTCAATACCACCAGCAGAACAACCATTAAAATTCCCTTATTTTTTCGATATGGCCCTTTGTTCAGCACTTTTGTGAAACGGTTGATGACATTCCCAAACAACCGGACAGGATGCGGCAGCCAGCGAGGATCTCCGATGATGCTGTCGAGAAAAAAGCCTGCCAGCAAAGGAATGATTATTTTGGCCTCAGGCATAATCCAATGTGCTTTCCCAGCGCTTCAACCCGTCGATCAGCGCACGGTTGTGTTGGGGTTTTTGTAAAGCCAAACGGATGGAATGCTCATCCAGCCCTCTGAAATTGGATGCATCACGGATGAGCAAACCATGTCGTTCCACAAGGTATTGCTTTAACTGTCGGCCGGTTCCATGTTTTAACCTGACCAGGAAATAATTGCAGTCTGCAGGATACACGGAGAATTCCTTCAGTTGTTCAATCTTAGACTGCAAATTGCGGGATTCCTTCCTTAACTGCTTTTTATCCGGGAGGAGCTGTTGATAGTGATCCATGATAAACTTGCCTGCTTCAAGGGCCAGTGCGTTTACCGACCAGGGCATACGCAGGCCATTCATTTTTTGAATGATCTCTTCATGCGCCACGATGAAGCCCATCCTCAAACCGGGAATGGCAAATGTTTTTGTAAACGACCGGATGATCACCAGGTTTTTACATTCGTCTATAAGCTTCAGGCCTGATTCAAAATCCGCGCATAGCTCTGCATAGGCTTCATCAACCACAAACAGGGTGTCCGGGTTGTTTCTCAGCATTTGCTGCAGAAGATGCGGGTTCAAGGTTTTCCCATCCGGATTATTCGGATTGCCGAACCACACCAGTTCCTCACTGAAAGATTGACTAAACCAGGTGTCCGTGTTGTTCAGGAATCGTATTTTGTGCTGGTGCAGCCGGGCTGCATCTTCGTACTCTGCAAAAGCAGGCAGGACAATGGCAGCGTGTTTCTCACGAAAGGCCATGGCCAGCAGATAAAATGCCTCTACCGAACCGTTGGTAACCAGAATCCTGGATTCAGGGATGTTAAAATAGTCAGCCAGTTTACTTCCAAGGTCACTACCGGAGGGATTGGGGTAACGGCTGATGGTATTTAAAGAAGCCTGCAGGTGTTTTTTTAGTTCGCCCGGGGGGCCTTTATACCATACATTGGAACTGAAATCGGCCACAATCTTTTGCTCATAATGATAGGTGTCGCTGCCATGCCCGTGGATCATAGCTGTTGAATTTAATGGTTAGGATGGTGCCTGTTTGAGAGAACCTTTTCAGAGACCAGAAAAATAACCGGTTTGCCCGAAATTGGATTCGTCCGCGTTACGACCACTGTCTTATAAACGTTTTCAATTGTTTTGTAATTCAAAACTTCCTCAGGTTTTCCTGATATATGAATGGTGCCGTTGTTCAGCATAATGAGATGATCACAATATTCTCCGGCCAGGTTCAGATCATGCATGATCATCAGGACAGTAAGCTCCAGCTGGCTGTTGAGTCGCTGTACAAGGTTTAGGATCTGCACCTGATGCATGATATCCAGGTGGGAGGTGGGTTCATCCAGCAGAAGCAGCTTGGGTTCCTGGGTGAGGGCCCGGGCGATGGCTGCCAGTTGCCGTTCCCCTCCGCTGATCTGATACATGTATTTGTCTTTCAAATGGGAAATATGGGTCAGCTGGAGGTACTTATGCGCAATCCTGTAATCTTCCCTGCTTTCAAAGAACTGAAAGGGACGATGATAGGGTATCCGGCCCATCAATACATAATCTTCCACCGTGATACCGGGCTCATCCAGTTCCTGTGTAACAAAAGCCATGTTCCGGGCTTTCTCTTTGTGCGTCATCGTTTCAATATCCCTGCCATTGAGAATGATATTGCCCGACTCGGCTTTCAGCTCCCCGGTAATACCCCGGAAAAATGTGGTTTTACCCGATCCGTTGGGGCCAATGATGCCGGTATAACCTCCACTTTTCACATGAAAATGGATATCTGAAATGTGAAATTTATCTTTGTACCCGCACCTTAAGTTGTTTATCTGAAGCATGATGAACTTTCCATTTTTATCTCATCCTTAAATTGGCTCTGCTCAGTACTACGATGAATATGGTTCCGCCGATGATCCCTGTAATAACACCTATGGGCAGCTCATTGGGGGCAATGATCGTACGGGCTACCAGATCTGAGAGGATCAAGAAAGCACCTCCTCCGAGAAAGGCATTCAATAATAATACCCTGTAATCGGAGCCAACCAGCATTCGCAAAAGGTGGGGTATGATCAGGCCGACAAAGCCGATCACTCCTGCAACGGCAACGCACATCCCGGTAAGGAGGGATGCGATAACAAAAAGGATGCGAATGGATAACTCCGTATTGATGCCCAGATGTTTTGCCTTGAGTTCGCCCATGCGCAAAGCATTCAGGGGCTGAATAAAAAGGTATGCCACGGCCAATCCGGATACCGAAGCTCCCAGAGTAACCCCAATGAGCCATCTGTTGGGTTCATCCAGGGAACCCATTGTCCAGAATATAATTCCATGTAGATTCTCAGTACGGGAAGTAGCCATCAGAAACATCATGGCGGAAGATACAATAAAGCTGACCATCACGCCAATCAGCAACATATTTTCTATGTTGATCTTCCCGTTTTTAACGCTTAAACTGTAGACAAGGACTAAGGTAGCCACAGAGCCGGCAAATCCGGCTAATGGGAGGATAAAGCTCCCGACAAGTTGAGAAAGGTTGAATACGATGGAAAGCGCTACACCCAATGCAGCACCACCTGAAATGCCCAGTGTATAAGGCTCTACCAGTGGATTCCTGTAAATTCCCTGTAAGATAACCCCTGCCAGGCTTAACCCTCCTCCAACTGCCAAACCCAGAAATATCCTTGGAATCCGTATTTTGGTCAATATAGAATACTCAATGCTTTGAGCTTTATTGGATAAAATATCAGATATTTCAGCCATGGTCAGGTTGATTTCCCCTATGCTTATGGAAAGCATGATGGAGATAACCAATACCACCAAAAGCACTATGGTATAGAAGAGCCACCGCCAATATTTGTTGGTGGTGAATTTAATATTCAATTCCTTCACGGGCATGGATGTTTTGTTCGAATGGATGTTTAACGCTGGTTATGCTGCTGACATAATCAGCATGTTCTATCATCATCGGTGTTGCGTTCCTTCCCGTAAGGATCATTTCCAGGCCGGCAGGCTTCTTTTCCATGAAGTCTAGGAGTTTTTCCTCGGGGAGGAAACCACTATGAACCGCTATAATCACTTCATCCATAACCAACAGATCATATTTTTTTTGGTGCGTCATGTCCACCAGCTGATCCAGTCCTGCTTCAGCCTGCTTTCGGTGTTCTTTGGGGTCAATGTCCGGATTGAAGAAGGGGTGATCTTGGGCGATGCCATGTATTTCAACACCAAGATCCTGAAGGATCTGCGTTTCTGCATAGCCATCTTTTTCAGGGTTTTTGTGAAAATAAGCATAGCATACGCTTAGTTTATGTCCCAACGCCCTTATGGCCAGTCCGATTGCTGCTGTTGTTTTTCCTTTGCCGTCACCGGTATAAATATGGATCAAGCCTTTTTTCATTATGATTAGATTTAATGGTTTGTTGATCGATGTTCATTTCAGTGGGTGCAATTGATCCTGATCAATGCTTTAGACTGCATGAATAATACAGGTTAGAATAAAAAACGGCGGAACATTTCTTATTATGATGAAGGGGCTGTATCATATACGAATGCTATAATTTTTTCCAGAATATTGGTAAAAGAGATTGGCGTAGCACTGCATGATTCCTCCGCATCAATGATGAATATGTTGTTGTGCTTTGCTGCCTTCAGGTTGGGATATTGCTGCCAAACCTGCTTTTCTTCCTCTGCCATGCCACCCATGGTAACAATGATGATGACATCCGGATTTTTTACGACTACACTTTCCCGGGAAATATTGCCAATTCGCAGGTCTGCTGCAACATTGATGGCTTTTGCATACCGAATGTAATCGTGCACAAATGATTCGGAGGTTGCTGCAAATAAAGGATTGGCGCCAAGTTCAAAAAAAATCTTGGGGCTGCTGGTGTCCGGAATTTGTGCCTGAAGGGAGTCAATCTTTTGCTTTTGCTTATGCAATATAGCTTTTGCTTTCTTTTCTTTATTGACGACCTTGCCGATTTGAATGAATTGATCACAGAGTTCATCAAAAGATTTTGGCGTTGGCAGATACTCCACCCGAATATCTAGTTTCTTAAGCGTTTCAACGGTGTTTTGGCTGATCAATGAGCTGGCAAAAACCACATCGGGCTGAAGCGTCAGAATCTTTTCTACATTGACTTCCCGTGCTGACCCTATTTCCTGGCTGTGATCCAGTCCATGGTTAGGGCAATAAGAAGTATGACCTACTACATAATCTTCAACTCCAAGCAAATAGAACTGCTTGGTGATGGAGGGAACCATAGAGACAATTTGCAGTCTGCTTTCTGCCGTTTCTTCTTTGGGCTTATCACTTGTCCTGTTGCATGATAGGATGCTTACAATAAGCAGCAGTACAATGGAATAAATGTTGAATTGTTGCATTTTGATTATCGGATATTGCTTCATTTTGATTCATCTATTGAATACAGGTTATCGAATGATGCCATATCATTTAAAAAACGGATTGCAGAGACAATGAGGGGATATGCAACAGCGACGCCAGATCCCTCACCAAGTCGCATGTTCAAATCAAGAATGGGATCAACTCCCAGGTGTTCCAGCACGCTTTTGTGTCCCTTTTCATCCGATTGATGGGTGAAAAGGCAATAATCCCGGATGGCTGGATAAAGCTGTGAAGCTACCAGCCAGGCCACCGTTGCATTGAATCCATCCACCAGGGTGGTCATTTTGTTTTCAGCAGCCTGTAGGAACGCACCGACCATCATGGCCGTTTCGAAACCTCCAAAATGAGCAAGTATATTGATGGCCGTAAGTTCAACGGAATAATGCCTGACACATTGTGATAGCATGTCTTTTTTTCTTTGAAGTCCCTCCTCATCCAGTCCTGTTCCCCGGCCTGTGCATTCATCAAGGGGGATTTCCGTTAAAAGATGCATGATGATGGATGAGGAAGAAGTATTGCCTATTCCCATCTCACCGAAACCAATTGCATTGCAACCCGTTTGATAAACATCGCGGACACATTCTGCTCCGTTTTTTATGGCCTGTATACATTGTTCTCTGGTCATGGCAGGACCGCGGGTATAACTCCGGGTTCCTTCGCCGATCTTTTTATTGACAAGCTTGCCTTTGGTGGTATCATCAAATCTGCCTTTCACTCCGGCATCCACTATTTTTAGATCGATGCCGTTCTGCCGGGCGAAAACATTGATGGCTGCTCCGCCTTCAATGAAATTATAGACCATCTGTTTTGTTACTTCCTGCGGATAGGCGCTGACCCCTTCGGCAGCGATGCCATGATCTGCAGCAAAAATAAGTATGGATGGCTGCTTCAGTTTCGGACTCAGGCTTTGTTGAATGATCCCGATTTGTATGGCCAACTCTTCCAGCCGGCCCAGAGAGCCCACAGGCTTCGTTTTGTTATCGATCTTCCCCCTTAGTGTATCCTGTATGTCTTTCTTGGGGGTGTCTATTTTGAATGTGAGATCCATTTTATTTTATTTTTACGGGCAGACCGGAAACCAACAAATAAGATTCATCTGCCATTTTTGCAATATACTGGTTGATCCATCCCTGGAGATCGGCAAACTTCATTTGAACCATGTTTTCCGGATGGCCGCCCATGCCAATTTCGTTCGAGACGATAATGAACTCGGCCTTCTGCCTGGAAAGCGCATCCATTTCTGTTTTGGCCTCATGGTAAGAGGTTTCAATATCATTTGAATTGTCATAGAAAAAATTGGTCAGCCAGAGGGTTACACAATCCATGACTACCGTTTGATGATCATATGAATGCTTGCTGAGGTATTTTTCCTCTTCAATGGTAGTCCAAACCCTGCCACGATCCGATTTATGTTTCTCAATCCTTGCCCTGTGATCTTCGTCCCATATTCTTGAAGTTGCCAGGAATACAGGTGTGCTGGTTTTTTGAAGGGCCAGCATTTTTGCATAATTGCTTTTGCCGCTTCGACGTCCGCCTGTAATAAAAATTATGCTTGCCATCATTGTGGTGCGATTAGAAATTCGATTTCATATTGATCTTCGCCAAAATACTGTATGGAGATCAGCTCTCCATAGCGCACTTTAATGGATTGGCTTTTTTTTGCCGGGATGTACAGTATCCTGCTCAGAATGGATTTAATCACACCTCCATGCGTAACCACTGCCAGAGGTCCTTCCTTATGCTTGATCAATTCATCCCAGAATTCGGAGGTCCTGTGATAAAGATTCATAAAACTTTCGCCACCAGGTGTTTGTGTGTGAACAAAGTCATTGATCCATTTTCCAAGTGCTTTGGGATCTATGTTATCCCATTGCTGAAGTTCCCATTTGCCAAAGTTGAGCTCCATGATCCGCTTGTCGGTATGAAAACCTGCGTTGTCGGGTTTAAGTGTTTGGGCCAGACTGTAACATCTTTTTAGTGGGCTGGTATAGATGTGTTTCAGGCTGCTCCTGTCAACCCTATGGTTAATCCAGGAGACCGTCCGGTCAAATTCCGCTTTGCACAGCTCTACATCCGAATGCCCGTAAAATATACCTTCGGGCACATCTGGCTTGGAATGTCTGATGAGATATATGATCATACGATGAAAGAATGAATTTCCATATATATCAATACAAAAATATAAAAAGATGTTTCAGTGATTTGTTGCAACGCCCCGAGGCAATCACCCGTGTATCCGCCAATCTTTTTTTGGGCGTATCGGGCAAACCGATATTTAATGAGCAGAATAACCGGTATAATTAGTAAAAATCCGGCATTGGGAAATAAAATAAAAGGGAACAGCGCCATTAAGGAGGCAAATATTAATTCGGATTGATTTATTTTTTTTCCAACCGGTTTGGACTTACTGCCCTGATCATCCCTGACGTATTGATGGGAATAAATAAAAAGAACAGCGCTGAACCTGCTAATGGTATGGCCTGCAATTATTGATGCCGGCAAAAGGTTAACATGCATTTCACTCAGGGATATGAATTTAGCAAACAAAAGCATGATCATGCCAATTACTCCGAACGCTCCTACCCGTGAATCTTTCATGATCTCCAGGATCTTTTCCCGGGTCCATCCTCCGCCCAAGCCGTCACAGACGTCGGCAAAGCCGTCTTCATGAAAAGCACCGGTGATCATTATGGACGATGCCATACTAAGGATCACTGCCAGTTCAACCGGAAGTATTTGATGGGTTGCCAGGAAGATTATTGCTGAGATACCTCCAACAATCCAGCCGATCACCGGCAGGTATTTGCCGCTGCTGTTGAGCGCTTTCGAAGAGAAGTCAATTTTTCCCACAGGAATGCGCGTAAAAAACATGATGGCCGTCCTGAAGATATTCCATTCTTTTCTCATCGTATTTATTGAGCTATGGGAATTCATTTGAATATTATCAGGCAACTGTTGCACAAACAGGTGTTGTAATGCCTTGCAATTTTTTTCGCACCCCGTCGGATAGTTTCATGTTGATGCATTCACAATTGAAGATTTCATCCATCTTGCATTCAAATGGCTTTCCGCAGTGGGGGCAGGTTTTGATCATGGCTATAGGAATGAGAAAGCTGCGGAACCGGATGATACAATAAGGGGAATTATGAGCATGATCCGAAATTCCGCAGCAAAAAATAATTAACTATTCAAAAACCACTTGATTTGGGTAATACCCGGTCTGAGTTGAATCTATTAATGTGTATTCCTGATCGTACCGGTACAGGTATCCTTTCGACTGAGGCATGGTAACAAGACAATAGACATTGCCATTTTCCGGGTTCACATCGAGTCCGTATGGTGTGCGATCAATGATGGGTTCTGCAGGCGCATTTGCGTCGGATATGCTCATTTCATAAACGCCATTTTCACCTGTAAAGTAAAGCATTTCTTCATCAGGACCAATGGCCAGCAGATAATTCCCGTAACTGGATATTTTGCCAATATCAAATGTGCTGGTTTGGTCGCCTGAAGAACTGATTTTAACCAGTTTCGATCCTGTGGGTCCTCCGGCTTGAAAAGCGCTACGACCTTTACAAAGCACCCATACATCATTGTTCTTGTCTTTCACAATGTCTGTTGGTATGTCGCCCACTTCAACAGTTTCAGTGACCGCGTCAGAAGAAATGTCTATCACACTGACGGTATTGTCAATTTTCCATCCGCCGCCGTTGGTGACAAAAACCTGGTTGTCCACTCTAACCATGCTTTCCGGTCCTCTACCCACTTCAATGCTATCGGTAATGGTATAATCATTCAGGTCGATCACCAGAACATATCCTCTGCTGGAGTCAGCGGAAGCGCCATTGGTCAGATAACCTTTGTCCTGATTAACTGCTAGAAATTGTCTGGGATAACTCAGGGAGGGAATAACATCCGTTTGTTTAAAGGTCTCTTTGTCAACTATGGCAAGTGTTTTGGAGTTATTGGCTACAATGTAGGCCATATCACTGGAAAAGGAAAGATCCTGAAGAACATCCCCTGGGGAACGGCCATTTTTATCATCAAAATAGTTGTTTACTGCGTCCCCTGTTGCCGGATCCATAAGCGTTATGGAACCGTTGTTGTTTCCAAACTGGCCTTCATTCACAATGTAGATTCCTTCTACCGTAATCTGGTCATTGTCATCGTCCTCATCCTGACATGAAGTGAATGTCAGAGGGATTAATACAACAGCCATGAATAAAAAATACTTGATCTTTGTAATGGTTTGTTTTTTCATCATTTTTTTTTTAGGGTTAATTAATCAGTTTATTGAGTTGAATTTTAAGATTGATGTAATAGGCCCTGCCTGGCATCGGATAACTGGCTATTACCTGGTACTGTTTATCCAACAGGTTTTGGACTGTAAATTTGATTTGTGCATCAAACAATTCGGGTTCGAAATGTTTTTTCACAAATACATCCACCGTGGTATAGGGGGATAGCTTCATAGCGTGATCTGCAGTGGCGTACCTAAGGCCTGTGTGGTTAATGTAGGTTCCCATCGAATACCCTTCCCAGGTGCCGGACAATGAATTTTTCAGTGTATGAAAGGGGGTATATCTCAGTTGTTTCTTGTATATATCGGGGTTGTCGTCATTCAGATTGATGGACCGGGTATAGTTGTACATTGATTTTAATTGAACCTTAAAGCTGTTCCATTTGAGGTTCAGGTCGGCCGTGGTTTCAATCCCTGAGCTTCGGACCCGGGAAGTATTGGTGGCATGCCAGTAAGAAGCCCCTTGTTTGGGAACCCATTGGATGAGTTCGTGGATATTTGATGTATAGATGGTGATTTCCGATTGGAAGCTGGTCATTGAGGCAGACAAATCCGGAGTGTAGCCGATTCCTACTTCTCCTGACCACCCGTGTTCGGGTTTGATATCCAGGTTTCCGCCAGGTTGCCAATATTTGTCGTTTAGCGTAGGAATCCTGTATTTGGTAGAAAAATGGCTTCTTAGATATAGCTTATCCGGGATAAGCCTGTAATTGCCCCCGATTCCAAACTGGGGTTGCGGGTTGGTGTATTTGTTAAATTGTTGCCGGATAGATAGATTGGCTGTTATGCGTGGGGTTTCATATTTGAATGCTCCGATCAATGAAGCCCTGTATTCCCTGATGGTTTTACCATAAGCATATACATTGCCTTCAATCAAGGAATACTGGCTCCCAATGTCAAAGCTCATCCGGCTATTGAAGTAGTAGCGGTAATTCAGGTCATTCATCCATTTTTGTGTTGCAAGGGTTGAATGGATCATATAGACATCATTTCCGGGATTTTCTTTTTCCGTGTATAGCTGATGATGATAAAACCAGCCGGTTTTCACTTGAAGGGCGGATTCGTCAAATACCCTTTTCCATTGCCCGTAAAGTCTTAAGATACTATCACGCTGCCTGGCCGTACCTGGTTCGGAAATTCCCATGATTTCTGGCACCCTTTTGTCTCTCGCCTGGTACCATATACCGGCTTCAAATTTATTCCGGGGTGAGGTTTTATAGTAAAAATGCTGCATGACCCCAAAATTTTCCACGGCATTATTTTTTCTTTCCTCAAGTGGGTAGCCAAATTGCTGGGTATCGTGGTAATCAAAGTCATTCTGGGCAAATTGATAAAAACCTGAGAGGCTGTAACGGAACTTTTGATTGCCTAGTTCGCCATGCAGGCTGTAGCGCTGGTTATTCCAGCTACCTGTCTCACCGAACAGCGATAAGGAACGGCCCTGGTTCCAGTTGGCTTTATTCTCCATACCTATGGCCCCCCCAAAAGTGCCACTGCCGTATAGCGTGGAGGGCGCACTGTGTGTTATGGTGACGCGATCGGCAAATTCAACTGGGGTCTGGGATAAATCACATTGACCAAGGGTTAATGAATTGATAGGAAAACCATTCCATGTTACTGAAGTATGAGCACCCTGTGCCCCTCTCAAGCTGGGTACGGCAAGGGCGCCCCTTGATCCGTAGGATTTGATATAAACAGGGGTGGTTGCATTAAGCAGATGGCCGAGATTATTCGACCGATTGTTTTCGATGGTTAATGAATCGAGTATGGAGGTTTTTTGATCTTCGGAATAGAAATCTTTTCTGCTGCTGATGATCTGAACTTCTGCAATTTCATGTACCTTTTCTTTGATCTCCTGTGCATAAATAATTGTGTATGGTATCACCATCCAGATTAGAATAAATGTAACACTTGCCATTTTTGTGCGATAACCGGCCATGACGATTTTCACTTCATCGATTAATTATTACCACAGCCTGTTCCGGGGATGTTGCAGAGAAGATCTTTTGGGCCTTCACCACAGCTTTTAACCCGAAAGCCATGCGATATAGATTGGTTTTGGCAGGTTTCCTGGCTTTCCCGATCTTTGAACGCCTTCCCATCCGGCAGCAGCCGGACAGTGGTCAGAGGGTTTTCAAAGATGTTGTCCGGCCATTGCCGGACCGGGATTACAGTAGCGGGTACTGCTTCGGACTCTCCGGCAGTTGCCGGATCACCGAATTCCCTTTTAAAAGGCGATCCCGGTAGGTTCGCCTTTCACCAAAAACCAGATGCAAAATTAAGTCAAATAAATTATGATTCCAACGTTTTGATCTGATAAATGCACTTTATTTTAACAGCTATTTAATGAATTGCACCCTTCCTGGATCATTCAGGTTAAAATTTGGCTTTGAATGCCATCTTATCGTGATTGAATCTCCAAAATCAACGCATCGATCTTGCTCCCGCAGGTATAAAGCCCGGATTGGAGGCTAAAACCCCATCTTCATAAAGAATGCCGGGGTAAAAGAAACAGATTGCTGGTAGATCCGAATGGTATTGGTTTGGCTTGTTGGTACCCGTTCGAGGTTGTTGTATAGGATATTGTCCTGGTCGAAGACATTGAGAAGGGATATGCCGGCTTCGCCATAAAACGCATTGAGGTTAAATTTATAGGTCAATGCTGCATTCATCATGCTATAAGGCCTTCGTTCATAGGTAACTCCCTGCAGGCTGTATTGTGGTATGGGAAAGCCCGAACCATAGACCAAGTTAGCTGATAAGTAGATCGGATTGAAATTCAATAATCCGGCCAGCTTGATTTCGTGCCGCTGATCCTGCGCAGCATAAAGATAAACCCCTTGGGGATAATGCTCAAATGACTCTTCTGTTTTGCTTAACGCATAAGATATCCATGCTGTATGATGATGGAAGTTCTGTTTTAGATAAAGATCGATGCCAAAGTTTCGGCTATGTCTGGCATATAAGGTTTCAATGCTTCGGCGCTGAAAATTTACATAACGCGTTAATCCGTTTGTTTTTTATAGAAGGGGTCAAGCTACCCTGGGTATGTTGTAATTCCAGGGTGAGAGAGGCAGCGATATGATTGGAACGCATGTTGTCTTCGCTCCAGCTTGAACGATTGTCTATATAAGAGAGTCCGGCTCTAATCTGATGGAGTTCATGTGCAGGCCAGAGGGATTCAAGGGTTACCTTTGTTTCTGCCGTTTTATTCAATGTTTCCGGGCTTGTACTTTTTCGGATGCTGTGATGAAATGTATTGACTATGTGCTGCTCATTGTCATATTTGGTGTCGAATCATTTCCAGGATATTTTTAGGCGAGCTTCCTCACCGGAAATTACCGGTATATTTGCCTTCAATGTCAGTAGCTATCTCAATGGTAATGTCAAACTGGCGTTCCATTTCCTCCAGTACTTTTTTTAGCCTGCATTATTCATAAAAAATGAATAAATATCTATAAATAAAAGTATATAAGCAATTTACTTATTATGATCAAAAATTTCTTTTTATACATTTTTTCCGAGTGCGCCAATTTTTGGGCATCTGCTGCATTGCGAAAGCCTCGAAGCAGGGTTTGCTGAAAAACACAAAAAAACTGTAAATCAATAGGTTAAACATATCTGTTGTTTCCAAAATGATAGGTTTTCAGCAAA
>CAYYLT010000076.1:0-12940 GCA_964472385.1 uncultured Bacteroidales bacterium
TAAGGAATGGCATCCTAACCCTGGAATGTAAGGACAATTCAGCCCAGGGAGACCTGTTTTCGGCTTACAAAGTCAGCAATACCCAATTTCACGGATGGTACCATGATATGGCAACCCAGGGGGCGGTATATTTTGAGGCTAGGGTGCGATGGAAATATTCGGAGATCAAGGATAATCCGGATGGTTTTCCCGCCTTCTGGTCGAACCCGGTAGAATTTGCTGACTGGCGCACGAATGCTCCTTACCATCATTACACGGAGCTGGATTTTTTTGAGTTCAACCCCCGGTGGACTGGAGGCGATCACTCCAGGCATCTGCAGGGTCTTCCGCCCTGGCAGCGTGAGCCAGGTGGCAGATGGGAAAGGTATGTCAATCCCATTTCTGAGGAATGCTTAGGGGATGACTGTGTTATCATGCCTCATCTGCCGGCAAGCTGGAACTATAACCTTACAGATGCCCAAACAGGTCAACGGATGACCAGCAGCCTATGGAACAACTGGCAAACAGTAGGTTTTCTGGTAATCCCCGGAGACGGCACAGCAGATAACCCCACACGCTGTATATCCTATTTTAACGGTAAAAAGAAGAAAGAACGGATCGATACTTCGTGGGACGGCGACAGCACCTGGCGTGAAAGCAAAAACCAGCTATCACCGGATGAAGTAGGTTTTGCTCCCATGCCCGGTCTGCGCCACCAGCGTTATATGATCATAATCGGCTCGGGCCAGTGGAAAACCCAGTGGGATTTTGTAAGAGCCTGGCAGTTACCCAAAGTATCTGCCAACGACCATTTTTGCACTTCCCATGCTCCCCCTTCAATAGATGGTACTGTTGAGGATGCCTGGCATTTTGTGCAACCCGATATCCTGAATAATAAACTCCAGGGAGCACCCGAATCCGTCACCGACTTTTCGGCATCATCTAGGGTAAAATGGGATGACCAGAGCTTATACCTTCTTATTGAGGTACAGGACGATAACCTGGTCAATGATTCGGGCAATCAGCCCTGGAAGGACGATGCAGTTGAAGTTTTTGTCGACGGGGACAACGATACGGTTCCCGCATACGACGCGAACGATCACCAGTTCATCTTCCGCTGGAATGATGATACGGTGCATCACTATCAACAGGAAATACCACAACCGGTTAATCCGGAAGGGATTACGTGTGTGCAGAAAAACACGGAAACCGGCTACCTGATGGAGATCCAAATCGACTGGTCTGCCGTTGGCACTGATCCCGCTGAAGAACAACTGATCGGATTTGACATCCAAATTAACGATGATGATGACCATGGCAGCCGGGAGCATAAAATAGCCTGGCTGGCCGCAACAGATCAGGCAGCGGAAAACTCATCCACCGTGGGCACTATCTTGCTGGAGGATGACATCTGTGGTGCATGCCATGTTACTGCCAGTCCCGAAAATAAACAGATCAATTTCAATACCGATGTTGCCTTTCAGGTTAAAACGGAAAAAGCCTTTTCCTACCAATGGCAGCTCAATGCAGGCAGTGGATTTTCAGATATAGCAGATGATCCGCCTTATGCAGGCACCCAGACAAAACAGCTGGTTATCTCCGATGCCACAGAAAATTTGTCCGGCAATCGATACCGGTGTATCATCTCCAATCCCATAAACAGCGATACTTCCCTTGCAGCGGTCTTAACCGTTACAGACATGCTACAACCTGAAATCCTTTCCGCTCCGGGCGATCAGATACTGGAAGCTACGGAAGGTTGTCAGGTAAAACTACCGGATTATACCACAGCAGTTGAGGCAACAGACAATTATGATGATGCGCTCGAGATCACCCAGTCACCCGATTCAGGAAGCCTCATCAGCGGAGGCCATCGCCAGGTAACCATATCTGTTACCGATGACAATGGAAACACGGCACAAAGGAGCTTTTCCGTCCAGGTGACCGATGCTGAGCCGCCGGTCATCATTTCAGCACCTGAAGATCAAACGCTGGAAGCCAATGCCCAATGCCAGGGAGTTTTACCAGATTATTCCGCTTTTGTGGTGACCAGCGATAACTGCTACCGCGCCGGCGAGCTGCAGATCATCCAAACCCCGGCACCCTACACCAGCATCGCGGATACAGCCAACGAAATAACGCTAACGATTACCGATCCGGAAGAAAACAAGAGCGATACTTCCTTTTGGGTATATGTAACCGACCAGACCAAACCAACCCTTCAATGCCCGGAAGATCAACAATTGTCTCTGCAACAAGGTCAAACCGCTTATACGGTTTCCGGTTCAGCTTTTGACCCGGTTTCAACTGATGACAATTGTGCGGTTGACAGCATTACCAATGATTTCAACAATCGCTCAACCCTGACCGGGGCGGAATTCCCGCTGGATACCACAACCGTTGTATGGAGTGTGAACGATAGAGCAGGAAACATAGCGCAATGTAGCTTTGATGTTGTGGTCGGATCATCTACCGGATTCACACTCCCCGCAAAACACGGGATTAATATTTATCCCAATCCCACCGGGGAAGTGTTACATTACGAAACAAATCATAACAAGATTCAAAAAATCAAATTGTTGGATATAACCGGAAACAAGATTCTTGAGATCAACGACCCGGATACAAATGGCACCCTTGAGGTGGCTCATTTAACAAGCGGCATCTATTTTATTCACCTGTCAACCCGGGACGGCAGATGGACAAGGAAAATCATCAAGAAATGAAAATGCTAAATGAATACCTAAAAACCGATGAAAAATTTCAAAACGCTGGTATGGCTATATTTTGTCATAAATCTCTCTTTATCAAATATTTATTCCCAGAACTACAGCAAGGTTGTCTATCCCGACCACTCCGGGAAACTGGTTTATGAACAGGATGACCGGGGCAGCAAAATACCGGATTATTCCATATCCGGATACCGTGGTGGGGGGGTGCCCATCCCGGATGTACCGGTGGTAAAAACGGTAGAACCTGGTCCTGGTGATGACCGGCAAAGGATTCAGGATGCCATTGACTGGGTTGCAGACAATATATCTCCCGGCCCTGACCATTACAAAGGAGCTGTATTGCTTAAAAGGGGTATATATGAAATTTCCGAGCCGATTATTTTTGGGAGCGGGAAAAATGGAATTGTGCTGCGCGGTGAAGGTGCCTATGGGAACGGCACGGTCATTATTCACCGGGGTACAGATTCCGAAGGTTCCATTCATATTCAGGGTGGCAGACTTTCAACCAGCAAAATGACCGACATCAGTGACCCGTTTGTTCCCGTCGGGACACACAAGATCAAAGTAAATTCAACTGCCGGGATGAGCGTTGGGCAGCAAATAGTCATCAAGTGCCTGCATACCCAGAAATGGATTGATGACCTGCAGCAGTCTGATAAGTGGACACCGGGTCAGTTTGAACTAAAATGGGAACGAACCATTACCGCCATAGATGAATCGAGCAATACCATAACTATTAACGGGCCTATCACCTCACAAATTGACCAGGGAAACGGGTATGCCAACGGCGAAGTGCACGCGCTTCTCTCAGATACCAGAAGAGCTTATGTAGGTGTCGAAGATATGATACTGATGTCAGATTATGACCGCTCAGTGAAGGATGAGCATGGATACTATGTGGACGAACAGCATGCCCAGGTCGGAGTTTATTTCATACAAGCCCGCGATTGCTGGATGCGGCGGGTTACCGGTTTTTTTTATTACTGGTGCCTGACCCGGGTTCGGGGCGTGTGCTCCAGGGTAACCATCGAAGATTGCGCCATGTTCGACGGGGTCTCTACCGACACGCCAAACAATCATACCGGTACACGCGATTATTATTTTTGTCTGGATGGTGACCAGACCTTTTGCCAGCGCAGCTATGGCCGCTATGGCCGGCATACTTTTGTTATGAATGGTGAAAGGTCGAGTATTGTATTCTTAGATTGCTATTCGGAAAAGGAGCACCTCTCGTGCGAACCGCATCAACGTTGGACACACGGATCGCTTTATGATAATGTTTACAATGATGCCATCTTCAGGCTCAACGCATCACCCGGTGGCAATCATGGCTGGCGCGCGGCCAATTGCATGATGTGGAATCTGACCTGCGAAAATTTTCGTTACTGGGAAGCGGATATATGGCTGGACAAACCCCGGCTCGACCTTGGCAAGCAATGGGCCATCGGCATCATCAACAATGGTGAAGGAAAAGGTATTGCAAATCCTGGTAGCACATTGGGCGATACAGCCCATTTGGAATCGGCCGGAACCTTTGTCGAACCCCGCTCCCTTTACCTCGCCCAGCTCAAAGACCGGTTGGGAGATTCCACAGTCGCCAACATCGCCTCTGCAGAGCAATATGTGTCATGCCAAGCCGGTTGGGAGTTCCTGCTCGATCAATACCAGGATATACCCGAATTTGGCGATCCGGATAACCTCAATTGGCTGCCTGATGGCCATTACTTTTGCCTCTCCCCATCAAAACCCACAATTGACGGAATAATGGAAGAATCCTGGTTACCTGTTACATCCCACAAACTGGAAAAAAGGATCGTAGGAACCCCCGCTTCCGATGCCGACCTTTCAGCATCCTTCCGGGGAAAATGGGATCAGGATCATATCTATATCCTGGTTGAGGTTAAAGACAGCATATTGATCAATGATTCGGAAGACCAACCCCTGGAGGATGATGCTGTAGCCGTATTTATTGATGGCAACAACGACCGGGCCACCGCCTATGATGCCAACGACCATCAGTACATCTTCCGCTGGAACGATACAACCGTTTATGAATATCAAAAAGACTGGCAGCCGGATAATCCGGCTGGGATAACCTTTGCTCAGGATACTACCGCACAGGGCTATATCATGGAAATACAAATTGCCTGGGATGCCATTGGCGTTGCCCCTGATAACAGATCCTTGTTTGGTATGGACATACATATTGTTGACGATGATACCGGTGGAAGCCCGGACAAAAAAATTGCCTGGATATCGCCATCCCATTTACCCGGCCCGCATCAATCTACTTTTGGCACAGTTCTTTTAAACAGCAATATGGATCAGGAAAAACCGGTCATCATCTCAAGCCCGGAGGATCAAATATTGTATGCTTCGGACAGTTGCAAGGTCAGACTCCCCGATTACACTGTTGATGTAGAAGCGACAGACAACGTCGATGATGCACTTAATATAACCCAAACACCGGATTCAGGATCCTTTGTGTCGCAATCTGAAATTGAAGTGACCATAACCGTTTCCGATGATAATGGAAATACAGCAGAAGCAACTTTTACCGTGCAGGTTTTAGATCAGATGCCGCCTGTGATCACTTCAACGCATCACGATCAATGGCTCGAGGCTGAATCCGGTTGCCAGGCCACCCTGCCCAACTATATTTATACTGTTACGGCAACCGATAATTGTTACAGATTCCATGAGCTGGAATTGTTCCAATATCCTGCACCCTATATAACTGTTTATGATACGGCCACCCGGGTAACGCTATCTGTAACCGATCCTGAGGGGAACAGCAGCCAGGTGTCTTTCCAAGTAAGTGTTCAGGAGGATGTTGATCCGACCATCTCCTGCCCTGAAGATAAAATCATTGACTTACAGGAAGGTCAGGCAGATTACACCATCTCAGGCACCGGATTTGATCCGGTTTCTGTGGATGACAATTGCCTGGTAGCAATAGTTTCCAATAATCTGAATGACTCATCTACACTAAATGGTATAAAATTATCGGCAGATACAACCGTCACCTGGACGGTAACAGACGGATCGGGCAACCAGGCCCAGTGCAGCTTTGATGTCGCAGTGAACAGTACCGGCATTTTAAGCACATATCCGCTGGGGATCAGGATATATCCCAATCCCACAGGCGGGATGCTGCATTACGAATCCAATAAAACCCCGATTCAAAAGATCAGCCTGTTGGATGTGACGGGGAATATGATCCTTGAAATGAGGAATCCAGGAGCAAATGGTACCATTAATATTTCACATTTAAACATGGGAATCTATTTCACTCAAGTATCCACCAGGGATGGCAGTTGGACAAAAAAAATCATCAAGGAATGAATACATCATACCTCCTAAACTCCCCAAAATATCCCTCTTGCCCCCTTTGTGACGCACTTTGTGTCCCATCGTGGTTCATATTAAATGTTTAACTACCAAGAAACACAAAGGCAGGCACTAACCTGTATTATTCATGCAGATTAAAGTATCAAGGAGCAATACTTTTTCTTTGTCGAATTTTCTTGTATATTGCCGAACCAAATATTTAAAATAAAGCTTACCTATGTCATCTCCAGACAATCAAATGATAATTATTTTCGGTGCTTCCGGAGACCTTACCAGGCGAAAACTGATCCCGGCGCTATACGAACTATACAAACAGGACTTCCTGCCTGAGCGATTTGCTATCGTGGGTACGGGAAGAAAAACATTCACAGATGAAGCATTTCGCGATTATCTAAAAGAAAACTCGACAGTTACGAACCATGATTTTCTGCAAAAGACAGCCTATGTTCCCATCGACACTAAAAACCTGGAATCCTATGCAGCATTAAAGGCTAGGTTGGTTGAGCTGGCCAGGGAGACGGGAATTAACGGAAACTACATATTTTATCTGGCCACCCCGCCCGGTTTATATCCGACCATTGCCCAGGCCCTGCACCAACATAATCTAACGCTCAATGATGGGGATCATCCGGGCTGGAAACGGGTCATTATTGAAAAACCTTTTGGTTATGATCTGCAAAGCGCGAAGAAATTAAACAATCAACTACTGGATTATTTTGAGGAACCCCAAATCTACCGGATAGACCATTATCTTGGCAAGGAGACCGTACAAAACATCATGGTCACCCGCTTTGCCAACAGCATTTTTGAACCCTTATGGAACAGGAATTACATCCATCATGTACAGATCACTGCTGCCGAATCTATCGGTATAGAGCGACGTGCCGGATATTATAATGAAATTGGCGCTTTAAGAGACATGCTGCAAAACCATCTGCTTCATATCGTCGGCATGCTTGCCATGGAACCTCCTGCACTTGCCACACCGGCCGCCATTCGCAATGAAACACTGAAAGTTTTTCAGTCCTTCAAACCTTTAACCGAACAAGACATCAGGAGAAATGTAGTGAGAGGTCAATATGCCGGCAGGAAAACCGGGGGAAAATATATTCCCGGATATCTGGAAGAGGAAGGTGTTCCGGAGGATTCCGACACCGAAACCTATGTGGCCCTGAAATTGAACATCAACAACTGGCGTTGGAAAGACGTTCCTTTTTTTGTCAGAACAGGCAAGCGGCTGCCGAAGCGGGCTACTGAGATCGTTGTTCAATTCAGGCCAACTCCGCACCACATCTTTTGCAATGACGAAAACCTGCAAAGCACGCCCAACCAAATGATCATAAGAATCCAGCCTGATGAAGGACTGCTTTTAAAATTCGGCTTGAAAATACCAGGAGCAGGATTCAGGGTCAGGGATGTGAACATGGACTTTCATTATTCCGATATTGCCGGAACACACTTGCCCTCAGCCTACGAGCGGTTGTTGCTGGATTGTATGTACGGGGATCTGACCTTGTATTCCCGCGGGGATGCCACAGAGGTCACCTGGGAATACATCAACCCAATACTGGAAATGTGGAAAGCCAAGCCAGCCTTAAACCTTTACCCCTACCCGGTTCAGACCTGGGGTCCTGAAGCTGCTGAAGCACTGATCCAATCCAATACGGGATACAAGTGGAGAACCCCTTGCGATAAACCTTCAGACACCCAAAATTGCTTGTAATCATAAAAAAGCCATCGCATGCATTCCAATATACATACCTTCGATTCAACGGATGAAACCATCCGGCGACTGGCAGAGAAAATTTTCAAATACGCAATCCGCAGGGATAAGGAATATTTTAATCTGGCGCTTTCGGGCGGAAACAGTCCCCTCAGGCTATTTCAACATTTAAAAGAACAATATGCCATGTCCATGCCCTGGAAAGCATTCAAAATTTTTTGGGTTGATGAACGGTGTGTTCCTCCAGACAATGAAGAAAGCAATTATGGAATGACTTATTCTAATCTGCTTCAGCACGTTGGTATTCCGGAAAGGCAGGTATACAGGATCAGAGGTGAAAATCCGCCGGAAGAGGAGTCCTTGCGATACGCTTCTGTCATTCGGGATAACCTGCCGGAACAAAACGGTTTCCCCGGGTTGGATTTTGTCCTGTTAGGGATGGGTAGCGACGGCCACACGGCTTCCATATTCCCTGATCAGATACACCTGTTTGAATCAAAAAATTTATGTGAAGTAACGCAACATCCTGATACCGGACAAAAACGCATTACCATGAGCGGAAGGTTGATCAACAATGCAGCTTACGTCACTTTCCTGGTGACGGGTGAACAGAAAGCTGCTTCCCTGTCACGGGTAATTCAGGGAAAACCCATTAGCCTGCCTGCCGCATTGGTTCATCCCACTCATGGGATACTGGAATGGTTTGTAGATAAGCATGCAGCTCATTACTTATAATCCTTTGACATGTATTCCTATCACCTCCATCATGCCACTGCAAAAAACATTCCGGGAAAGAGTATCCATCCATACGGTGCCATTCCTTTTCTCCTAATATGCCGGATCGCATATGCCGCTGCTTCAAAAGCCCGGAACTGGAATAAAAACGCATGCTGGCTGCCGGAAGAGCATACCTGGTATGTGGCAAATTACAAACACGGCAATTGCCTGCTCAATTCATTAATACATGAGCATTCAGGGCCTTCAAAAACATATTCCAACAGAACAGTTTTTCTTAAAACTTCAACGTTTGCAGTAAATATTCGCATTCTAAGAAACCCAATGGGTATGAGATATCTTCTATAAACCTTAAGCAGATGGGTGCTCCCCACCTACTTTTAAAAAAATACAAAATTATGAATTCAGGATTTGTTGAATTTTTTTCTGTTCCTTTGCTTTCATTATGTCTGCCATCCCTCAAAAACCGTTCTGAAAGAGATGCCAGGCAGTTCAGTAAAAAATTCGAATGTTGTGATGCTGTTTACAAAAGATTCAGGGTGTTGCGATGTATATTTACGTTAAACAAACAAACTATCCGGATACTGGCGATAATTGCCGTTATAGTTTTTCATTGCCATCTCACATGGGCGCAAACCACTATAGCGTTAAAACCTCAAACCATAAAAAATATTGAGGGATATACCGGTGTACAGGATATTTTTGGTTTTTGCAAAGGCAATATGGATTCAAGATTCAAACCCTATATCAGGGATGCCCGTATTACCGCGATTCGACAGATAATCAACTGGATCCCAAATCAAAATACGCCGGGCCTGGGTTTTAAATATCCATCCTGGAGTAAAAATACCCCACGCTTTGATACAAAACAGGAATCTTACGAATGGTATGACGGTTTTTTACGCAGGGACCCCGATTCGTTATGGAACAGACTGATGTACGAATTTGATTTTTTTGACAGCAATGTTTTCGGAACAAAAAATGTGACCATTTCCGGGAATCCCCATTTGTATGATGGAAGGCTGGAACGAGATTTAGATGCAGCCATAAAAAATGTGGATGCTTATATTCAAGCTTTAAAAAATCATATACCATCGGGTTCTGAGTCGCGTTTGCAATACTTCCAACTGGCCAATGAACCGGAAAATCAACCCATGTGGGCTGGTCAGTTTAATGACGATCAAAAAGAAACAGCAGCTTCTTATTTCCGGATGTATAACGCAATGTACGATTCCATAAAAAAAAGCCATCCCGATGTCATCATGGTGGGTCCCTGCATAGGCCATATGGGAGCCATGCGGCTGCAAGAGCCGGTATCCATGCCTGATATGAACTGGTATACCTGGGTCAAGGGATTTATTGATCATGTAAAAAATCCGCAGGCATTGAAATATATCGACTCGCAGCATTACAGTGTTCCCATATTACGAGATTTAGCTTTTACAAGCATGACACAGAATTATGCGGACAATACAAGAGGTGTAAGGCCAAGGCTGGTAATAACAGAAATCGGTGCACCATTTGGCTGCAGCAAATGTTCTCGTGCACAGTTTAAATTTCTGTCAGAAAGCTTGTTTATGATGCTTCAGAATCCTGACAAATATGCACTGAGAGCAAGCTTTTTGGCAGGGGGCAGTAGCAATAACCATGCGTTATACAAAATCATTGACGGCAAATGCATACCCCAGTCCAGATATTGGGTTTTTCTTGCTTTAAAAAATCTCAGGGGAAAAAACATCCATTTTAATTCGGATAATCCCTTGATACGTACATTTGCTGCAGCACCTTCCGGGGATAAGCTGGTGGTTGGGTTATTCAATTATACCAGTCAGAATCAACCCGTAACGCTTAATACAGGGCTTACGGCAGGAGATATCTCCAGTATTACACACCGCAAAGCAGTCTGGAATAATCCGGGAAATAATGCCGATTATTCGGACAGCAATATAGAAATTGGGTCATCCATTCAATTATCCCTTGAACCCATCAGTACGCATGCGATTGAAATATCTCTGCAAAATCCCATAACAAATTTTGATACATTGAAGATAAAAGAATATTATGGCTCGGTAATTGATTCCAAAATGGATGCCCCGCAGGATGTTTACGTAGATTTACCCGTACTTCCTACAGATACTGCAAAAGCCTTTTTACGTGTAGCATTCCACAAACAGCCCAGATCAGGGGATTTTCAGATGCAACTCAACGGCAATACATACCGTTACAACTTAAGTGCTCTCCCTGATAGGGTGATAGAAAACGACTGGTTTGAAAATGTTGGATTTATTGATATCCCTATTGATATCCATCATTTAACCCGGAACAATAAGATATCACTGGATTCACTGGATGATAACAGGTTACTGTTCGTCTCTCTCATTATTAAAAACCCTCATATTCAGATAAATGATAAATTTTGCCTCTCAAATGACCCCCCATCAATTGATGGCATCGAGGGAGATGCCTGGCAATATGTTGCATCCGATAGTCTAAAACACATTTTGAAAGGATTCCCTGTCTCCAAAAACGATCTTTCCGCCTCCTATAAAGCCAAATGGGATAGCGAAAGTTTATATTTTTTGGTGACGGTGCAAGACGACACATTGATCAATGATTCCGGTGACCGGCCCTTGCAGGACGATGCCATTGAAGTTTACATCAACGGAAATAATGATACAGCATCTGCTTTTGATGCCAATGATCATTGCTATATTTTCCGTTGGAATGATGCTAATGTTTATGCCAGGCAGGATACAGCGCAACCGGATAATCCCGATGGGGTAACCTTTGCACAAAACACAAACCCTGTGGGATATACCATGGAAATTAAGATCGACTGGAATGCTATTGGTATTGAACCTAAAGGTCAGCAGCTTATTGGTTTCGAACTGCAGGTGACGGACGATGATTCCGGCGGTGAACACGACAAAAAAGTCGCATGGAATGCTCAAGCTTCTCCGGTAGAGGAAAACGCAGTTGATTTCGGCTCAGTTCTTTTAATAAGTGACATTTGCGGGTCGTGTCAGATCACAAGAGATCCCGAAGATCAGGTGGTGGGAGTAGATGCAGCCGCGCTGTTCGGAATTCGTTCAGCCAATGTGCAGCAACAGCAATGGCAGGTAAACCGGGGGACAGCATTTGAAAATGTATCAAATGATGCTTTGTATTCCGGAGTCAATTCCGATACATTGCGTATTATGATGGCATCCTACAATATGGCAGGTTATCAATACCGTTGTATCATCAAAAATCCGGTTAACACAGATACTTCAAAAGCTGCTGTTCTGACCGTGCAAGATAAAGTAAAACCCGACATTATTTCCATTCCGGACGATCACATACTGAAGGCCGGGGCCGAATGTCAGATAAGCCTTCCTGATTATACCGGAGAGTTAGTGGTTACCGACAATTACGATACAGATCCGGAGATTATCCAGAATCCTCCACCAGGAACAACGGTCTCCCGGTCAAACTTTGAAGTTATAATTACCGCCACCGACGATGATGGCAACAAAGCACAAAAGTCATTTTTTGTGCATTCCGTAGATGAAACTCCACCCGTGATATCCGCTGTACCCGGCGACCAGACCCTGGCGGCAAATTCGGGTTGCAAGGCATCACTGCCCAATTATACTGCAATGGTAGCAACCTCTGATAACTGTTCCAGAGGCAATGAGCTGGAGATAACTCAAACACCGGCTCCGTATTCCCCTGTTTCAGATACAGCCAATGAAGTGATCCTGAAAGTTACCGACGCCGAAGGAAACAGCAGCGATACATCTTTTCGGGTGGATGTAACAGACCAAACCAAACCAACCCTTCAATGCCCGGAAGATCAAAATATTGAATTGAAGCTTGAACAAACAGCTTATACCGTTTCGGAATCGGAATTTGATCCGGTTTCTGTAGAAGACAATTGTGCTGTTGACAGTATAATCAATAATTACAACAATTCATCAACCCTGGCCGGGGCCGAATTTCCGCCAGATACCACAACGCTTGTCTGGACAGCAACCGATAAAGCCGGAAACAAGCGGCAATGTAATTTTGATATTGTAGTGAAAACATCGACCGGCATGACATCCCTGGCTCACAGCGGAATCAGGATCTATCCCAATCCCACCGGCGGAAAGCTGCATTATGAATCCAACAATATCCCGATCCAAAAAATCAAACTATTGGATCTGACAGGGAATAAAATCATTGAATTGAAGGATACGGATGCAAAAGGTACCATCGATATAGCTCATCTGACAAGCGGCATCTATTTTATTCAACTGTCAACCCGCGATAGCAGATGGACAAGTAAAATCATCAAGGAATGACGCTATTATCAAATATGCTAAAATCTTTGTGCCTATCTTTAGCCTTTATTCAACTGTATTATTCACAAGTATAGAATTTAGTTAATAGCTTGTCA
>CAYYLT010000077.1:0-12874 GCA_964472385.1 uncultured Bacteroidales bacterium
GATATCTCAGTCCATCCGAAAAGCTTAAATCAGCGTGCTTTAAATACCCATAGCAAGGGTATCGTTACAGGTTATTCAGGTGGTGTAGATTCTTTTTCCCTTTTAGCAGATCATTATTTTAATAAAGACGTTACCCATAATTATAAGATTACGCATTTGATCTACAATAATGTAGGTGCCCATGGTAAGCATGCACCGGTATTTTTTCATAAACGTTACGATCACCTTAAGCGGTTTTCACAAGAATTTGGTCTGCCATTTGTAAAAATCGATTCAAATCTTCATCAAATTGTTGACTCAAGCTTTCTGCTTTCTTTTCTGCCTCGAAACGTTGCATCAGTCCTGGTTCTGCAAAAGCTATTTGCCAAATATATTTTTGCTTCGTCGTACAAATATGATCAATTGCTCACACAACCCCTGAGCAAAGACGGTTATGTCTATATAGATTCATATATTCAACCTATAACATTTTCCTACTTTAGCACTGAATCAACAGAATGCGTACTGGCAGGATCAGAATACTCCAGGATAGAAAAAACCCTGCAAATTGCCAAATTGGAGCCTACTTACCGTTATTTATATGTTTGTACCGATACAGATTCAGAAACAGCTATGAACTGTTCTACCTGCTTCAAATGTGCCCGAACTTTATTGACGCTAGATATCTTGGGTTTATTGCATCAATATCAGGATGTATTTGATATCGAAAAATATAAAAGCATCAGACAGGCTTATATTGAATCGCTCTTATATGAACGCGGCATTTTCAGTAAAGAAATCCTGAAACTTGCTGAAGAAAACAATTATCCCATATCTCCGGTAACCAAGCTTTTGGGAGCTAAATACGTATATCCTGTCTTGCAGGGTTGGCGGAGAAATCTTCCATATGGGCTGCGTCAGAATGTTAAAAAGGTTATCGGTATAAAATGACAGGCAAGTTACGGATCTCAAGAATAGGCAAAAACATAATACACACTAAGATATTGATCGGTCTCTTGCTCTTCCTGACAGTTTGTCATCCAATTGATTCAAAAAACAAGGTTTATATTGATCCGGAAAATGTTTCAGATACCAAACCCAATGGTTCAAAAAATAATCCCTATTCAAGCTGGGATGATGTCAAACCGACTTCCAATACAACCTACCATATAAAGCGCTCCACAACGTTAACCCTGCACAAACCAATATCTTTACACAACAAGACCAACATAACAGTTAAGGCTTACGGTAAAGGAGCTTCCCCAATTATTCATACCGGTCAGCTTAATAAACCCCTAAATATTCTTTCATCCCGTCAAATTTTTATCAAGGACTTATACATAAACGGGGATGAGAAAAGTAGCCATTGCATAAGAATAAACGGTAAATGCAGGGATATTAAGATAAAAAATTGCACATTGATCAATGCCATTTGGGGTATTCGTCTTATAGGATTCAAAGGAAAAAACAAACCTATTCATATTACACTGAATAATATCTCGATAAAAAACATGGGTGATGACGGCATTTTTGCCCAAAGAATATCAAAATTAACCATTGATTCCTGTAATATTCAAAAGGTTAATCAGAAATGGTTTACAGTAGGCAAAAAGGAGTCTGAATCTCCAGGTGATGGCATTCAGCTTGATCGCTGCTCAAATTTTACCATAAGCCACTGCAATATTGACCGCACCGATACAGGGAATAAGTTTTGTTTGATAGCGAACAGTTCCAGCAACGGGGAGATTCTAAACAACACCTTGAAGGGGCCCATAAAAAATGGCAGTGGCGCTTGTATGTATATCGGATACCAGTCCGATTCCATCTTAATAAAAAGTAATATCATTTCTGATAGTCCTTGTGGCATATACAGCCATTCAAGGAATCTCGTTGTATTCAAAAATATTCTCAAAAATAACAAATATGGCGTAATTTTCCTTAGCAAATTTCATGGTACCATCATCAATAATACTTTCTGGAATAACAGGATAGCATTGAAAGGCTCAAAAATGCATATACTCAACAACATTTTCTATACCAATAATGCTAAAGACAGGCTGGTAGACTTGAAACCACCATTTCGTATAAACCATAATTGCTTTTTTGTCAAGGAGGGGGACAATCCGTTTAAGAAACATAAAGCGATGAAGGATTTAACCGAAATCCTGCATCAGGGGGAACACAACATTTTTTCCGATCCCATGATCGATGAAGATCCCTTTGGTGAATTACGGCTTATGAAATCCTCTCCCTGCATAGATCAAGGCACCAGCTATTCTGTTGAGGGGAAGCAAAATATTCCTTATTGCGGTAATGCAGCAGATATTGGCGCAAGGGAGTTTTGTCCACACCAGGAATAATCAATGGCAAACCTTATAAATAATAGCGATGAAGAAAATCATTTACATTATGGGCACCGGGCGATCCGGAACGCATCTGTTGGGAAGAACCGTCAGCAGTCATCCGCTGATAGAAGGCCATATTGAGGATCCGGACTATTTTCATCCGGCGGTCAATATTGCCGTTAAACAGGATATTAGCAGCCAATGGTATATTGGCATTCAAAAATACCGGCTGCTCAGAAAGTATAAATCACTGATCAAACAGTCGTCCAGTGATTTCATACTGACAAAAAGCCATCCGGTGATTTGGTTTTCAGAATATCTCATGAATAAATTGGACAACGCCTTATTTATCGGTATTATCAGAAATCAGTACCAAACGGTATCGAGCATGCTCAATCATTCGGGAGTTCAGGAATGGTATTCCATGCTTCCGCAAAACAAACCCAACAGGTTCCTGGGAATTACAGAGGAAAACAAATCTTACTTCAATGATTTGCCACTTGAATCAAAATGTGCTTACAGATGGCTGTCCCATAAAAAGGAATTGCAGCGTTTGCAAAATGTTTTAAAAGACCGGTATTTGCTTTTCGACTATGATGATTTCGTCACACATCTTGATGATCATCTTCAGAAAATAAGTGACTTTCTCAATATAGAGAATCAGTTTAACCCTGAAGCTTTAAAAACAGAAAGTTTGGATAAATGGAAATCATACTTAACCAAAGAGCAAATTCAACATATTGATCAAGTGGTTAATGATTCCCAATAGTTAGCATTTGTCTATAACTTAATAAAACAAACAGTTGAGTTTATAGACAGACCACAGTTAAATCTGGTCAGGCCTTTCTTTTTATCTCTGCCTTGTATAGGCGTACTTCAGTCTGTACGATTATGAATACAAATTATATCGTTAAACAAAATACTAAAAAATAATTCATTGGCTTTTAAAAAAGGATTTTACCGTAACATCCTTAAATTAGGAGGTTACCAATATAGCTCGGAGTTTCTCAGCTTTTTAGCGTCTATGGTTTTGGCACGATTGCTACTTCCAAGAGAGTATGGAATGGTTGCCATGATAACAGTATTTGCTGAGTTTGCCATGATCTTTTCAGGGGCAGGTATTTCTTCAGACATCATTAGAAGCAACTATAAATTCACATATCATAAATCTATGGCCAATCTTTCCCTCACTCTTGGATTCGGCCTGTTTTTTCTCCTCTCCATACTCGCCTACCCCATTGCTTTGTTCTATGAAAACATGAAATTGATCTTTCCCACCATTGTTATTTCTATCCAATTCATCTTTAAAGGACTGGTAACCGTTCATTATGCTTTATTATCGAAAGAATTAAAATTTGCCTACTTAGGGAAAGTTACCTTTTTCACCAATCTTGTTTCGGTCGGATTGATGATCATATTGGCCTATTTAGGATTTTCCTATTGGGCATTGATCATACCCCTGATCATCACAGAGTTTTTAAGATACCTCTATTTTTCTAAAAAGACTGGTCTTCAGTTTAAGGTATACCCCTGGAGATACACGGTAGTAGCATTTCGCAAAGCAAAAAGCATCATCGGCAACATCACCGGATTCAAGATGATCAATTACTGGGCGCGTAATGTGGACAACATCCTTATTGGCAAGATGTATGGAGAATCATCGCTGGGGATATATAACAGGGGATATAGATTTTTAAACTTATCCCTGAAGCTGATAACCCGGCTTTTTGGTACCGTTATGTATCCCAGTTTGAAAAAGCTAAGTGATGAAGGCGGATCTCCCCACAAAGAGTACCTCAACATACTGGGAGTCATCAGCCTATTAAGTTTTCCCATTGGGTTTATTTTGGTCATATTTCCACAATCATTCGTTCAGATAGTATGGGGTTCCAATTGGCTGGATGTTGCAAAGTTTCTCCCCTACTTTGGTCTTCTGGTAATGGCCCAGACCATAATATCAACCACAGGTAACATCTATGTATTGTTCAAAAAAGAAAGCGTATTGTTCATTGTCGGAACCATTTCGGCAGGATTAATGGTGGGGGCAATCGTATTGGGTGCGCTTTCATCCGTATTCCATGTAGTGCTCTATTATTCCCTTTGCTACCTGGCATTGATCGTTCCCATACAGGTAATATTCGGATTCATAAGATCATTCGGATACTCAGTAAAATCCATGATCTTTTTCTGGGCGCCAAAACTATCATTATATTTGGGAATGTGGTTCACCACCTGGCAAGGGTATCATTCGATCACCAGCATACTAATGGGTGGTTATTTCCTGCATCTTCTATATTTTCAGCGAAGAGAATTATTAGCCATTATCAAAATAAGCTTTAATAAATTCAATACAATTGTATTCAATGGAAAATAAATATAAACCTGTTATAATAGTAGTAGCTTATAACAGGTTAAATACACTTCAGAGGTTATTATATTCCCTTGAGCAAAGCCATTATCCTTCAAAAACAAAATTGATCATCAGCATCGATCATGCAGCGGATAACAAAGACATTCAACGATACGCTTCAGATTTTTTATGGCCTCATGGGGAAAAAGAGGTAATATATAGAAGGGAGAATTTAGGTATTAAAGCGCACATTATGGCTTGCGCTAATCTGGTAAACGATTACGATTCAGTGATCATACTGGAAGATGATTTATTTGTTTCTCCTCATTTTTATGATTATGCACAGGATGCACTTTCCTTCTATGATGATGATGAAAAGATCGCAGGAATCTCTCTGTTTCATTATCCCACAATCGAAAAGCATGAAAATCCATTGCCTTTTATTCCGCTTATGGATAATTCAGACGTATATTTCATTCAACATGCTGCTTCCTGGGGACAAGCATGGACCAAAAAACAATGGAATAGATTTACCAGATGGTATGAGCGGCATGAATCATTCAAGCATTATCATGGGAGGGTTCCCTTTAATGTTATGGATTGGCCTCTTACGTCCTGGAAAAAATATTTTATTACTTACATGGTTGAAAGTGAAAGGTATTTTGTTTTTCCTTCCATCTCATTGTCTACCAACTTTGATGACAAAGGAAGCAACCGGTCCGAAAACTCTCATGAAGTCCAATCCCGGTTGAAAATCGACGACCGGAGGTTTAAATTCAAACCTTTATCTGAATCATTCAATGTATATGATGCCTTTTTTGAACTTTTACCAGAAAAGTTAAGCGGATTTAATCATGAATTATCCAAATACGAATATGATGTAGATTTATACGGAATCAAACGCAACTATGAATTGAAAAAGGAATATGTCATAACCACCAAAAAGTGCAACCATCCGATAAGTTCCTTTGGACGGCATTTAAAACCTCATGAAATGAATATTATTTTTAATGTCCCGGGTCATGAAATATCTTTTTGCAATCGTCAAAATCTCATCGACTATTCAAAAGAAAAAAAATACCACTATTTTGTATCAGATTTCAGCTATTTCTACAGAAACCCGCTAATCAAAGGCGATATGCTAAAATTTACGAAATATAAAATTAGCAACAAACTTAACAAAATCTTACCCCATAAAATAAATGGATCCAACCACGCATAATACAGCTCATGCGGATGAGCAGGTAAATGAGGTAACCAGGAGACACGAACCGAATTTCTTTACAACCGCATTGCTGGTATTGATATTGCTGTGTGCTGTATCTTTTTACAAGATTATATGGATCAGCGAAGACATCATATATCTCATCCAAGCCATTGTACTGGGATTTATGTTTGTAACCCTGGTATTTCAGATCATATACTGGAAAATTCCTGTAATCAAGCATCACTTCAGTGTGCCGGTTTTGTTGATATTTTCAGGGGTTTTTATCAGTATGCTTATGGCTTACTATGCTCATAAACAAGGATTTGAGGTTTCTCTGTGGGCTCAGCGGTTTATGTATTTTTATATTTTTTACTTCTTTTTGCACATTTTCAAAATACCCATTTATCAAATTGAGAAAATTATTTTTATCTTTGGTTTAGCCTATGCTTTCGCATATTTATTACAATACTTTGCTTTTCCGACTGCTATATTTGATGTTCGCATTGATCCCAGCCGGAGCACCATCAGAATATTTATCCCGGGTTTTTCTTTTATGTTGCTGGCTTTCTTCTTTTCTTTGCAGGAACTTTTTTATAAAAATTCCCTGAAGCATATTATATATTTGCTGTTGTTCTTCAGCATCCTGGTATTAAGTGGTACCCGTCAGGTAATAGCCAATATTGCCTTAATCTCATTTTTAGCCCTTATATTCAGCAAAAGGATCAAATCCAAGTTACTGATATATTTTCTGGCTTTTTTAGCTGCTGTAGCAGTATATTTTCTTTTTCATGATATTATTAACAGCCTTTTAACCATCTCCCAGGAACAAACCAATGATGCGCAAAATGAAATCACCCGGTTAAAAACCACCGAATTTTTCCTGACAGATTTTTTCCCAAACCAATTGGCCTATATAACCGGTAATGGAGAATCGCATCAATGGTCTGCATATGGGAGAGAAGTTCAGAGTTATAAAATGCAATATGGATATTATTTGTCTGATATAGGTTTTATTGGGGAATACACCAAATATGGATTATTTTTTGCAATAGGAGCGCTGATGTTGCTGATCAGGGCACTGAAACAAAAACTTCCTCAAAACATGCTGTATATAAAATTATTTTTTTTCAGCAACATCATCGCCTTACCGGTTGGTGCAATGTTCAGCCAGCCCTATTCCATTGTTGCGGTTTGTTTACTCCTATACATGATTGACCGGCATATAGCTAATACAGGTAGGGAGAATTACCATAACCGGCCCATTGTATACTTTTCCGAACTTGAAAATGTCAATTAGTGTTTGTCGATAAAGTCCAACTTCTTTGTTGTTGCTCAAAATCTAAAACATTCGCAAGGCTCATGAAATCGCTTCGCTAAGTTCTCAAATATACAATTATTCTGCGGTTTAGATTTTTCACATGCCTCGAAGTAGGCGACTACGTCGTCGGCTTTCGTCGCCTGGCATCTGCCCAAAACTTGACGCATGAATAATACAGGTTAGATAAAACATAGTTGTTATGGAAATTACTGCATTCTATAAAAGATTCCGCAAGGCCTTAGCCCATAAACCCCGGAAAAGCACCTTTAGTATATTGCATGAATATATTTGGGTGAAATTAACAAAACCCTCTATTGCAGAACAGTATTTCATAAAATATTTGTTTCGAAAAGATGCGGGTAATATCTATGAATATCTCAATACCCATCAATTAAATGATAAATTTTGGAACATCAACAATCCTTCTTATATCCCTGTAATGGATTGCAAGCACATTTTCGAAGGCTTCTTTTCACAAAATCAAATTCCCGTAGCCAAAACACTTGCGTACAGTTACGGAGTATTCTTTTTTAAAAACGATAAGATCCTTTTGATTGATTCACAGCCAGCATTTATGGATTTTATTCAATCGCTGCCTACCAATAAGGCTTTGTTTATCAAAAAAAACCGGGATTCATTTGGCGGCAAGAACATTTTTAAGATTCATCCTGATGAACGCACTGATGTAAAAAAGTTAAATACCATCTACCAGCAGGTAACGCAATCGGAGTATATCTATCAGGAGGAAGTTATACAGCATAGCGAAATGAACCGGTTAAATCCAACTTGTGTTAATACCGTAAGATTTGTGACCTATACAAACAAAAACCGCGAAAGCAAGATCCTTGCAGGCATGATCAGAACTTCTCTCAGAGATATGTACACCGATAATATATCGAGTGGTGGTGGTTGTGTGCGTGTAGACCTTGAGAAAGGTGTGCTTGATGAAAATTTATACACCGACTTGGAAAAAGGTCCAGGCATTGTATATCAAACTCACCCATTCACAGGAATTACGATCAAGGATTTTAAAATTCCTTATTTGCAAGAAGCTAAAGCAGTGGCTTTGAGAGGTGCATCCCTGATTTCAAATGTTATTCTGGCAGGCTGGGATATTGCCATAGGAGCTGAAGGGCCTGTACTTATCGAGGTAAACAAATCTCCTGATTTAGATTTACAGGAGGTAGGTCAAAAAGGATTTCGAAAAAACCCCGTTTATAACGAATTATTAAAGGAACATTAAGCTTTTTTTAGCCTGTATTATTGATGAATTTTAGTCATTTACACCCTATATGAAACGCATTGGTTTGTTAAGGTATCATAACCAGGCCGAGGTCTGCATCAGCAGGTTGAAGCTTTTTCACCATTACAATCCTGATGTACCCGTCTATGGATTATTTGGAGGGAAAGAAGAAGAATTCGGTATATACAATGACCTGCTAAAAGATCATCTGGCAGGTAATTACTGTCTTCGTCATGTCTCGGATGAATGGAAGTGGAGAAATGGGGATCTTGCATTTCGGTTGTGGTACAAAGATTTTGGTTGCCATTTGGACTTTGATACGGTTCATATCCTGGAATGGGATTTGCTGATGTTCGACAGTCTGAACAATTTATATCGCCATATACCTAAAAACGGGTTAGGCCTGACCGGTTTAACCCAACTAAAAAAAATATACAAAAAATGGTTCTGGACACGAAACAACGAGCAACAAGCTGAATGGGAAGAGCTATACCAGTTTGTGCATAATACCTTTAACCTTACCGAACCTCCTTTCGCTTCAGCAGGTCCAGGGCTGACAATGCCTAAATCTTTTCTTGAACGCTATACGCGGGTATCTATTCCTGAATTGAGTCATGACGAACTGCGTATACCCCTCTTTGCACAAGCTTTTGGCTATCCTTTGTATAATACGGATTTCTATAAAAAATGGTTCTCCGAAAAAGAATGGAAATACTTCAATTGTAATGCTTTTGACATATCATGGTCAACCATACAAAAGGAATTGCATAAAAAAAAGGGAAGGCGTGTCTTTCATCCCTACCGCAACCTGATTAACCTCGAAGCATTATTCGCTGAAAACCAGAAACATCATTATGATTCTTAAATATTACAATGAGACAAAAAACTTTGGCGACCTGCTTAACCCGCTAATATTTAATTACTTTCTTCCTGAGTTCTTCGATGAGGATCCCACATCGCTATTTTTGGGTATTGGTACGATACTGGGCCTGGAAAGAGGTAATACCGAAACCCGAAAAATCGTAGTTTTCAGCTCAGGTTTTGGTTTTGGCGACGCTTTTACATATGGAGAAATACCTGTCATTGACGAACGTTACGATATCATATGTCTAAGGGGGCCCCTGACAGCCAAAGTGCTCCGACAAAACATTTCTCTGGCTATATCCGATGGTGCCTTATTGCTAAATCATATGAATTTTCCAGCTCAACCTAAAAAATACAGGTATTCTTATATACCCCATCATGTCAGTGAAGGTATGTTTGATTCCTGGGATGAAATTGCTGATGCTGCCGGATTGCATTTCATTAGTCCCCAGAATGATGTTATCGATGTAATACGGCAAATCCAACAAACCGAAATCTTAATCACTGAAGCAATGCACGGTGCCATTATAGCAGATATATTCCGCACACCATGGATACCGGTCAAAGCTTATTCGCATATCAATGAATTCAAGTGGCAGGACTGGACCATGTCAGTTAACATAGAACTTGAATTTCAGTATCTCAGCTCATTATTCAACAAAAGAAAAATCCAGGAAATGATGAACGAACAGTTGGGGCAAAAGTGGCTGAAGCCATTCACCGGAATTGCCAGAGAGATATACCAATTCATGCATGATCATTTTCGCAAAAAAGAAGTGGTTAAGGAATTAAAGCATATTAAATCGCAGCGGCCCTATCTCGGCAAAGAAGAATCCGTCAGGGATAAATCCGATCAACTATTGGAGAAGATTTACCGGCTCAAAGAAAAGTATACCCTAATGTGAAGGGAGAAAAGGATTGAATCGATTAAGTTGATCTTGCAGGTTTTACAGCCATCAATACTTTAATCTCGTGTCTGTTCATAACCCTAATTCGGCAATATAATGAAAATAGCTTATATAACTGTTCAGGATTCCACCAATATAAGAAGTTTTTCGGGTACCGGTTATTATGTTCCCAAATCGTTTGAAAAACAGGGGGCCAAAGTCCATTATATTGGAAAACTAAAAACAAAACCTTACCTCATTCAGAAGTTCAAAGAATACTATTACAAATATATCCTGGGGAAAAAATACTGGTATAACAGGGATCCTAAAGTTCTGAAAAACTATGCCAGGCAGATTCAGCGCGAATTATCCAAGATAGATGCAGATGTGTTGGTAAGTATATCAGGAATACCCTTAACAATGTTAAAGACAGATATACCCATCGTTATATGGGTTGATGCGGTTTTTCCTGATATCATCGATTTTTATCCCGAGTTTACCAATATGGCCAAAGAAACCATTCGGAATGGTTATAAAATGGAATGGGTTTCACTGGATCGTTGCAGCCATGTGGTCTTTTCATCGGATTGGGCAGCGCAAAGTGCGGCAAAACATTACAACCTGCCTTCCGAAAAGATTTCAGTCATACCCTATGGTGCGAATATTGAGACAAGCTGGGGTAAAAACACTGTAGAGGGTTTAATCCAATCCAAATCTTCCAAAAAATGTACATTACTGTTCGTAGGAGTCGATTGGATCCGGAAAGGTGGTGATGCGGCAGTAGAAACGGTTAAGATACTCAATGAGAACGGACTGCCGGCAGAATTGCATGTATTGGGCTGCAGTCCGCCTAAACAAAACAAAACATTCCCAGATTACATTCATTTTCATGGATTTATCAGCAAGGAAACATCAGAGGGCAAAAAACAATTTCATGATTTAATCTCTGCAGCCCATTTTTTAATACTGCCCACAAAGGCGGATTGTACACCCATTGTATTTGCAGAATTCAATTCTTATGGCATTCCCTGTTTAACAAACGATGTGGGAGGCATTACCACTCTGATCAAAGCCAATATCAACGGACAAACATTCGATCTCAACAGTTCTCCGGCGGAATATGCACATTACATCAAAAATCTATTCAAAGACTATGAAAAGTATAAAAAAATGGCTTATCGTTCCTATGAGGAATATGCCAATAGACTGAACTGGGGGAAATCAGGAGAAAAAATGATGCAGGTACTGCAAGAAAAAACGGAAAACAACCTTTATGATAAACAAAGTAGCCATAGTAATACCGGTACATAACGGCCTGGAATATACCCGGCATTGTGTTGCAACCTTAAAAGAGCGCATTGCTCCGCTTAATAAGCAAAAGAACATACAATACAGCCTTATTGTTATTGATGACGGGTCCTCGGATGGAACCGCAGATTGGATCGTTACCAACCATCCTGATATTATACTATTAAAAGGTGACGGATCGCTGTGGTGGAGCGGAGGAGTTACAAAAGGTGCCCGTCATGCATTAGAAGCACTCCACTATAACTGGATTTTGCTATGGAACAATGATGTTGTGCCTGATGATAACTATTTCCTGAAATTGTCCAAGCTGATCCAAACCAGTGAGGGAGATGAAATTATTGGTTCTAAAGTATGCGATCTTTCGGATCCAAACAAAATATGGTCAATGGGTGGTTTTTATAATCCCAAAACAGGGCGAAAATATATGCTGGGATTGGATAAATCAGTTGAGAATAACTCGAATGATCCTATTGAGTGCGACTGGCTAACCGGCATGGGTACGCTCATTCCCCAGAAAGTATTTCATCGGATCGGATATTGGAACAGCAAAGACTTTCCGCAGTATTTTGGAGATACCGACTTTACTTACAGGGCAAAAAAACATGGTTTCCGTTTGATCGTTGACCCCAGACTTGTCCTGTATAACGATACGGAAAATACAGGGTTCATCCATCAGGGAAGCCTGAAAAAATTAATCCAATCCCTTGTCAGCATCCGGTCCAAATACAATTTGCAGAAAGAATTGAAGTTTTACCAGTTGCATGCCAAATCGCCCCTGGCCTATATCCATATCCTGTCGAAATACACCCGATACATCGGTGGTTTTTTTAAATGGAAAATATTGGGATTACTAGGCATTCAGAAAATGCAGTCAAATTAAGGAACCAACATGTGTAAACAAAACATTTATATATATCCCATCACGAACCGCTTTAAGGAAGGGACTTATAATCCCTATATCGACAATCTCATTCGGGCAATGGAACAACACTATAATTGTGTCAATAAAAATGCACCATCCAATATAGGAACTTTCAACCTGCTCAGCTTCATTTGGCAAACCAAATATTTCTATTTGAATTGGATCGAAGATCTTCCGGATAAAAAAGGGGGAATCATTCAAACCCTGTTTTTCATTCTTTTGATTCCTTTTATGAAGATAAGCGGGAAAAAAATTATTTGGACCATACACAATCAATTCTCCCATCATCAGAAAAGAATTCGAACTAAAAAATGGTTCACCAGGATTTTGATGAAATACAGCGATTACAGAATAACCCATTCCAGGGAAGGCATAAACTTTGTAGAGCGCACTACCAATCAATATATTGCCCAAAAAGTAAAATATCTGCCGCATCCCATCATACCCAAAC
>CAYYLT010000078.1:0-12760 GCA_964472385.1 uncultured Bacteroidales bacterium
GAAATATGTTTTCACCCAGTTTCATCGCATGAATAAATAGTCCCAGTAAAAAGGCATCCGCTGATTCGTCGGAACAATAAGCCTCATATGCACGATCCACAGCATACCATAATTCTGTTGTACCTTCACCCGTTTCTATCCTGGATGTAAGCTTAACCTGATTCCCGTCGAGGGATTTTCTAATTTTCCCGATTTTCATTGACTAACGGTTTATGATAACGAAATGCTTGCTTGTAGTTATGTTTACACTCAATGGGTATCGTTGATCATCTGCCAAAACCCATAAATATGGTTTTGAAAGTACGCATAAACAAAATAAAATCCAATTTCAAGGACCAGGAATCAATATACTGCAAATCGAGCTTCATCCAGTGGTTGAATACAATGTCATTCCGGTTTGGCATGGTCTGCCATATACATGTAATGCCTGGCTTCATGGAAAGCCGGCGCAGCTGCCAGCGTTCGTATTGTTGTACTTCGCTGTAGATTGGAGGCCTTGGGCCGATAAAAGACATATGACCTTTCATGATGTTGAAAAGCTGGGGTAGCTCGTCAAATCCTGTTTTTCTTAGAAAGCCTCCCACCCGCGTAATCCGGGGGTCATTTTTGACCTTGAATACCGGTCCGTCCATTTCATTCATGCCTGCAATCTGCATCCTCATCTCTTCTGCTTTGGCAACCATCGTTCGGAATTTATATAGATAAAATTTTCTGCCCCGCAATCCTACCCTTTCTTGCTTGAAAAAGACAGAACCTTTGGAATCAAGTTTAATGGCGATGGCTGTGACAAGCATTAGTGGTGAAAGCACGAGCAGAAGCATAAAAGACATGGTATAATCCAAAATATTTTTGATCTGCAGGGCAAAATAATCAGAGGGTTTGTTCATGAAGGTGAAATAAGGCATGTCTCCAAAATAGCTGAGATGGTATTTCCTGCCGGTCAAATTCCAGCATTCTGAATACATATGGAATACAACACCTACTTCTTCGCAGGAGTATATGATCTTGTTCAGTTCTTTCTGATCAATGTCGTTTTTGTAATAAATGATCTCATCAATGATGTCCAGTTCCAGCATCCGGTGAAGTTCATCGCTTTCAGGAATTACCGGAAAGTGGCTGTGGTATTTATCAAAGATGTGTTTGGAGTTGGAGATGATCTTGACGATCTTCATACCCCATTCCTTATTATTCAGAATCTTTTCAATAATTTTTTCAGAGGATTCATCCCCGATAACCACAACATTACTCTGGTTTTTACCATGACTTCGAATTTGCTTCAGGGCTTTGTAATAGCCCAGCCGGAAAAAATACAAAATCAGCAAATTAAGCGGGGTAAAAACCAAAATGAAACCACGACTGATGGTATCCAGTTTAAATACAAAAATGGCTCCAGCTAAAATGGCCGTTCCGATAATGATTCCCTTTGTATAATCCAGAAAAATTGCACTGTAACTTTTTGTCCGGTAAAATTTTTCAAAGATGTTGGATCGTAATAGAAAATACCATGAAAAAACCATGATCAGCATTAATAACTGATATTCTCTGGTAAATACAAATTCCTGCCTGAAGTGATGCTCTCTGATAAATACAGCAACATAAAAGGTTGCTATGGATAGCATCAGTTCAATAAAAGTAGTATAGAAATATATAGAGCGTTCTCTATCTTTAATGAATTTTGTTTTCATCAGGTGATCTTTTTAATGCATACCTCACAACATGTAGTAAACAAACTACATTGTAATCATTCCTATTGAATTATAGAATGAATCCCAATTTTATGATTTGGGTATAAGAGAAATTTTAGTCCAAACTATATTGAAAGTTTCGGCGCATTGTCCATCAACGCGCTATCCAATTCTTTGATAGATAGAATTGAATGTGTCTTTTAAATGCCCGTTCATTATATCAAGTGGGGCATGGGTGGATCTTTTCTAAATTCATAACATTCTTATTTTGAGTTAAACATTTGGGTACAATTGGATAACAGGTATATGGTACATTTCTTAACCTCTATTGTTCATTTTTTATGAATCATAGACTGCTGGCATAATAGCCGGATAAACGATAAAACCAATGCCTGTTGGCATATCATGCATTGTTATGATCAGGTTTTGAGTTCTTCTTTTTTCCGCTTTGATGATTGGAAGATACCAGCGATGCGTTTTCTATGTTTTATTTGAGCTTGATCGGAATAATATCTGTACATGTAGTTAAACTGATCGTTTTTGGGTGAAAAGTCATTCATCACTATGTAAAAACTGCTGATCTGGCGGTTTTTAAAATTCTTTAATGTATTGATCAGTTCTTGTTTTTTGGTTTTGGATTGTCTGACCATCAGTAGATTGATGTCGGAATATTTCATGATGAGTTTGCTGTCAGGAACAATGCCAATGGGGGAAGTATCAATAATAATATATTCGTATATGGAACGCAAATGCTCGAAAAGTGAGCCTAATTTTGATGAAGCGATCAATTCTGTTGGATTAGGCGCCAGTGGTCCTTCTGTAATGATATCCAAATATGGATTTTCCGTATGCTGAACAATTTCATTGGCTTCATTCACGTCGGCCAGAAAAGTACTCAGACCTTTTTCTTTGGAAAGATTCAGTAATTTTGCCAGCTTGGGTTTTCTAAGGTCATTTCCGATAAGCAGGGTCTTCTTATTGAGCAGAGAAAAGCTCTGAGCCAGATTAATGGATGAAAACGTCTTCCCTTCATTGCTGTTGGAGGAGGTAACCAGAATGATCTGGTTCGTTTTCCCATTCAGGATCTGGATGTTGGTTCTAAGCATCCGAATGGATTCAGACACCAGGGAATGATTGAACTGGATCAATCCGTTGACATATTTTTTGTTATGCGCAATGTTTCCAACTACCGGCAGGTTTGTTATATGCTCTATATCCATGGATGTTCTGATTTTGGTGTTGAAGAAATCTCCAAGCAATATGAAAGCAGTAGGTATGATGAATCCAATGATCATGGCAAGAAGGTAGTTAAGTGTGGAGTTAGGTGCAATAACAGAATAATCCAGATTTCTCGCCGGATCCACCATCTCATAAGCAGGAAAGTTTGAAGCCTGAGCGATCTGAGCTTCTGCACGCTTTGTCAACAGATAGGTGTAGATCTCGTCATTCAGTTCGAACTTTCTTTTTATGGCCTGATATCTAAGTTCTTTGGATGGGAGGGCGGATAATTCTTCTGATAATTTATTGATCCTGTAATTCATATCATCCAGAGAAATATCGATATTCTTTAAATTGGTATTGACGTTCTCCAATACAGTGTTTTTTAGATTTTCAATGCGGTCTTCAAGTTCCCCCTCAAATAGATTTTTCCTGGATTGAGTGGCCAGATCTTTTCGCTCAGCATTTAAATCGGTTAGCCTGGAGATCAAGGTATTTAGATTGGGATCGTTAATATTCATGGAGGAGGGAGCCATCAAATCCGATACTTTATTCTTATTGATGTATTCCCGGATCTCTTCATAATATCTTTTTTGCATAAGCATGGAGGCTTTCTGGCTTTCAAGATCATTTAAGCGTTCGTACATTCTCTGACCCTGGAAGTCCAGGTCTACGATGCGATGCTGGGAACGAAACTGTTCCAATGTATTGCCCGTATAATCCAGGGAACTGGCAACATCGGATATTTGATTCTCAATGAAGTCAATGGTACTTTTAGCTTCCCTGTTCTTATCCTGCAGATCTTTATTGATGTACGCCTGCGCCAGTTCATTGAGGAATTCAGTGATTTTTTTATAATGGGTTCCCGTGAGTGAAATGTTAATCAATGATGAGGTTGGCGAAGTTGGCTCTATCGTCAGATTACTTAAATAACTGAGGGTAAGGTAATCCATGTGATGAAACCGGAAGAAATATTTACTTCCTTTTTTTCCTGCAAAGTGGGCTGTATCTTTTAATTCAATATAAAATTTATAATGATCTGATTCTATGATTTCTCCAAAATTGAATTTCTTATTGAGGTTGATTTGGGGGACCCTGTCTTTAATCTTATTGTCTATGTAATTAAAGGACGGTACTTTTTCTCCCACGGCTTTTAGTCGAAATGTAGTGTCAGATAGAATGTTAATAAAAAAACTTATATTAATTAATTGATTGTGAGATCTATAAAAATCAACAGTGAAAGGTGAATCCTTGAACAGTTCCCGGGAAACACGGTAGGGTAATTCTTGTAATGTTTTAATTTTAAAAGGTGTTTCCTGTATATGATAACTCACTTCATAGTTAAGATTCGATAAGGTAGATTTTACCAGGGGAAAAGAGTTCATTTTTCCCAATTCGTTCTCCAGGTTCGAGGCTCCGCTGGAGAAATTGATGGACTGAAACCTTTCATTTCGGGGCCTACTTCGATCCTCCTGAATATCCAATGAAATTTGCATGGAATTTTTATAGATCGTTGGTGCAAATCTGTTTTGTATGTACGCAAATACTATAGACACAATAATCGTAGCTATAAAAAACCATTTATAATTCCAAAATCTCAGTATAATGGCTTTAAAATCAAGTTTGGGGTTGTTATTTAAAGTGTCAGTCATCTCCTTGATTTTCTAATTTCTGGTGAAAAAGTATAAAACAGTAACTGCTGTCGTTACGCTGGACAAAATGAGTCCTTCCAGCTGAAAATTCCTTAAAGTCCTGAATTTGGCCTTTAGGGGTTGCACAATGATGATGTCATCCGGTAAAAGGTGATAGAAATAGGTTTTCGCAATGTTTTTGCTGGTTATATCGATGGTATGATAAGTCGTTTCGTTGCTTGTGTTTCTCACTACCACGACCTTCTGCTTATTGCCATAATCCCTAATTCCGCCTGCATATCCCAAAGCTTCAAAGATATTGATCCGTTCCTTAAAAAAGATATGGTTGCCCGGGTTCCTCACTTCTCCCAGAACAGTGATGTAATTGCCTGCATACTTCAACTGGATGGAAGTGCTGGGTAAATACTCAGAAATACTTTCTTCCAGAATTTTTTCTGCACGGGAAATGGTATGCCCTTCAACATGGATCTTTCCAACAAATGGGAAATCGATGTATCCGGAATCGCTTACTTCATAACTGTTGAGATTCATGCTTAATTCCCCGTACATTCTGGATTCCTCCCTGAATAATCGTGTAGTCTGTTCATCAAGACTTAAAACCCTTATGTATAATCTATCATGTGCCCTGATCTTTTTATCTCTGCGAATCTGAGCATAATCTACCGTAATGTCCTGCCCCTCTTCTGCAATGTACATCATCTTTTCCTGTGGAAGACAGGATGTGAAAATTACCGGTAGGATGAGCAACCATATGACAAATTTATTTGACCAAATAAGTTTCATTCAATTGAGCATTAAAGGGCTAAGCCAAAATATTACAATAATCGGTTGTTTGTTCTGTTTGTCCTTTCATCTTGATACATACAGCTTCGCCCCCTCAGTCCCATTGTGAATAGTTTTTGAACTGAAAATTAGATGCTTATATGTTTCCTTTCTGCCCCTGATCCAGAGATCCGTAATGGTTAAAAGCCGTTAATACTTCTTTTTGATATATGTGTAAGGCCTTTATGTTCTGTTTTATTCCTTAAGATCTCAAGTGGCACCCCCAGCTTGTTAGACGACAAAATGTTTTGCCATTCAGCTTTTCATATCATTTCTGATCTCTTCTTTGCCTTAATTTTATTAAAAAAGACATTGAGGGATGCTATATACTCAATTTTCTTCGATTTTTTATTGCTCTTATGGAAATTTATCCTGGTAGTTCAGGCTTAATATGGTAATTGATCGATTTTAGCCTGTATTATTCATAAAAAATGGATGAACATTTATAAACATCAGAAAACTAGTGCTTTACGTGTTATGTTCAAAAAATTCTATTTTCATACATTTTTTCCGAGTGCGCCAATTTTTGGTCATCTGCTGCGTTGCGGAAGCCTCGAAGTAGGCGACTACGTCGACGGCTTTCGACGCCTTGCATCTACCCAAAACCGGACGCATGAATAATACAGGTTAGATGCAGTGCGTAAGAAGCGTACTACAATTTTTATGGAAAAGGTATCTTACAATCGGAATAAGGAGATTCTCCGGCAATTCTTGCACGTTTTGCATGCCAACGGACATTACAGATCAACATGTATTGGTGCCTCTAAGGAAACTATTGGTTTCGTTATAAAGTTTTTAGAACCACCAATTAACGGATCTTTTCCATAATGAGTTTCGTGCCTTTATCAAGGGCTGCGCTAAGTTTACCGGCATCTTTACCGCCGGCTGTGGCGTAAAAGGGTTGTCCCCCTCCACCGCCTTTGATTTCTTTGGCAGCTTCGCGGATGATATCGCTGGCATTCAGGTCTTTTTGTTTAACCAGGTTTTCGGAGATCATAAGAAACAGATTGGGTTTACCTTTGATGTTGGCACCCAATAAAAGGATCAGGTTATTGACTTCATTTTTTAGCTGAAAAACCATGTCTTTCATGGCACCGGCAGATTCAATGCGGATGATCTCTGATAGATAGTTAATCCCGTTGATCTGCTCCATTTCATTCATCAGCCTATCCTTAAGGCTGTTTACTTTATCTTGCAGCAATGCTTCGTTTTGCTGGCTTAGCTTATCGTTTTCCTCGATCAGTTTTGTGATGCTTTTTTTCAGGTCAGCAGGGTTGTTGAACATTTCACTGATCTCCTGCAGCGTTTGGACTTTTTGTTTAAAATAAGCTTCTGCTTTATCGGCAGTAAGCGCTTCAATTCGTCTTATTCCTGCTGAAATGGCAGTTTCTGTGGTAATGACAAAAATGCCGATCTGTCCTGTGGCATCAACATGGGTTCCTCCGCAAAGTTCTATGATATCACCAAATTTGACAACCCTGACCTTTTCTCCGTATTTTTCACCAAAAAGGGCGGTTGCACCCATAGCTTTTGCCTGTTCAAAAGGAACAGCTCTTTTTTCTTCCCTGGGCAGATTTCTTCTTATGAGATAGTTGACAATCTTTTCGATTTTTTTCAGCTCTTGCGGACCGGGTTTTTGAAAATGGGAGTAATCAAAGCGAAGATAATCGGGATGTACCAGTGAGCCTTTTTGCTCAACATGTTGTCCCAGCACTTCCCTGAGCCCGCGGTGTAACAGATGTGTAGCCGTATGATTGTTGGCTGTTTTTTTCCTTTTATCGCTGCTGACAACAGCTTGGAAGGAGACAGAGGGATCAGCCGGCAGCTTGCTGGTATAATGTATGGTTTGATTGTGTTCCTTTTTGGTATCGATGATGGGGATTTTTTCCCCGTCATATGCTAAATAACCTGTGTCTCCAACCTGTCCTCCGGATTCTGCATAAAAAGGTGTATGGTTGAATACCACTTGATAAAGATCCTTTCCTTTGGCTTTTATCTTTCTGTATTGCGTAATCTGAACCTTAGCTTCCGTATGATCATATCCGATGAAGTCACCTTTGTTCTCTTTTTCTTGCAGCTTGATCCAATCGCCGGTTTCAATTTTGGTGGCCTGCCGGGATCGTGTTTTCTGGGCTCCAAGTTCTCTATCGAAGGCCTGTTTGTCAACCGACAGGTTGTGCTCTTTCAGAATGAGCTGGGTCAGGTCGAGGGGGAACCCATAAGTGTCATACAATTCAAAAACCGTTTTTCCGCTTACAATGGTCTGGTTTGATGCTTTTGTTTTATCGATCAGTTCATTCAGTAGTTTGATACCAGTGTCCAATGTTTTGAGAAATGCTTGTTCTTCCTCTTTAATGGCTTTTTCTATTAGCGTTTTTTGGGCGTTGAGTTCAGGATAGGCCTCGCCCATAATGGATATGAGGGTAGGCAGAAGCTTATGCATGAAAGGTTTTTTGAAATCAAGGTAAGTATATCCGTATCGGATGGCTCTTCGCAAAATTCTCCTGATCACATATCCGGCTTTTACATTGGAAGGCATTTGCCCATCTGCAATGGAAAAGGATATGGCGCGGAGATGGTCTGCTATTACACGCATGGATACATCCGTCATATGATCCTCACCATAAACTTTACCTGCCATACCGGATATTTTTTGTATAAGGGGCTGAAAAAGGTCAGTGTCATAATTTGAGTAGGTATTTTGCATCACCAGGCACAAACGTTCAAAACCCATACCGGTATCAACATGTTGCTGGGGCAGCTTATTTAATGTGCCGTCTGCTTTTCTGTTAAACTGGATGAACACAAGGTTCCAGAGCTCTATGACCATGGGATGATCCTTGTTCACAAGATCCTTACCTGGCTTTTGCGCTCTTTCTTTATCGTTTCTCAGGTCAATATGGATTTCCGAACATGGTCCACAAGGTCCTGTATCACCCATTTCCCAAAAGTTATCCTTTTTCGAGCCATATAAAATGCTGTTTTCATCCAGATATTTTTTCCAGTGCATCATCGATTCACTGTCCCATTCCAGACCGTTTTCCTTGTCTCCTTCAAATACCGTTGCATACAAACGGTCCTGTGAGATTCCCATCTTATCGATCAGAAATTCCCAGGCCCATGATATGGCTTCAGCTTTAAAATAGTCACCAAATGACCAATTGCCTAACATTTCAAACATCGTATGGTGATAAGTGTCGCGGCCTACTTCCTCCAGGTCGTTATGTTTACCGGATACCCGCATACACTTTTGAGAATCTGCTATGCGCTTGTTTTGAGGCTTTTCATTACCCAGAAAGATATCTTTAAATTGATTCATTCCTGCGTTGATGAACATGAGTGTGGGATCATCCTTAACAACCATTGGTGCAGAGGGGAAAATGGCATGTCCCTTTTGGTTGAAGAAATCCAAATAAGCCTGCCTGATTTCTTTTGATCTCATAAATTTCTATTTTAAAATTGCTTAATACGATTCACCTAATTTGGCTTATAAAGATTTTTTTTGCATAAAATATTTGGTAAAAATAAATAATTCCTATAGATTTGCTAACATTAAGGTTTTAGATCCGTAAAAAGCATGTAGTTAGCAAATAACATAATTTATATGGCAAAGATCAAATATCGCTTCAATCCCCGCACCCTTACCTATCAAGCAATTAATCGCTCTGCCAAAAAAAGACTTCAACAAGGAATGGTTTATTTTCTCATAACCATTATAGCAGCTATTGCCTTCAACGTACTTTTCACACAGTATTTTGAAACACCCAAAGAACGAAAACTAACCTTAGAAAATGAGGACTTAGTGTTTCAATATCAAATGCTTTCTCAGAAACTGGAACGGATGGATAAGACCTTAGAGCGTGTTGGTCAACGGGATGATGGACTTTATCGTCCCATTTTTGAACTGGATCCTATACCTTCCCAGATTAGGGGAGCTGGTTTTGGTGGAACGAATCGTTATGATGAACTCAGAAAATATGTTCATGCCGATGTGATGATCTCCACGAAAAGAAAGTTGGATCAAATCCGAAAGGAACTCTACATCCAATCTAAATCTTTTGATGCGGTTATTGAGGAGTTGAAAAACAAAGAACATATGACTGAATGCATCCCGGCTATACAGCCAATAAGTATTAGTGATTATGGAAGGATAAGCGATTATTTTGGTCGTAGACGGGATCCGTTCACCGGTAAAATAAGGATGCATTATGGGATGGATTTTACAGGTCCCATTGGTACAGAGATTTATGTTACAGGCAACGGAATCGTTGAAAAAGCAAGTTATTCGGCTTACGGTTACGGCAAGGAAGTTATAGTCAATCATGGATACGGTTACAAATCTATTTATGCCCATCTGCATCAGATTAAAGTAAATAAAGGAGATCAGCTAACCCGTGGGCAGGTGATCGGTACTTTAGGAAATACCGGACGCTCTACCGGTCCTCACCTGCATTATGAAGTCAGAAAGCACAATAAGGCAGTTAATCCTTTTTATTATTATTTTAATGACCTCACTGCCGAACAATATGATCAGATGATCGCTGTTTCAACACAGAACCGTAAACCCATGGATTAATGCGCTATGGATGCTTATAAATACAAATACAATCCTCAGACCATCAAATATGAAAAGGTTAAACTTAACTGGAAAGATAAGTTTGCGCGTTTTCTTACCTATTTTATGGCTACCCTTGTACTTGCCGTTTTATACAATCTGATATTCGGTATGTTTTTGGATACCCCTGCCGAGAAACAGCTTATGCGCGAGAATAAACAACTGGAATTGCAATATGAAATACTGGATAAGAAATTCGACCTGGTCGAAAAAACACTGACTGATCTACAAAAAAGAGACAATAAAATATACAGAGAGATATTTGAAACGGACCCCATTCCCGCTTCCATAAGGAAAGCAGGTTATGGAGGAGCAAGGCGGTATGAAGAATTACGCAATTATGAGAATTCCGAACTGATCATTCAAACCGCCCAAAGACTGGATAAATTGTCCAAACAGCTTTATATCCAGTCAAAATCTTATGATGAGATCATTGGTATGGCCAGGAACAAAGAAAAAATGCTTTCATCTATTCCGGCCATCATGCCAGTTTCCAATGAGGATCTTACGCGCACGGCTTCAGGTTATGGCTGGAGAATTCATCCCATATACAAGATCAAAAAATTTCATGAAGGCATGGATTTTACCGCACCTGTGGGTACTGCAATATATGCTACGGGTGATGGGGTGGTAAGGGAAGTAAAAAGTACCTACCGACGTAGTTATGGCAAAAGGATTGTTATTGATCATGGATTTGGTTATTTTACCCGGTATGCCCATCTAAATGAGTTTAATGTACGCAGAGGTCAAAAGGTTAAGCGGGGTGAAATTATTGGATATGTAGGAAATACCGGATTGTCAACGGCTCCGCATTTGCATTACGAGGTGGAGAAAGATGGCAAAAAGGTGAACCCCCTCCATTATTACTTTAATGATCTTACTCCTAAGCAATATGAGAAAATGATATTCATTTCCAGTAATAGCGGACAATCATTTGATTAGTATATGTTTTGGAATTTATTTCAAACCGCAAGGAAATTGTTTTGTATAGCCCCTTTTTTATGGGCTTTTTTTGTATCTGCCGGACAGGAAGATGCTTTATACCACCAGCTGGATAGTTCGGCTATTTCCGGTAAACGGAAAATTCAAATGCAGGATTGCGTTAAAGCCATTATCCCTACCTTTCTGGGTAATATACAAAGAAATTATTACGGAAATGATCCTCCTGACGCTTTAGAAGTAAAATGGAAATTTTTTTTGGGAAAGGGGAAAACTGTTATTTCCAGGAAAATAGGTGAAAAGGAATGGCAAGGGGCAGGATGGACAGGGCAACCCCTTTTAATCAAAGAAAAACAGGAATATTTCCTCATTCAGGGGGCCTATGACCATCAGCTTAAAAAGATCAGGGCCTCAGATGGTGAGATCATCTGGGAATATGCATTTGATGATGTGATAAAAGGTACAGGTTCTATCTGGCATAAGCCTGATTATCCCGAAAAACAAAATCGGATGGTTATTTTGCAGGGCAGTCGGTTGGGAGTTGGTAACTACCTCGACAGCAAGCATATTCCCAGCTACCGTGCTGTATCATATTTCACCGGAAAGGAATTGTGGCGCCATGATGTGAAATGGACCCACAGCTATAGCCGGGATGTGGATGGTTCTGCCCTGATATTGGGTGATACAGCTTACCTGGGTTTTGAAAATTCGCTCTTTACGCTGTTCGATCCTGATTATAAAAATGCCCGGGCAAAGGATGGTATGCTGCAACCACTTATTCATGGACAACATCGGTTATATGAAATTGAGGATGTGAAGAAACATGACCATAATGTGGTTACCGAATCTTCTCCTGCCCTTTTAGGAAATCATATTTATGTGAGCTCAGGTTCCGGACATGTTTATGGTTATAATCTTAAAACCCATGAATTAGACTGGGATTTTTATATTGGATCAGATCTGGATGGCTCACCCGTTGTTACTTCCGATAGTTGTCTGCTGGTTTCGGTTGAAAAACAATATATTCAGGGAAAGGGTGGGGCCCTGAAACTGGATCCCTCAAAATCACCTGATAAATCAGTTGTTTGGTATTTTCCAACGGATAGCACCAGCCTTTTAAGCTGGAAAGGTGGGATCATCGGATCTATTGGGATCAATGACCATTATGTTGCCGGTGATAAAGAGAAACTCGCTGCTTTTATAGCTCTTGACGGATATTTGTATGTGGTTAAGCATCAAAAATTGCAATCCGGTAAATCCATATCCGGCCCTGATGGATTGACCCATTACCCTACACCGCAATTGGTCTTTAGAAAAAAAATTGGTTCCTCCATTTCTACACCTGCTTTTTTTTCAGATAAACTCTTAGCCGCAACATATGAGGGATTATATCTTTTTACATATGACAGCCTTCAGCAATTTAAGCTAGAAGATCGATTTGCTGCTTCTTTTGAAGCTACGCCTATAGCTTACAACCGCTGTATCTTTATTGCATCACGTAACGGTTATCTCTACTGCTTTTCTGATTGACAGGAAGCAGTATTAACCCGCTTTTGGGATTTTTTTAGAATATCATACATATAAAGTTTTACTTTATGCCTTATAAAGAACAAAAAGTTGAAAAGTTGTATTACAGCATCGGAGAAGTATCCAAAATGTTTGGCGTGAAAACTTCCCTGATTCGTTATTGGGAGCGGGAATTTGATGTTATCAAGCCCCAAAAAAATAAAAAGGGCAACCGTTATTTCACCCATGAGGACATCGAAAATTTCCATATCATTTATTATCTTGTCAAAGATCTGGGAATGACCCTGAAAGGAGCCAAGAAA
>CAYYLT010000079.1:0-12756 GCA_964472385.1 uncultured Bacteroidales bacterium
TTTCGCAACGTAGCAGATGCCCAAAAATTGGCGCACGCGGAAAAAATGTTTAAAATAAATCTTTTTGAGCATAATAAATAAAGCGCTAATGTTTTTTCATTTTGTATGCATTATACAGGTTATAATAGTCCTTATTGTCACCCAGTTTTTTTTATAGATCGGATAAACGAACCGATTCGGGGTTCGAGACTGCCATTTGCATGAAGCTGCCGGATGAAGGCAGATCCAATAATCCCACCACTGGCATGGTTGCATACCTGCCGGAACTTTTTGTGGCTGTCTATCCCAAAACCTACCATAACAGGCATGTCTTGTCTTATCTCCTGTATCTCGCGCACATAATTCAGGTGTTCACTTATACGCTTCAGTTTTCCCGTTGTAGCGCTTGATGAAACCATATATACAAATCCCCGGGCTTCAGAAAGTATTGTTTGAAGTCTTTCTGTTTTTGTATAGGGCGTAACCAGAAATATATTAAAAAGATTGTTTTCCCGGAAGAGGTTCTTATATTGCTGTCGGTAAACTTCAACAGGAAGATCCGGCAGTATAACCCCATCAATACCTGCATGATTACAGGCCCGGCAGAATTTTTCCATACCGTAATGGAATACGGGATTCAGATACCCCATCAATAGAAGCGGAATATCCGTAATCTTGCGTATGGCATAAATTTGTTCAAAAAGCCGGTTCAGATTCATACCATTTTCCAGGGCTACCTTATTGCTTTCCTGAATAACAGGGCCATCGACCATAGGATCGGAAAAAGGTATACCCACTTCGATCATATCTACTCCTTCATGATCAAGGGTTTCTATGATCTTTTGCGTATCATCGATTTTGGGATAGCCTGCTGTAAAATATACCGAGAGTATCTCACGGGGTTTGTTCCGGAATAATCTGTCAATTCTGTTCATGGTTCAGGTATTTTTTGTACGTATCAATGTCTTTATCTCCTCTACCCGATAGGTTGACCACAACCACCTCATTTGTTCCGGCTTGGATTTTGTTCAGCGCAGCCAGGGCATGGGCTGATTCCAATGCAGGGATAATGCCTTCTTCCTGGATGCATATTTTGGCAGCTTGCAATGCTTCCTCATCGGTGGCGTCGGAGAAATTGACCCTTTTGGTTTTATACAGATACGGATAGGCAGGTCCTATGCCGGGATAATCCAGACCGGCAGAAATGGAATAGGGTTCGGTAATCTGGCCGTCATCATTTTGCATCACCAGCGTTCGGCTGCCATGAAGAATGCCTTCGCTGCCCATTTGAATCGTCGATGCGGTCATGCCGCTATGCACCCCTTTTCCGGCAGCTTCTATGGCATATAATTTGACATAGGGATTGTTATAATATGGATAAAAAATGCCTGCTGCATTGCTGCCTCCTCCTATACAGGCAATAATATGGTCGGGATGATCCCTGCCGGTTTTGTCCTGAAGCTGGGATCTTAGTTCATTACCAATAACCGACTGCAGCCGGGTAACCAGATCGGGATAAGGATGAGGGCCAACTACGGATCCGATGATGTAATGACTTTCCGGATGATTGATCCAATCGCGGATGGCTTCATTGGTAGCATCTTTTAAGGTCTTATTGCCTGACATTACCGGAACCACCTTGGCACCCAACAATTGCATCTGAAAAACATTCCGTTTTTGCCTTTCCATATCAGTCTCACCCATATAAACGATACATTCCATCTTCTTTAGAGCGCAAACCGTCGCTGTGGCCACTCCATGCTGACCGGCACCGGTTTCAGCAATGATCCTTTTTTTACCCAGTTTTTCAGCCAGTAAGATCTGACCAATGGTGTTATTGATCTTATGGGCACCGGTGTGGTTCAGATCTTCCCTTTTCAGAAAAATCCGGGCACCAAACCGGGTGGAAAGATTCCCCGCATAATACAGGGCACTGGGCCTGCCAACATAATCTTTCAATAAAGACTGATATTCCCTGTCAAAATCCGGATCCTGCAGTATCATCCGGTAATTGTCACGCAATTCTTCAATATTCGGATAGAGTAATTCCGGTATATATGCTCCTCCATATTCTCCGTAAAAACCGTTTTCATCGATGGTATAAGTGGGTTTCTCCATTTTTGATGTTTTTTAATGCATGAGAAAATTGGTTCACTTTTTGGGTATCTTTGATTCCCTTGTTGATTTCAAATAAACTGTTGATATCTACACCATATAGCTTTTTATCCGCGATAGACCTGATGAGCCCGACATCTTCCGGTCCGATGCCGCCACTTAAGAAATAGGATTTTTCCAGCGTATATTGCTCTAATATATCCCAATTGAATTTTTTGCCATTTCCGCCTTGATATTTTCCTGCCGTATCAAAGAGAAAATGGTCGCATACCCCATCATAAACCTTTATGGCAGAGATATCGAACGCTCGATCAATATTAAATACTTTGATGATTTCATAACCCAGTTCTCCCATTTGCCTGCAAGATTCCGGATTTTCTTTTCCATGCATTTGCAGGGTGTTCAAACCATATAATTTACCATTTTCCACCATGTATTCTATCGAAGCATTAACAAATACGCCCGTTTTACGGATATTATCCGGCAGGGATTTGACAAATGCCGGATCCAGCTTATATTTCACATATCTGGGAGAGGGCTCGTAAAAGATGAATCCCATATATTCCGGAGATACATCTCTTATGATACGTTGTATATTGTCCCTGTCGGTTAAACCACATACTTTTAATTTCATTGCAGGATATTGTTTTGCTGTTTAAGGATTAGCTGATCGATAAATTCTTTGCAGGCTTTTTCCGGCTCTGTCTGTTTCATGAACTGACTACCGATCAGCAGACCATCAAATCCATTGCTTAGGAGTTGAGAGGCCTGTTGCGGATTTTGAATGCCGCTCTCGGCGATTTTCACAAATCTATCAGGGATCTCTCTGACCAGTTGGATGGCATTTTCCGTATCCACCTTGAAATTATTCAGATTCCGGTTGTTAATACCCACCAGTTGTACCTGGTGGTTGATTTTATTTAGCTCCTCGTGCGAATGAATCTCCAACAATGCTTCCATGCCCAGGGTGTTGGCAAAAGCAGAAAGCTCATTGATCTGGTTTTTGGACAGCATGGCAGCGATCAGCAATATGGCATCTGCTCCATAGGCTTTTGCTTCTGTGATCTGATAGGTGTCCAGAATAAAATCTTTCTGCAGAACAGGGCAGTAGTTTAATTGTCTGGCAATTTGTAAATTATGGAAAGAACCTCCAAAAAAATATTCATCAGTAAGGATTGAAAGTGCGGAAGCTCCGGCTTCCATATATCCCTTCGTTATCTTGCTTATGTCGGCTCGTGCATTGATGGTGCCCAGAGAAGGAGACCGGGTTTTGAATTCGGCAATGATTCCCGGTTTTTCTTGTTGTTGGATATGTTCAGCCAGGGAAAAACCAGATCGTTGGAATATCGGTTCATTTTCTAACGTCTTTACGGGAACGCATGCTTTTCGTTTTTCCACTTCTTCTTTTTTGTGATTGTAGATCTGTTTTAAGATGCCGGGTTTGTTCATGATTGCATTTCCATTAAATCCTTCATTACTTGTAGTGCTTTTTTATTCAAGAGGGCATCTTCTGCCATTTCGATGCACCGGTCCAGTTTTTCTTCCGGATAGAGGGTATTCAATGCTACGGCTGCATTGGCAATCACTACCCTGTTCTGTTCCGTGCTGCCTTCTCCTTCCAATATGCGGATAAATAAATTAGCGGTATCGGACACATTGGCCCCTCCCAATATCGCTTCCGGGTTGATCCGGTCAAATCCGAAATTTTCGGGCGTGAGCATCTGACTGCCCTGAGCGGATTCAACTTTTGCCGGACTGGTCAGGGATATTTCATCATAACCATCCAGGCTGTGAACAATGGTGTATTGCTTATCCAGATCCTGGTAGAAATAGTTATAAAGCCTTCCTACTTCAGGACTAAAAACACCGATTAGCTGATTTTTTGGATCACCCGGGTTCACAAGCGGACCAAGCATGTTGAAGAAAGTTTTTACTCCCAGGTCTTTTCGCACGGGAGCCACATTTTTCATCGCAGGATGAAACAAAGGGGCATGCAAAAAACAAAAACCGGTCCGGTCGAGCTCTTTTTTTAGTTTTTCCTGATCATTGGAAAATTGGTATCCGAGATGCTCTAATACATTGGATGAACCACAACTGGATGAAACGCTGTAATTGCCATGTTTTATCACTTTTTCTCCTGCTCCGGCTGTAATGAATGATGCAAGGGTGGATATATTAAACGTATTTTTGCTGTCACCGCCGGTACCACAAAGGTCAATGGTATTGAAATCATTAAAATCTACCGGAATACAGAGCTCAAGCATGGCCTGGCGGAATCCGTTCAATTCTTCCACCGTTATGTTGCGCATGCGGTAAACGGTCAGGAAGGAAGCCATCTGAGAATGATTGTATGTGCCCCGGGCAAACTTGATCAGCATGCTGCTGGCTTCTTTCTCTGTAAGAAATTTTTGCTGGTATAAATCTTCAAGTACGCTTCTCATCGGATATGCATTTATAATTGGACAAATAAGAGCTATCTTGCTTGCTGTTATTGATTGCAGCGGATTCTTGTGCCCCGGAGAAAGGGGCTGAAGAGGTACTATCAGGATAAAGCCAGTTAAACAAGATCTTTATCCCACAGGGCGTCATAACCGATTCGGGATGGAACTGCAATCCTTTAACGTCGTAATGTTTATGACATATGGCCATGATGATCCCGGAATCATCAGTTGCAGTAACTTTTAAATTATCTGGCAAAGAAGTGGATTCAACCGCCCATGAATGGTAACGGCCTCCATGGATCGCTTCTGGTAAATCTCTGAATAACAATTCATTTTTTTCGGTGATCCGGATATGGGATTCAATTCCGTGATAGACTTTTTTCAGATTGTACAGGCGTCCACCAAATATTTCTGCAATACCCTGCATTCCAAGACATATACCCAGAATACTTTTGGAAGACGCATACTTGTTAATCAATTGTTTCATGATCCCTGCTTCGTCAGGTATGCCGGGCCCCGGAGAAAGCAGGATCCTGTCGAATTGCGCTACCTCTTCCAGAGTGATCTCATCATTCCTTGCAACCTCCACCGGATGATCACTGACATGCTGTAAGATGTGCACCAGGTTATAGGTAAAGGAATCGTAGTTGTCTAATACCAAAATTCGCATGATTTTTATCTATTAAGTAGTTAATTGTCCGTTTTTTTCAGCCGCATCAATAGCCTTGCGTAATGCTTCCAGCTTGTTGTTTACTTCAGCCAGTTCCTTTTCTTCATTCGATTCATTGATGATACCAGCGCCAGCCTGATAAGTTAACACATTATTTTTGCTGAGGAAAGACCTTATGGTTATGGCATGGTTTGTTTCACCCTGAATTCCGATAAATCCTATGCAACCGCCATAGAAACCACGGGTGGTAGGTTCATACCGGTCTATTAACTGAATGGCCTTATTTTTGGGTGCACCACTGAGCGTTCCAGCCGGAAATGTATCCCCCAAAATTTGCAATGCAGAGCCGTCGGATTCCATTTCTCCCGTTACATTGGATACAATATGAATGACATGAGAATAAAACTGTATTTCCTTCATTTTGCTTACCTGCACATTGCGCGTACTTTTACTTAGATCATTGCGGGCCAGGTCTACCAGCATGACATGTTCCGCATTTTCTTTCTCATCTTTTAATAACTCCGCTGCAAGTTTTTCATCATGTATGTCATCGCCTGTTCGTTTGAAGGTTCCTGCGATAGGATTGATGATGGCTTCTTTGCCATCGGTTTTCAACTGACTTTCCGGAGAAGAGCCAAAAATTTTATAATCTCCATAATCAAAGTAGAATAGATATGGTGAAGGGTTGATTGAACGCAGGGTTCGGTAAACATTGAACTCATCTCCCTTAAAGCCCCTTGAAAAACATCTGGATAATACCAACTGAAAAACATCTCCTCTCTGACAATGGGCTTTAGCTTTTGATACAAGCTTTTTAAAATCTTCACCTGAGATACTGGCACTTTCACGGGAGACCGTTTTGAAAGGATACTGCGGGATAGGCTTGGTTTGAATGAGGAAAGCCAGCTGATCAATATGACTCTCTTCCCCGGAAAACAGATTTTCTGTGATTGTCAATTGATCTTTAAAATGGTTGATGGCAATAACATATTTGTACAGGTGATAGCGAATATGAGGTATTCCAAAACCCGGCTTCTGCCGGTTTAAGGAAAGCTTATCAAAATATTGTACGGCTTCGAAACCCATATAACCAAAAAATCCGTTCAAATGAGATCCCGGATGGATAAAATCAAATTCGCTAACAAAGGTATCCAGGGCTTGCATAGCATCTTCCGGTTTTTGCAAGGCTGTTTCAACTGGCGATGCTTGGCCAATACGCCGGGTGATCGTTTGATCATTCAGCATGAAATCGGCAATGGGCTCCAGACAGATATACGAATAACAGTTTTCCAAATGATGAAAGTCCGAGCTCTCCAATAAAATGGAGTTTGGATATATGTCACGGATTTTCAGATAAATACCAACCGGCGTGGTAATATCTCCAAGCAAAGTTTTTGCATTCGTTTCAACAGTTGTCATACTTATCATATTTTAATTCGTGTTTGTCTATAAAATCCAACTTCTTCGCTGTTGCTCAAAATCTAAATTATTCGCAAGGCTCCTGAGATCGCTTCGCTAAGTTCTCAAATACACAAGTATTCTGCAGGTTAGATTTTGAGCACGCCTCGAATTTGAACTTTATAGCATAAACACTTGAGTTTATAGACAGACGCTAATTGGGGATTGATGTTTAGGCCTGAGTTATTACAGTCTTCCCTGTTGGTATCTTGTTGCATTATAATCATCAGGTTATACATTTTGTTTATCCCTTTTAGCGTTATTCCAAACTTTCGTTACATAATTTCCTGTGGCGTAAGCCAACCAAACGAAAAAAGCCCACCGTGAGTGCGGCGGGCTTTTGGGTTTGTTCATACCATGGCCATCTGTCTCACGGTTTGCTCGTGCAGAATCCAGGCCACCACCAGTTATTTATATGATTTCTGTCCATCATGTCAGCTGTTAGCTAAAATTCGTTTCATGCTGTTTTGCATGGTATTGTCAATAAAAAAGCTCACCGCGTTTGGGGTGAGCTTCAATGTTTTGTAATGGGCCCTTTTGCCTAACGCGGATTACGCAGGTTACTCAAACCACCACCAATATGCTTTTCGATTGATCATCTTTTGTATTATTCTTGGTTACAAAAGTAGCAAAGAATATGATAAAAACAAATTTTCAATATAAATATTCATATTTTTTTTTAGCGTCTGTCTATAAACTCAACTATTTGTTCTATAAAGTTTAAGCTGGCTCACACCACCGATGATTTTATTCGATCTGTTTTATCCTGCAGAGCTTTATCCAATAAATGGCTGTTTTCATCAAAAAATTTAAACCATTCAAGAATAGAACCAGTATACAATAAAAAGAAAATACAACAATGGCCATGATCTTATAGGCTGTTTATCAACATAGTGTTTCATAATTTTGGTTTTGGGTTAGGAGGTTTTCGTTTGAGCGTCCTTCCTGAAAAGGTGAGATACCTTTCCAGGAAGGACTTTTTTTGCCTTAAACCTGAGGTGGATTTCGCTTGGCTTTCTTTTCGGAATGTTTCTTTTTGTCGTCCAGCCGCTGTTTCCTGGATGCCCTGGTAGGTTTGGTAGGTTTCCGTTTTTTGGGTTTTCTGAGTGCTTTTTCGACCAGGGAAAAAAATTTTTCAAGAGCCGCTTCTTTGTTTTTTAACTGAGACCGCCTGGATTCTGCCGTAATGATCAGTTCCCCTTCTTTGGTCATCCTGCCGGTGAGTTTGCGCATCAGCCTTTCTTTCTCTTCTTCGTTCAATACCTGCGAATAGGGGATGCTGAATCGCAATTCAACCTGAGTTTCCGTTTTATTGGCATGTTGGCCACCAGGTTTACCGCTGCGTGCAGTGTTAAAATGTATCTCCTTATCAAAAGATCTGTTGCGAAGATTTGAATGATGCATAAAGCATAATTGTTTTCTCACCCGAATGAGTCACAAATTATTCTGCCGCTATTGGAAAGACTGACTTTTTGCTTCATTATTGCAAAAGCTTGTTTTTCTGATGCGGCATTGACTGTCATCAACATGCAAACCATCCCACATAAATTTCACTTCACACTCGAAAAAAATGCGTCAAAATAAAAAATTTGGAGCATAATAAGTAAGCACTAATATGCTTTCGTTTATAAATGTTCTTTCATTTTTTGCGAATAATACAGGTTAGATTAGATATCTGTTTTCCTGTATGATAAAGTTAATCCATGCTTTCCAGGTACCTGTAAATTTCGCTATCTGTTGACAGGATGACCGTGGTAGAGGTATCGAAAGTATTTTGGAAGGTCTCCATACTTTTCATAAACCCGTAGAGTTCTCGCGAGCTGCTTGATCTATTGTAAGCCCGTGCATAAATATTGGCAGCCCTGGCATCGGCTGTTCCTTTGATTTTTTCGGCTTCTTTGTAGGCTTCAGATTGGATCTGGTTCAGCTCCCTTTCCTTCTGTCCGTTGATACTGGAAGCTTCTCCTTGTCCTTCGGAGCGGAATTTTTCAGCGATACGTATACGCTCGCTTTTCATCCTGTCGTATACACGTTCTCTAACTTCCTGTACGTAGTTGATCCTTTTGAACCGGAAATCCAGTATTTCGATACCCAGATCCTGTGTTTGGTTGTTGGCCGTTTTATGGATCATTTTCTGGATCTTTTCCCTTCCTATCTGAATGTCGGGGAGTGAATCTTCAATCAGTTCACTTATTTCACCCGCTGAAACAGCCTTGCGGTTGGTGTTCCTGACAAGTTCCTCCAGACTGTGACTGGCGATATTGTCGCGTGTTTCCCCGTCAAGCAGGTCATCCAGCCGGCTTTGAGCACCCCGCTCGTTGGTCAGTCGCTTATAAAACTGAAGGGGATCGGTGATATGCCAGCGGGCATAGGTGTCGACAAAGACGAACTTCTTATTTTTGGTAGGCACCTGATTGGGATCTCCGTCCCATTCAAGATAACGTTTTTCAAAGTAATTCGCCTTCTGTACGAAAGGGGTTTTGATTTTTAACCCTGGCTCAGTAACCGGATCACCGATGGGCTTGCCGAATTGTGTTACCACAACCTGCTCGGTTTCCTTTACAATATAAATGCTTTGCGCCAGCACAATAATGGCGGCTATGATGATCGCAATGATCAATACAATTTTATTTTGTTTTTTCATAACATGCTGTTTTAGAATAATTCGCTGATATCCGGATGAATTGTTACATTGTTAGCAAGCAATATATCCGGAGACTATTTAAATTCTTTTTTCAATAAAGGAATCATATTGTTGCCATCTTCCGACAGGATGATCTTATCACCCAATTTGGGTATGACCTCCTGCATGGTTTCCAGATAGATCCTTCTTCTGGTCACTTCAGGAGCTTGCACATACTCGCCATAAAGGGCATTAAAGCGCGCCACATCACCCTGAGCATTATTTACACGACGGGTAGCATAGCCTTTGGCTTTCTGAATGGTTTCTTCAGCCTGACCTCTTGCTTTCGGGATGACCTTATTATAGTCCGACTTGGCTTGGTTGATCAGGGTTTCCCTTTCTTGTTGTGCCTGGTTTACGGCATTAAAAGCCTGTTTTACCGGATCGGGGGGATTAACATCCTGAAGTACAACCTGGGCAATCTGAACACCCAAAGAATAGTCTCGCGAAAGTCCTTGTAACGAAGCTTTTACTTTGGCGGCGATTTCAGCTCTTCCTACGGTCAATACTTCGTTTACTGTTCGGTCGCCAACCACCTGCCTGGTCACTGCTTCGGATATGTCTCGCAGGGTTTTATCGGCATTTCTTACCTGAAAAAGGTAGTTGTAAGGATTATCTACCCGATACTGTACCACCCATTGAACATTGGCAAGATTAAGGTCGCCTGTAAGCATTAACGCTTCGTCTTTTGTTACCGAGCCAGTGCGTGTGTATTGGGTTTTCACACCAGCCTGTTGGGTGCGGAAACCGAATTCCTGTTTTTTCTGCCTTTCCACAGCTACTTTATACACTTTCTCCATGAAAGGTATCTTTGTCTTCAAACCGGATGTAACCGTCCGGTGGTGTTTTCCAAAGCGGGTTATCACACCCACCTGTTCAGCATCAATCTGAAAAAAAGCATTAAATACCAGGATAAGTAAAACAACCCCTGTGATAATGGCTTTATAATGCTTTGTTATGAACTGTTCTATTTCAGGTGCATTGGATTCTTGGTTTGCCATAGTTTAATTGTTTATAATTTATCGCAATTTACAACTAAATCATTGAGATCACAATGAAATCTATGATTAAATTGATAAAGATGTGTATGGCTTTGATGCCGGGAGGCTAAGTTTTTTCAATTGGTTCTTTATTGATCAAATTTTTTGCATCATATTTCAATTTTTTGTTTTTTTGTTCTATAAACGAATTTATCATGACATGATATGGGTTTTTTTGAGCGACTGTATTATTCATAAAAAATGAATACATGTTTATAAATAACTGTATATTAGTATATTAATTATTGTTTATGCTGCAGTAAGGAATAACCACTTGCAACGACTATAAAAAAATGTTTTTAAGAAAACGACCATGAACTTTATTAATTATAAATTACTCACAGGCAAATGATTAAAAAAGTTCATCGGGAGTTCCTGAATGGGCCAAAATTTTTGGCATTTTTTTAACGACAAAAATTTTAAACAGATGAAATTAAAAGTTGCCCTAATTTACGGATCTGTCCGAACACACCGCCAGGGGATCAGAGCAGCAAAGTATCTTCATCGCAAGCTGGATGAAAGAGGCTATCAGGTTGATCTGATTGATCCCCTGGAGTATCAGCTGCCTTTTTTGGACAAGATGTATAAAGAGTTTGAGCCGGGAAATGCACCCGAAAGTATTCAGAAGCTGGCTGACATATTTCATGCAGCTGATGGCTTTTTGGTGGTGACGGGCGAATACAATCACAGTATACCCCCGGCATTGAAGAATACCCTGGATCACTTTCAAACGGAATATATGTTCAAGCCCAGCGCTATAGCCTCCTATTCAGCGGGAATGTTTGGAGGTATGCGTGTGGCTGTACATTTGAGGGCTGTGTTGGCAGAACTGGGTATGCCTGCAATATCATCCATCCAGCCTTTCCCGAAAATAAAGGATAGTTTAGATGAAGCCGGCCATCCACAAAATCAGCACATTGAACCTTCTACCAACCGTTTTCTGGATGAGTTTGAATGGTATATGAAGGCACTTAAAAGGCAGCGGGGGGAAGGAACACCCTTTTGATTATAAGATTTTTTTGTGTTTTTCAGCCGACCCTAAAAATAAAAGGCCGGATTGAATTATCATCCGGCTTTTTATATGAATAAGCACCTCAGGGATTGTATCCGCTGAAAACGGATAACACAGGTAGTATGGTTACCCTTGCTGTTAATGCCGAAGCTGTTGGCAACAGCTATCAATGGTATAAAAGCAGTGAAGAGCTGAAGGGTGAAACCGAAGCATCAGTTACTTATTCAACCGGGGATAACAGCAGGTATTCATGTTTATTACAACCTACCGATTATCCGAAATTGACCCTGTAAACCATTGCTGTAGGCTCGAATCAGCAAAATGGTGCGGTCAAAAGCGATTATGGTGCTTTGGTGGAGCTGTTCAATCAAACCAACGGACAAAATTGGGTCAACAATGAGAACTGGCTAACCAATGAACCGGTTGACCGGTGGTTTGGTGTTAAAGTGCATGGCAAAAGGGTAATGGAATTGTCACTGGATAAAAACAACCTCAGCGGTGAATTGACGGACACCCTGACTGGTCTTGATGAACTGGCTTATTTATCTTTATATAGAAATCAGGTTTCAGGCAACCCCAGGCCCTCGGCAACCTCTCAAATTTATATTACCCGGATATTGACGAGAATCAGTTTACCGGCACCATTCCTGCTTCTATCGGTGAATTAACCGGACTGCATGAGCTCTTTCTGGGCTGGAACAGGCTGAAAGGGGAAATTCCGGGATCTTTCGGTGATCTGTCTGAATTGGAAACACTTGAACTGAACAGCAACAGGTTAACAGGAAAAGTACCTGCTGAATTGACCCGGCGTAATATCATTGATTGGTTGTATATGAGCCGGAACCAGTTTGACAACCTGCCGGATCTTTCCAATATAAGTAATCTGGATGGTTTATGGGTATTTAGAAATAAGCTAACCTTCACAGATCTGGATGCTGCCGGAATGGATCCTCAAAAGATAAACGACTATAAATATGCGCCTCAAAAACCCTTAACCTGCATTATTCATGCGTCAAGTTTTGGGTAGATGCAAGGCGTTGAAAGCCCACGACGTAGTCACCTGCTTCGGGTTTGCTGAAAAACACAAAAAATGCCTATAATCAATAGCATAGGTACATGTATTATTTCCAAATTGTAAGGTTATGAGCAAATATTTCGTTAAACGCCCTGTCTCTTTTATGATGATTTTTTGTTAGCCTTTAGCACATCATCTACTTCGTTGGCTTCAGCTCGCAGTATTCATATACAGCTTCGCTTTGCCGCCTCGTAGCTGATGTACTAAAGACTTTTTCAGCATACCCTGCTTCGAGGTTTTCGCAACGCAGCAGATGCCCAAAAATTGGCGCACCCGGAAAAAA
>CAYYLT010000080.1:0-6904 GCA_964472385.1 uncultured Bacteroidales bacterium
GGCAAATAATAAATGTACGCATTCTATTTATTATAGGCATTTTTTGTGTTTTTCAACAAACCCGAAGCAGGTGACTACATCGTGGGCTTTCGACACCTTGCATCTACCCAAAACTTGACGCATGAATAATACAGGTTAATGAAGGAGAAAAATGAACTATCACTTTCACGCAAATGGTAAACTACTGCTGACTGGCGAATATCTTGTCTTACAAGGAGCCGAAGCCATAGGGCTTCCACTGAAGATGGGTCAAACCCTCAATGTTAAACCCACCAGAAATGAAGATCAGCTGCGATGGAAAAGTTTGATTCAAGAAGAAATCTTATTGGAGGCTATCTTCTCAACAAGGAACTTTGAGATTATCCATACAAGCAATGAAAAACCAACCTATTATATTCAATATTTGCTTCAAAAAGCATTTGAATTTATCCCGGCCTTGTCCCGGATCCCGGCATACGATATAGTCGCCGAATTGGAATTTCCTATAGAATGGGGGCTGGGATCCAGCTCTACCTTGATTTCCAATGTTTCAGAATGGTTTAATATCAACCCCTTCCGCCTGAATAGAGAGATTACCGGCGGATCGGGTTATGATATTGCCTGTGCGAAAAGCCATCAGCCCATTCGCTTTAAAGTGGTGGACAAATTCCCTCATTATTGCGAAATCAATGTGAACCTGCCTTTTTCGGATTGTTTATACTTTGTCTATACTGGTCAAAAACAGGATTCAGAAAAGGAAGCAAGGCAATTCATTAAGGAAAATAAGGATCACAGCCATTTGTTCCCAATAATAAAAGAAATTAACCATCAAATCATTCAGGCACAAACACTGGAACAATTTGAAAGATCGCTTTGGGAACATGAAAAAATTATTGCAGGAATTCTCAATACTACACCTATAAAGCAAAGGTCATTTCAAGACTTTTCAGGAATGGTTAAATCATTGGGTGCATGGGGTGGAAATTTCATGCTGATAACCTGGAGAGGTAAACGGGAAGACTTAAAGCAATATCTTGCCGATTATCAGTTGGAAACCATTTTTTCCTGGAACGAAATGGTCAAAAATAAACAATATGCTTGATAAGTAATGCAGAGATGAGGCCTTTCAACTAACCCGGATTATTACCAAATCATTTTAACGCTATTGAAAAACCCGGCTTTTTGCTTCATTGTTTTCGCAAAAACTTGGTTTTTCTGATGCGGGGTTGACTCCATCCACTCCACAAAGCATCGCGTATTCATAAACTTTACTTTGTATCCATCCCGGGGATTGGATTTATTGATAAGACCGCAGAAAGAATCCTGCCTTTGAGAAAAGTTTTGTGAATCTTTAAACACAATTTTCATATATTTGTTACTTTAAAAAAAATAATGAGCACAAAAGAACAATTGAAACGTTGGCTTGTCGAAATGAGAGCTCCTTTTCTTATTCTGGCCGTATTATTGGTAGCGATCGGACTGGCTTTTGGTTGGAAATACCATCCTGCAGGTGCGACATTCAATCCTTTGTATGCGGTTTTGCTCCTTATAGGAGTTGTTTCAGCCCATATATCAGTAAATCTTTTTAATGAATACTCCGACAATAGAAGCAAAATTGATCATCATACACAGCGTACCCCTTTTAGCGGAGGAAGTGGGATCTTAAGCTCAGGTCAGCTTTCTTCAAAAAGTGTTTATATGGCTGCTATCATAACCTTATTTATTTCTTCAGCAATAGGTATCTATTTTGCCCTTACCGTGCACTGGATCATAATATTTTTCGCTGTCGTAGGTACATTCAGCATTTTATTCTATACCAGTGTACTGGCTAAAATTCAACTGGGTGAATTATTTGCCGGTTTAGCCCTGGGAACATTTGTGGTATTGGGATCCTATGTAGTGATGACAGCTTCTCCGGGTATGGCTGTGGCGGAACTATTTCCGAAGGATGTTTTGCTTATGTCAATTCCACCTGGCATCCTCACAGCATTGCTCCTGCTTATTAATGAATTTCCGGATTTAGAAGCAGATAAAATGGGTGGCAGACGTCACCTGGTTATATGGTTGGGAAGAAAAAAAGCTGCCTATATATATATAACCGGGATGATCGCTACTTTCGGAGTTATTATCGGAGCGGCGCTGTTCAATATTGTTTCTCCATGGTTTATGCTGGCCCTTTTGCCAATTCCGTTTGCCTATAAAGCTTCCATGGGTGCCCTCAAACACGGGAATGATATTCCAAAATTAATACCTGCTCTTGGAATGAATGTGATTACTGTATTGTCTACAGATTTATTCATTGCTGTGGCGGTCATTCTGGAAACGTTCTGAAACACTTTACCCTTTTTGACCCGGCTTAGTTAATTCATTACGGTGGGTCAAAATGAACCAGGTGAATTGATTGGGGCTGTCTCCTTTTGAAAATTATGGTACCGGATAATATTGTCGTTCATTTCTGTTATGTTAAAACAACGTCTGAAAAAAGAATACGCTAAATTTCTGAATAAGTCCTGGTTTGGTAAATTCACAGATCTTTTGTTTGCCCTGTTGCTTATACTTTTTATCATACCCGGGTCGCGTAAAGAACTGATGACCTATGGCGCAAAAATACGAATGTATCTTACTTCCGTTGATGAAATGGATAAAGCTGTTGATTTAAAAGGGGCAGGAAACCTTCGATTTGCTGATAATCATGGAAATTCATACAGCCTCAACAATTTTTTTGATAAACCGGTATTCATAAATTTTTGGGCTACCTGGTGCCCGCCATGCAGAGCCGAGATGCCTGCGATTGAAAACTTATACCAACAGTATGGAGAAGATATGCATTTTTTGCTGATTTCCAGCCAAAACCTCGAAAAGCAAGCGGATTATCTGAACCAGTACAGCTATGAGCTCCCTACTTACAGGTTGATATCCGAACCCTCCGGCTCTTTTAACTTTTCAGTTTTGCCTACCACTTTAATCATTTCCGGTGAACAACAAATTGTTTTGCGAAAAAAAGGTGCTGTGAATTGGCAATCCCGCAGCGTAAAAAAACTAATCAGGGAATTAATACAATAAATCAAGATTTTGTCTAATACAAATATCAAATTATAGCCTATATTATAAATAATACACGAGAGTACACCAGGAATCACATACTATTGATCATTTTTTAAATCATAATATATCATTTAGCCAAACACATTGAGATAACACCATGCAAAATAATTATCAGGCAGTTATAACAGGGACAGGAAGCTGTATACCCGGTAACGTTGTTCAGAACGAAGACTTTATGAACAACCAGTTTTACGATGCATCAGGCAAAAAGCTGGATAAAGAAAATAAGGAGATTATTCAAAAATTCATGGAAATAACAGGAATCCATGAACGAAGGTATATCGAGGATGAACGAACAACCTCCGATCTGGGTTTTCTTGCTGCTGAAGAAGCCATAAAAAATGCAGATATAGACAGGGAAGAGCTGGATTACATCATTGTTGCTCATAATTTCGGAGACGTCAAAAAGTCCACCGGAAGCATAGATATCATACCCAGTATTGCTTCCAGAATAAAACATCTTTTGGGTATACATAATCCAAAAACGATAGTCTATGATCTTATATTTGGATGTCCGGGTTGGGTCCAGGGCCTAATTCAGGCCAATTACTATATCAAAGCAGGGGATGCTCAAAAAGTAATGGTTATTGGTGCTGATGCGCTTTCCCGGGTAGCGGATCCTCATGACCGCGACAGCATGATATATTCCGATGGTTCCGGAGCCACAATATTGGAGGCAAGAGCAAGTGAGGAACCAATCGGCATTCTTTCCCACGTTTCCAGGTCAGATACCCTTAATGAGGCTAACCTGATGTGGATGGCACACTCAAATAATCCCAATTTTCCCGGTGATGAGATCTTTTTGAAAATGAACGGCAGAAAGCAGTTTGAATATGCGCTGAATACTGTACCACCCCTTGTTAAGGAAAATTTGGACCAATCAGGAGTGGATGTGAAAGACATCAAAAAAGTACTCATTCATCAGGCCAACGAGAAGATGGATCAGGCTATGTTGAAAAGGTTTTTCAAACTATACAATATCAAAGATGTACCACCAGACATCATGCCCATGACCATCTCAAAGCTCGGAAACAATTCTTCTGCTACCATTCCTGTCATGCTCGATCTTATCTTGAAAAGGCAATTGAAGAATCAGTCTGTAAACCCTGGCGATCACGTTGTTTTTGTATCTGTTGGCGCCGGCATGAATATCAACTCGATCATCTACCGGTTCCCGCTAAATTCTTAATTTAATTGGCGCTATGGATAAAACCCGGTAGTGCCCATAAGAGAACTACCGTTTTTGAAAGTGGCGTGATAAAAATGTCAAGTTCAAAGCTTTCAAATCGCCAAACACGGAGTTAACTATCGTAAATGAGTCTTTTTGGCGATTTGTATAACGCTAAAATTGCCGTTTTCTTACAGCAATTCATGACAAATCAACATAATATTTGTTGACAAAAAGACGTGTTTTTCGGTCATAAACCCGTTCAACAAATACCCCCCCGTTTTTTTCAATAACCTTAATAGAAGATCTATTGCGCTGATCGCAGGCAATTTTTAGGTAATCCATATCAAGTTGCCGTGCCTTTTCTATGGCAAGTTTCAGCATAATCGTTCCATAGCCGTTATTTCTGAATGAAGGCCGGATATCATAACCTATATTACCGTAAACCGGTAAAGATTGATGTCTAAGGCGAACATTCCCCAAAATATAATTATAATAGGTTACCAACCAATAGGTACTGTAAGCTACCTCTCCGGCAGGCAAATTCTTTCCTTGAGCATGTGCCTTTAGCAGTATCACATACTTTGTAAAATTGGCCAGAGCAGGTTTGTACATATTTTTATAATTTTCCTCCCCGCTCTGAAGATATTCCATGACCATACTTTGAAAAGAATCTTTATAAGACAAGGAAGGTTCTGTTAAAAATAATTCCTTCATTTTCAAATCATCATTGCGGAACCCGTATGTTTTATTCATCGTCCTGTTGTGGTGGTTCGCTGCATGTTGGTTTCATCTTTTCAATATTGAAAAATCTCCTTATTCTGTATGATTCATTTAGCCTGCATGAATAATGCAGGTTAGTTTAAACAAAAAGAGGAATCTACTCACGAGCTGACTTTCTCTCATTCAGAGCTTTTTCACGTATGATTTCTTGTACGGAACGGTTTTCTATTTTACTTTCCAACCAGGAAATAATATCCAGGTATAAAAAAGCCCTTTGTTCAAAGGGATTTTCCTGTAAACTGACCAGTTTATTATGCAATTTTTTAAATTCACTCCGAAGTTCTTCAGGTTTGATCAAGGCTAATCTTTTAAGAAAATCAAGCACATAACGTTGTACCTTTTGTAAGCTTTCCATTTTATACAGAAAACGATAAGTTGATTTTACCTGGTATTCGACAAGTTCATCATTACCCAGTTCAAAATGCGCTACAAGGTTTAAAATTCTGGCAAAACAATGAAAATCCTGCCTGATTGAAATATCTTTGTAATTGAGTATATAATTTAAATATTTGATGGTAGATCTATAATCACCACTGCCAAAATACAAACTGGCCATTTTGTAATAGAAAACCAATATGCGGTGATTGTCAAGATGTCTGGAATAATCTTCAATATACTGATTGATTTTGGGGATCAGATCAAGACCTTCGGAAAACGTACCTTCTAAAAAATGGTAATTAAGGCGATGCTTATAGGTAAACAAGTAGTATAACCTTAAATTGTTATCGTTTTGGGGAATGTTTGCATTTTCGATCAGTCTGGACAAATTTTTCAGTTCTTCCTCAAATTTTGAATGATATCTCAACATATAAATGGCATTCAGCAGGCTATTCATGCCTTTCAAGTACATATCAGTCTGATTATAGATCATTTCACGGTTCTCCCGGAAAAGATCCACCCATTTTTGGCCATATTTGTAGCACATTAAAAAATTTTGGGTAATATAGTTGTACCAAACATAGGCCTGATAAACAAACAACTTTTCCCAAAAATTGCAGCGGTTCATATCTTCAGGGGGAACAAAGTTTGAATTGAAAAAGCTGGTGACCATCATCATATCTTTTTTGTTTCTGGCTGCACCGACTTTAAGATAAAGGCTATAAAGCTTGAGCGCCAGATTGGAATAATTTTGTGCAGAAATGATCTTCTGGCCAGTGATCCTGGCTTCACTTGTCAGCTCATCAGCACGGTTTTCCAAGCTTCTTGTAATGTACTGCAATTCAATAAGTTTTTCAAATTCAATGATTTCCATTTCCAGCATATCTTTCTTATTAATTCTGGATAAGGACTTAGCTTTTGACAAAACCCGTAACGTTTGCTTATATAGCCCTTTATTATATAAAACCCTGGCATAATCAATCCATTCCCGGATATTAATTTCTAGATCAGCGTTGAGGTATTTCAAACGCAGACTTTTTAAAAGCTGCTTATACAAATGGGCTTTCAGGTTGGAAAGTTGCCGGGGCTTGATGGTGGTAGCCTTTTTCAATATAGTAGATTCATCATATTCTTCCTGTTTGTCCAATATATCAAAGAGCTGAAGAAATTTAGTGCCTTCACCACTTTTCAAACGGTTAACATATAATCTGAAGTTCCTTTTCTCCGATTTAGACAGTGATTTGATCAATTGAAATAAATTATCGGTTTGTTGCTTTGGCATTGTAAATAGATATTGCGAAAAAATACATTAAATAACTGTTTATCATGAACAAGGAAATAGTACCAACAGTTTTAAATATCGTAATAAGGGCCAATTTTAATTTTATTATTTTCAATTAGCCATTAATTTTGCAACTTTGGTATTACCCCTTATATTGAAATAATTTTCAAAATTATAACTTTTTTAATGATGTCAAACGAGTATGTACA
>CAYYLT010000080.1:6914-12731 GCA_964472385.1 uncultured Bacteroidales bacterium
AGAACAGGTTCCTGGATGTCAGCTTAATACTGTAGAAAAAATCGAAATAGCCGAGGCGCTGCAATTTATGGGTGTGGATATTATTGAAGCTGGATTTCCCATCTCCAGTCCGGGGGATTTTAAATCGGTTTCAGAGATAGCCAAAACAATAAAAGAGCCTACCATTTGTGGGTTGACGCGGGCTATAGATAAAGACATTGAAGTAGCAGCAGATGCGCTTAAGCATGCAGAAAAGCCAAGGATCCAAACGGGAATTGGCACTTCTTTCTATCACATCAAATATAAATTGAATTCTAGCCAGGATGAAATCATAGAACGGGCTGTTCACGCAGTTAAATTTGCCAAAAAGTTTGTTGAGGATGTACAATTTTATGCAGAAGATGCAGGCAGAACGGAAGAAGCGTATCTAGCCCGGGTGGTGGAAGCTGTGATCAAGGCGGGTGCGACTGTGATCAATTTGCCGGACACCACTGGTTACTGCCTTCCTGCGGATTATGGAGCAAAAATCAAATACATCAAAGATCATGTACCCAATGTTGACAAAGCAATACTTTCGGTACATTGCCATAATGATCTGGGAATGGGTACAGCCAATACGGTCAGCGGCCTTATTAATGGAGCGCGCCAGGCTGAGGTAACCATCAACGGTATCGGTGAAAGGGCGGGTAATACCTCCCTTGAGGAGGTGGCAATGATTTTGCAAAGCCATAAAGAACTGAACCTTCAAACCCATATCAATTCAAAAAAAATATATGATACAAGCCGAATGGTCTCCAGATTGATGAAAATGCCTGTACAACCTAACAAAGCCATTGTTGGGAAAAATGCTTTTGCGCATTCGTCCGGTATTCATCAGGATGGGGTACTCAAAAACCGGGAAAATTATGAGATCATCGATCCCAAAACTGTAGGCATTGCCGAATCCAATATGCGACTTACTGCAAGAAGCGGAAGGGCTGCTTTTAAGCACCGGGTTGCCAAATTGGGTTATCAAGTTAAAGATGAGGATTTAGATACACTGTACAATAAATTTCTGGATGTAGCAGACAAAAAGAAAGAAGTTAATGACGATGATCTGTTGGCCCTTGTAGGGCAGGTTTCCTATAAAAAAGAAAAAAAACTTAAACTGATCAATCTTGATGTAATGTGTGGAAAATCTTCCATACCCACAGCAACCATCAAGTTAAAAGTCAACGGCCAGACAACCATAGCTTCTGCAAATGGAAATGGTCCTATTGATGCATCTTTTAATGCAGTAAAGAAAATCATTACAAAAAAGATACACCTGGATGAGTTTCTTGTACAGGCACTTACCGGAGGTACGGATGACTTGGGGAAAGTGCATATTCAACTGAAATACAGAAATAAATTTTATTATGGATTCGGTTCTAATACCGATATTATTACGGCTTCCGTAGAATCCTATCTGGATGCCATTTCAAAAATCATTTAAGTTCCCATGACAACAAAGAAAAAAACCTTATTTGACAAAATATGGGATGCACATGTCGTAAAACATATCGAGGACGGCCCTGATGTGTTGTATATAGACAAGCATCTTGTTCATGAAGTAACCAGTCCACAGGCTTTTTCCGGGCTCCGGGATAAACACGTTCCGGTCTTCAGGCCCAGTCAGGTGCTTGCAACAGCTGATCACAACGTACCTACCATGAACCAGGACAAAGAAATTCAGGATGAACGTTCACGGGCTCAAATAGAGGAACTGCGAAAAAATGCAGAAGAGCATAACCTCGAATTTTACGGATTGAATCATCCCAATCAGGGTATTGTGCATGTTGTGGGTCCGGAACAGGGATTCACCCTTCCGGGAAACACCATTGTATGCGGCGATAGTCATACGGCAACCCATGGAGCATTTGGAACCATAGCCTTTGGGATCGGTACCAGTGAAGTTGAAATGGTGTTGGCTTCCCAATGCATGCTTCAGTCAAAACCTCAGCAAATGCGCATAAACCTTAGCGGAAAACTCCAAAAAGGTGTTACAGCTAAAGATGTCATTCTATACGTTATTTCTCAGCTAACTGCCAAAGGTGCTACAGGGCATTTTGTTGAATATGCCGGAGAGGCAATCCGCAACATGACCATGGAACAGCGCATGACCATCTGCAATATGAGCATTGAAATGGGGGCCAGAGGTGGCCTGATAGCCCCGGATGAAACCACCTATGAATATCTACGTGCCACACCGGCTGCCAATAAAGATGATCGATTCAATGAAAAAATTAACCAATGGAAACAGCTCTATAGTGAGGCCGGGGCAAAGTTCGATCAAGAATATCATTTTGATGTATCTGTTATCGAACCTATGATCACTTATGGCACCAATCCGGGAATGGGTATGGCCATTACCGATGCCATTCCCGGTAAAAATCAGGAAAATGGTATATCCCTTAAGAAATCCCTCGATTATATGGGTTTGCAACCTGGTGAAAAACTACTTGGCAAAAAAATCAATTATGTATTCCTGGGTAGCTGTACCAACGGCAGAATAGAAGATATCAGAGCCTTTGCTGAGATGGTTAAAGGAAGGAAAAAGGCTGATCATATGCGTGTTTATATTGTTCCTGGTTCAAAAAGAGTAGAATTTCAGGCTGAAAAGGAAGGATTGGATAAAATACTCAAACAAGCCGGCTTTGAATTACGTCAACCCGGATGCTCCGCCTGTCTGGCTATGAATGATGATAAAGTGCCGCCCGGTGAATACTGTGTTTCAACCACCAACAGAAATTTTGAAGGCAGGCAGGGGCCAGGTGCCAGAACAATTCTTGCCAGCCCCTTAACTGCAGCAGCCACAGCTATCAAAGGATATATCGCTGATCCCAGAGAACTTATAAACAATTAGTTATGGAACCATTTAAAGAAATTACTGCTCCTGTTATACCAATTTTGGTCGATAACATTGATACCGACCAAATTATTCCAGCCAGATACATGAAATCTACCCAGAAAAAAGGACTGGGGCGATACCTTTTTCATGATTGGAGATATGATGATAAAGGTAATCCCAAGGAAGATTTTATATTGAACCAACCCGGATTGAATCCCCAAATTTTACTTGCTGGTGAAAACTTTGGAAGTGGATCCAGCAGGGAACATGCCCCCTGGGCATTACAAGATTTCGGTTTCCGTGTGATCCTGGCTGCTAGTTTTGCCGATATATTCAAACACAATGCCCTGAATATTGGATTACTTCCTATCCAGGCAGATAAAAGTTTTCTGGATAATTTACTGCATCTCAATGAAAATAAACCAGCCACCCAGGTTCATGTTGATCTCGTTAAGCAAAAAGTTGAAATTCCGGATACAGGAGAATTCATTTATTTTGAAATCAATCAATATAAAAAGAAATGCCTTTTGCACGGTCTGGACGACATCGATTACCTGTTAAAGATGAAACAGGATATATTAGATTATGAAACGACCATGAACTTTATTAATCATAAATTACTCACAGGCAAATGATTAAAAGATTTCATCTGGAGTTCCTGAATGTGCCAAAATTCTTGGCATTTTTTTAACGACAAAAATTTTAGACAGATGAAAATAATCGCCAAACCGCAATAAAATAAATTTACCCATCATGAAGGAAGAAACCATTTACAACGAAGAAGTATACCATACAGGAAACGGTAAGGAGGAACTTCGCCATACAGATTATATGGATCCGGAAACCGGAGAATCGGTTCCAAACGAAACCGTAAATATCCCTCATGAAGAAGTCGTTGCAACTTATCTGAAAAAATGTAACTTTTATTATCACGATGATCAGGAAAAAAATAAGGATGTTAATTTCGACTGTCTGAACACTTAATTGTTAGCGCTTTTTTCTTCACGAAAACTAACCTGTTTTATCCATGTATAATACAGGCAGAACCAAAAAAAGTACAGATCGTTTGTTTTTAATTCTGAAACAACAAAAGCGATACCCATGCTTCAGGATCTTATCAAAATTAAGCCGCAGACAAAAAGAAACTATTATACCGGAAAATATGAATTTGCAACAGCTGTTCCCAAGCCTATAGAGCGGGCAAGATATTTTTTCCGGTGGGGAATGATCTTTCATGCCCAAAGAAAGCCGGCTCAGGCATATAAATATTATGAAAAGGCAATTTTTCATAATAAAAAACCGCTTTACCTTAAGCAGATGGCCATTCTGCACCATGAAATGAATTATCCAAAAGAAGCGTTGGAATATATGCGTGTGGCTCTGGATATCGAAAAGCAGGAACAAATGGAAAAAGAAAGGGTTCTATCCAGGCTTCAGGCACCCAATTACTCCGCTTCCCTTCCTTTTAAATATCAATCCCATAAAAGTCAGTCTACTATATCCCTTTTTGCAAAAGCGGTTCAATCAAGTCTACCCTCCTACCCTATCCATTATTCAACGGAATTCCAATCCTATCCTGACCCAGGATAGGAAATTAACGCTCCGAATCAGTTAAAATGATATAGCGTATGGCTATAATGGCTGCTGGGTCTGTTACCAAAAATCAAAATACGATCTTTCCTCTAAATGCAGTAGTTTCGGCACCCGTATTATATCCTTCAAACAAATAAGTGCCTTCATCAGCGCGGTTTCTTGTTATCCGAATGGTTTCTAAGGGCTTGGTCTCTTTAATGTAGTTTACTGATAGCCATTTGGGATAATGATGCTTATGAAATTCGGGCGAAAATGTATCCATCATCCAATCTACATAGCGTGTAGAAGTAACATGTTCATTCAGATCGATATCAAAATAAGCGGACTTAACCCGAAAAATATCCCCTGTTTTCACGGGATCAAGTGTTTCAGGCAATTCCTGCATGGCATGTTTTCCCTTAAGGTATTCAAATAACCTGGCATTTTCTCCTTTAATGATCTTCGGGCGCTTAGATTGCAAATCAATAGCCAGCCAACCGGATGTTCCTTTTCCAATGATCTGATGCTTTTCATCCCGTATCAAGTAATCACGAAGGTAATACAGACGGTCAAGGCCTTTAGCCCAGGTTTCCACTTCTACCGCTTCATTCCTCTTAAGCGGGCGATACAAGTTTAAGCTCATGCGGCTGAGCACCCAGAAAAGCTGTTTTTCATTCAGATCCTTAAATCCATGGCCCATATCATCCGCCGAATGAATTGATGCCTGAATAAGCAGGTTAACACAAGCGCCCAGCTGAATCCGGGAATACATATCTGTGTCTGCAGTAGTAACCGTAAATGCTGAAATACGCGTAAGTTCTTTTCCGGATAATTGTTTCATTTTCCATTAAATATCATAGCCTCATTCATGTATTAATTAGTGTCTGTCCATAACATCAAATGCCAAATACCCCTTTCCTTACATCGATAACCTCTGCCCTTTCAAAGGGCACCATCGCGTTTATCAATTTAATATAGGTGTAACCATATATATCATCTATTGAAACGTCTTTTTCAATTAATCTTTGATTATCAATTAGATATGCTCGTTGCACACCCTTTAACAACGGATTGGCAGGAGTTATCCATTTGCATCCATCATACAAAAGAATGTTCGATACAAAACCATCTGTAACCAGACCATTTTTTACTATGAGCACATCATCACATTTATTACGCTGATTGTAAGCTTTTTCTAGCATATATCGTTCCGTAGTTTTAAAGGGATATGCAATCTTATCACATGTAACAATATTTAAGGATTGTACTTTTTTTTGATGATATTTTTGACAGCGCGTTTCAAAGTTATGGCCGTCAAATAAAATTCTGAACTTATGCCTTTCCTTAGATAAATTAGCAGGTAAAATGATATAATCATTCAGGTCAAAGGATTTATC
>CAYYLT010000081.1:0-12699 GCA_964472385.1 uncultured Bacteroidales bacterium
TGAATGTGCCAAAATTTTTGGCATTTTTTTAACGACAAAAATTTTAAACAGATGATAAAATACATGCTGCCGATTCTTTTTTTATTAATGGGATTATCGATTCTCAGCAGGGGACAGGAGCTGGCTCCCGAAATTATCAGTTCATCCGGGGAAAGCCATAAAGCTTCTGGTCTAATGCTTAGTTGGACGATCGGAGAACCCTTCACAACTACCCTGGAACATGAAGACCTCATGCTTACGCAAGGTTTTCATCAAGGAAGGCTTACCGTATCAAGCATAGACAATTCCTCTTTGGAAGAATTATCCTTAAAGGTATTTCCCAATCCCGCTGAACAGCTTATGCAAATTAGGTTTAGCGAAAAATTAGAACAACAGGTATTGGTGGAGGTCTATAATTTACAAGGTAAAAAAATTATAACGACCGAAATAGCACCCGGTGAGAACCAACAGATCCTTCAGTTGGGATCCTTACCACCTGCAACATATATTCTCAGAATAACCCATAACAATCAATTTGACAGCTATAAAATCATTAAACAATAAAGCTCAGCGATATGAGGGAAAGAATTTTTTTACTAATAGTTCTCCTGTGCACCGGTTTCTTAACCTGGGGTCAGGCACCTGAAGGCATTAAGTATCAAGCGGTAGCCAGGAATAGCAGTGGTGAGGTATTTGCCAATCAAACACTATCAATACAAATCAAACTCTTAAAAGGTAGTCCCGATGAAAAGCCAATATATCAGGAAACCCATGAGTTAAGAACCAACGGATTCGGTTTGTTCTCGCTGGTAATAGGTGAGGGTGAGCCACAAACCGGATCTTTCCAAACCATTGATTGGGGTTCGGACCGTTACTATGCTGAGATCGGAATTGATCCCGAAGGGGGTGATAATTATACCATGATGGGCAGTTCACCATTGCTTTCGGTTCCCTACGCTTTCTTCTCAAATCAAACAGGTAATACGGAGGATGCTGATGCGGATCCTGCCAATGAGCTTCAGGAAATATGGTTAAAAGGAGATTCCTTGTACATAGCGGGAGGAAATGCCATCCTTTTGCCATATGGACGAAAGATCTGGGAGAAGGCCAATGAGAACATATATTACCTCTCCGGCAATGTAGGTGTAGGGGTAAAGAAAACCAACTCCAGGCTTGAGGTCCGCGGAGATGAAGCTTCTACGGGTAAAGACACATTATTTGCAGTAAAAGATAAAGATGGGAATACCGTATTTGCTGTCTTTCCCGATGGAGCCAAGGTATATGTCAATGAAACATCAAAAGGTATTGTGGGGGGATTTGCAGTAAGCGGCAGGGCTGCGACAAAATCAGGCGAACAAGAATACATGAAGGTTACGCCCGACAGCACAAGGATATTTTTCAAACCAACAGGTAAAGGTATGCCAGGTGGTTTTGCAGTAAGCGGAAGAGCAACGACAAAGCAAGATGTGAGTGAACGCATATTTTTTGCCAATAGTGATAGCACAAGATTTTACATCAATGACAGGCAGAAGGGTATGCCCGGGGGTTTTGCAGTAAGCGGAAGAGCCGCAGGCAAGGGCACTGCGGCAGACTTCTTTAATATATCTGCAAGTACTTCGGTCAATCGTGTTGACCCAAGCAGACCACAGGTTTTGTGGTATCCCAGAAAAGAGGCTTTTTTAGCAGGAAGGGTGCTGGTAGAGAGTCCGGATAGCATAGGAACCAATTCTATGGCTACAGGATTTGAATCCAAGCCCATTGGCAATTATTCTCAGGCATTTGGATACAAGTCAAGAACAACAGGCAACCATTCGACAGCCATAGGTAATTACGCCAGTGCCAAAGGAACCAACTCATTTGCCTTTGGAGATAGCGCCAGGGCTGAAGGTCATACTTCTTTCGCCATAGGGGACAAAGCTATTTCCAGGGGTATCGGATCTTATGCAATCGGTTCAGTAGGTAGGGACACTTCCTCCAGCCAACCTGCCGGTCATCCGGCATTGGCAGAAGGGGATTATTCATTTGCCATTGGTTTGGGAACCCGGGCAACCAAAAAAAGTGCATTTGCTATTGGTAATCATACCATTGCTTCCGGTCCTTTCTCGATGGCTACCGGCTTGTTTACCGAAGCTTCCGGTATTTTCTCCACTTCTATGGGTTTTAGAACCACTGCGAAAGGAAGAGCCGCATTGGCTTTTGGAGCAGGGGCAAAAGCTACTGGACATTACTCCCTGGCGATAGGTGGGGTACCGGCACGAGAAGATCCATATACTGTAGCTTCGGGGATATCCTCTATCGCTATAGGAAACGGTAGCGAAGCCAGTGGTGATTTCGCTATGGCGGTCGGTAGCAATAGTACAGCTATAGGAAAATATTCGGTAGCGCTTGGCCGATATACATCTTCTGAGGATACTGCTTCCCTTGCCATGGGATTTAACACCAATGCGCTTGAAAATTATGCCAGTGCAATGGGCAGCCATACCACTGCCTCAGGATATGCCGCCACAGCCATGGGTGAAAATACCGAAGCATCAGGAGATTTTTCCATTGCCGTGGGACAAGGTAGTATAGCTGACGGATCTTCCGCAATAGCTATGGGCAGCGCAACCATCGCTTCAGGAGAAGGCTCGATGGCCATGGGTATCAAGACACAAACCACAAAACCCTATGCTTTTGCTATAGGATCAGAATCAAAAGCTACGGCAACCGGTGCCTATGTAGCAGGTTATAAATCATTGGCATCAGGTATAGGCTCCAGGGCATGGGGCCCCTATCTTCATGTCTCGGGGAATCATTCCCTGGGGATATCCCTCGGCATAAAACAAGAAGATGATCTACCCACAACAGTGGAAATACCCAATTCCAACGTCATGGCTATCATGAATGGAAATGTGGGGATTGGGATTTCTTCACCAGCCAATAAACTTGATATTGCCGGAACAATGAGCGTACAGGAAGGCGATATCACAGTTATTGAAGGAAATATCTCCGTCTCCGGAGGGGACTTCCTGGACGACGGTACAAAAATTGAAGCACCGGATTATGTATTTGAAGAAGATTATCAGCTTGAAACCATTGAAGAACATGCAAAATTTATGTGGGAGCAAAAACACCTTCCTGCACTCCAAAGTGCAGAAGAAATAAAGAAAGGAAAAACCTACAGCATGGCTGAACGCAGAGAACAAATGCTGGAAGAACTCGAAAAAGCACACATTTACATCGAACAACTAAATAATCAGATAAAAGATCTTCAATCCGAAAATAAAGCAAAACAAAAAATTATTGAAAAACAAGATAAAGCCATCGAGCAATTAAAAGAAGATGTGAATCAAATCAAACAATGGATAAGCCAATAAGGTATTCACCTATCCTATATTATTCATAAAAAAACATTTATAAACAAGAGAATATTAGTGCATTACTTATTATGCTCAATTTTTTTTTTATTTTTATACATTAACATGACCTGACGCATGAATAATACAGGCTATGATTGGCTTATCATGATCTCCTCCTCTGAATGTACTGTTTTAATCTCAAAACTTGTAAACAGGCTCATCAGACTTGCACCATATTTAATCACTTTTGAATTTGATACCAACCATATGCAGTCTATTTGTGTTTTTAATTCTTTGATGGTCTGTTGCCACAATCTTCGGGAAGCGGGTTCATAACCTTTCATCTCCAGACAGTGCCAGATCAGCGTAAATTTTTCATCAGGTTTGGAATGAAATACCTTTTTCCAAATTTCAATTCCTTCTTCTGCCTGATCCTTTGTAAATTCATCCCTGAATATAAATTTTAGACAGTTGTCATGAGGGTAGGCTACCCTTTCAATAGTAAGATTGCTCATAAGCCTCTTTTTTTTTATTGGATTACGGTGCAGGAGGCATTTTTGTGAAAATTCTTCCGTGAACCTGAATCTACTGTAGATCAATGGTAATCTATATTCGATGAAATATACCCGGGTATCAGAAATAGAAAAGATTATCTTAATGCTATCCTGCATTATGCAAAAACTTCACTTCGTCCATTTATGAATGCGCGATGGTTTGCGGTGTGGATGCAGGCAAGCCCGCATTGCCATTTTTATTGTCCTGAACAGTGCATCAAACACGTTTTAATGCATTGCGAATGATTTATTAACTTAGCCCCGGTAATCAATAAATCAATGTTCATGAGCCGATACTTTTTTCCCGCCATTGTTATTTTGATTGCAAGTATATTGCCTTTCTCAATGTTGGGTCAGACATTCCGTGAAAAAAACCATAAAAACAACATTCGAACGGTTAGGATCCACAAAGAGGGAGAAGCATTATCTCCACCCGTTATTCAATTGAATGCCGGAGAAAAAGTCAGCCTTGGTTTTGATGATATGGAAGGAGGAAGAAAGAACTTTTCTTACAAGCTTATTCATTGCAATGCCTGGTGGCAACCTTCGGACCTTTTTGAATCGGATTATCTTGCAGGCCAGTATACCGGTGAAATGTATGATGCCCAAAACTCCTTCAATACGTTGATATCCTATACCCATTATCAACTAAGTATTCCCAATAAAAACATGAAGCCTATGATATCAGGCAACTATATCCTTATGGTATACAGCAATAATCATCCTGAGGACACGGTTCTGACCAGAAAATTCAGGATAACCGAAAATCTTGTATCTGTAAGGGGAAAAATAGAAAAGATCAATCGCATGAGCAGGGAAAAGCCTAACCAGGAATTAAATCTGACATTAGAAGCTGCCGGAATCCATATTGATAATCCATACAACAATATTAAAATCGCTGTGCAGCAAAACTACCACCAGGAAAACCTGCATGAATATATGCGACCCTCCTCTATGAAGGGAAATAATATTTCATATCAGATGAACAAAAAATTGATCTTCAAAGGCTGTAATGAATTTCATCACTTCAATTCCAAAAGTACCTCTTATCCAGGGGAGCATATCAAATCAATCACCTTTGAAAATGAAGGTTATCAGTTTCTCCTGAATACAGATCATGACAGAACCTTTGAGCCCTATAAGATCAAAAAAGACCTTAACGGCCGGTTTATGATTGATATAGAAAACAGTGATCATCCGGAAACAGAAGCAGACTATGTATATGTGCATTTTACCCTGAAAACTGAAACTTCACCGGCGGAAGGCAATGTTTATATTATGGGTGGGTTCAATAACTGGAAATGCCAAGGGGATTATAAAATGAGCTACCGTGCCGGCAGGAAGGCATTTTACAATGTACTGCTCATGAAACAGGGTTATTATGATTATAAATATGTCTTTAAAACTCCTGATGGTATACAACCATGCTACATATCAGGCAATCACGCTCAGGCGGAAAATGATTACCTGATATATATATACTATCGGGATCATGCCAAAGGATATGACAGATTAACAGGATATACGCTAATCAATTCTTCCGAATCCAGTTTTTGAATTATTTCCCTTCAAAAACCACAGAATCGGAAGATGCTCCTAATTTCAAAAGGACTTGATTGATTTCATCTGTCATTTCAGGAGTTCCACATACATAAAAATGTTTATGGGTATCATGGATGTGTTTTTCTAAAAATACCTCATCAATTCTTCCGTAATGATAGGACGGATCTTTTTCACGTGTGAGGGTGAAAATTACCTGATCACCGAGAATACTTTGCAGTTCCTTTTCCAAGATAATATCCTTACGGGTTTTATTGGAAAAGAAAAGCATATTGCCGTCAACAAGACCTTCCTTTTTCAGACTCCTCAGAATAGCAATAAAAGGAGTAATACCGGCTCCCCCTGCGATGAAATAGCCCGGTCCTTTATACCGAATGGCTCCCCAGGGATCATTGATGACAAGCTGATCACCTTCTCTAAGCTCATCCATTGAATCGGTTACCCCATGTTTTTCAGGATAAATTTTTATGGTAAATCCCAAATTTTTTTCCTGATTTAGAGAAGTAAAAGTAAATGGACGCTTTTCTTTTTCCAGCCCCGGTTTATTAATGGATACGACTGTGGCCTGACCCGGGATATAGGAATAACCTTCCGGTTTTTCTGTTATAAACTCCTTAACATCATGCGTAATTAGATTGATCTGAAGTATTTTAACCTGATATTCCATTATACCATATTTTTTAGATACAAAATTATAACATAACAATACTACAGAAAAAACAGGGAATTTGTTTATGATTAAATCACATTAAGTTGAACAAATTCTATCATACTTGGCATACTTGAGACTGTATGTAATGTCCGCCGGCTGCGTTAAGCTCGTTTTTCAGGTATTGATCAACGTCCGGAATGACCAGACCGGCCTGTAATTGTAAATTCTACTCTTCGGTTCTTACGCCGGCCCTGGACGGTCGCGTTATCCGCAATGGGTTGTGATTCCCCCAGCCCCCTGATTGTAATGCGGTCAGCACTGATTCCTGTAGCAATAAAAAAATTCATTACCGAACGGGCCCGCTCCCTGGAAAGCAATAAATTACCCTTTTGCGTTCCGATACTGTCTGTGTGACCGGTAATAAGAAATGTTATCTCCGGATTTTTCTTCAAAAATTTACTTAACTGCTCCAGTTCGCCCCTTGAATTATCAGTTAATTGTGCACTGTTGTATGTAAAAAAAATATTGTTTAGCACAACTGTGGAGCCCGAATCGATTAAGGACAGATGAAGATTGCGGTGAATATTTGAGGAATCAATAGGACCAGTAAGATCCAAATGAATACTTGAAGGCACATAACCCTCTTTATTTCCAATGATCCTGTATTTCCTTCCTGGATTTAATGTCAATTCAAAAATACCTTTTGTGTTTGACACCATCTCCTGAAACTTATGATTGGATTCCAAATCAAAACACTGCACCCTAGCGGACAGGGGTTGATGATCGGAATGTTGCAATACTTTACCGTTCAGATGAACTTTGCGGGGTGCCATACCCTGACCAAAAAGCTGAATTCTTTGCACATGATCTTCCGCATAAAAGGACAATTGCGCACTTTTCCTTCCACCGGAAAGGGGTTGAAAAATGATACGGATTGATTGGGATTCAAAAGGCTGAATATGGGTATTAACAAGGGGTTCCCCAATACAAAAAGTTTTTTTATCCTGATCATGAATTTTCAGCCGGCTAATCTCCAAGGGCGTGTTCCCTTTATTCTGAATCAATATAAAGGTTGAATCCCGTGTTTTTCCCACATCCAAACGGCCAAAGTTCAACACTTCAACTGGCAAATGGTAACTTTTTCTTAATCCCCGGCCTGAAAGGGAAGCTCTAATGGTATCGGTAGGGGTCACGACCCCGATATAGGCTTTCAAATCTCCAGCTTCTGCCGGATTAAAATTCAACTCAATATCCTTAGATGAATTGGGAGCAAGCGTAAAGGACTGGTAACCGGAAACAAGGGAGAACATTGCTTTGTTTGGTCCGGCAATAAAATTGGATTTTATCTTGATGGGATAATCAGCGGGGTTAAAGAAAAAATCCTTGACTAATGTATCTTTAGACTGGCCTATCCAATGACTCCCAACATCTACTGGGTTGAGGGTAGGTTTAGGAGAAACAATCCGAAAGGCCCGGTCAGATTGATCTTTTTGCAAAGATTCCTTCCGGTTGAGTATCCATACTTTTACTTTTCTCTTGTTACTGATGGTAATGATCCGGTCCCCCTGAGGTCCGAAAAAAGCCCTGCGAAACCACTGATTTTTATCACTCCGGATTTGATCCATTACTTTTCTGGTAGAGGTATTTAATACTTGAACTGTTCCATCTGGGCTGGCCGTTAAAATACTTTTCCCATCCGGGCTAAATGTAGCGGAGTAAACCCTTTTGCTATGGTGCTTAAATGTATGCAACAATCTTTCTTTGTCAACATCCCACAAGCGCACTGTTCTATCTTTTGAAGCGCTCAGCAGCTTTTTACCATCAGGACTGAATTCCACATCTGTCACCCAATCATGATGATTGGTCAGGCTTACCTTATGAATACTCCGGTGGGGTTTATGCCTGTCAAGCCTCCAAATTCTTATCACCCCGTCATCCCCGGCAGAAGCGATGGTATTTCCATTTGGGCTCACGTCGACATCAAGCACCCATCCGGGATGAGCCATAATTCCGTATAAGTGCCGGCCTGTATAGGAATTCCATATCCTTACCGCTCCGTCATCTCCGCATGTAATGACTTTTTCTCCATCATTGGAAAAAACGGCTTTATTGATTCCTGAATAATTAACAGCCAGATTCTTTGGACGTGGATTACCTTTTAGATAAAAAACAATGGCACTTCCGTCATCACTGGAAGTTACAACACGTTCTCCATCAGGACTTTCTGAAACATCATAGATCCATTCAGTATGAAACGGATAGGATCGTATAAACTGCCCCGTATGTCCGTCCCATAGTTTGAGCGAATGATTATCTTCTGCAGTTAGAACATAGCGGCCATTACCTACGAATCTGGCATTGTGCGCATTATAGCCTTTGCCCTCCAATGAAAACAACTGATTAATACCTGATGTTGCAGAAGGATTTATGACATGCTCAATGCTGATCAAATTATTGATTCCAGGCATAGCAGGGATCATCCATTCGTGCTCCAAACCGGAGGCAAGGCCAATATTACGCCAGTTTGCTCCTCCATCAGCAGAGAATTCAACGGAAACAGTATCCATTAACCCGATGCCTTTCCATTTCATCTTTTCAGACATACCGGCTGAATATACTTCACCCCCATTCGGGGTAACCAGCTTAAGGGTTGCAGATGATGAAGCTCCGGCTCCTTTAACATATACATAGGCGTCTGGGCACAAATTATTGGTAATAATGAGGTTAGTTAAATGTGGGTCGGCTCCGTCCGGATCATATTGCAAATGCAAACGTTTGCTTGTCCCTTCCTTTAAATTAAAGGGAAGGGTTTGGGGGTACTGAACCGAAAAGCTTTTTGGATTCCCAAATTTGATATCATCAATCACAAAATCAGTATTAACCGCTTCAATTTTTATCTCTTTCGTAAGTTGGGCATTTATGGAATCAAATTGAATCAGCAAAGGACTTACATTCAATTTAGCGCGCTGCTTATCAGATATTTCATACCTGAATACCACAGTATCCCCTCTGTAAGAAAATGCCGTCTGGATATCATTTCGACATCCATTAGGACTTCTCCAGGTAACCTGACCCGGAATATAGGATTGGGCATTAAGAAGAATATGTTGATAAATAGCCTTAGCTTCAGCGGAATCAGTAACCTGTTCAAAATAACGGCCTCCGGTAGCAGAGGCCACATCTTTCAGGATCTCAGGCATCTTTAACCCAACAGCCACAGTATAGATCGAAATATCGTGATGGGTAGCCTGCCGGATAATATCCTGTTTACGGCCTTCTCCCAACCCATCGGTTAACAAAATGATCACCTTTTTGTATTTTCCTGCTTTCGCAATCTGCACGGCACCGGCATATGGTGTAATAAAACCCGCATTATAGCTTGTACCCCCCCGGGGATGAAGTGCGGTAACAGCTTTTCTAAGCGGAGCTTCTGAATGCGTAAAGTCGCAGTTCAAGTAATTCATGTGGTCGAAGCTGGAAACAGCACATTCAGATACTTCCAAAGGCAAAAGGTCAATAAATTTTAAACCCGCTGACCTGGCAATTTCAAGTCGCTCCTGATCCATAGAACTCGACACATCGAAGGCAAGCACAACAGAAAGCTTTCTGGGGGAAATTTTTCCAGGTGCATCCAAAGAAAGTAAATCCGCTTCCCGTCTATATTCAGAAATCATAAACAGATCTTTGTTCAAATGATCCATCAAATCCCCGGATTGATCCATATAGAAATATTTTGCCCGTACAACAGGGTAGTCTTTTGTATCTAAGTCAAATACAGAAAAATACTGTGCCTGTAGCGCAAACACATCACATAAAAAAACAAGCAATATAATCACCCTGCTCATATCTTACCGGACGATTTGGATTAAAATATACTGGGGAAAAAAATAAGAACGTAAAACAATTTTTCGTGTCATGCAAGCCTGTATTATTCATGCGTCAAGTTTTGGGTAGATGCAAGGCGTCGAAAGCCCACGACGTAGTCGCCTACTTCGGGTTTGCTGAAAAACCTTTCATTTTGGAAACAACAGATATGTTTACCCTATTGATTTAAAGATTTTTTTGTGTTTTTCAGCAAAGCCTACTACGGGGTTTTCGCCACGCAGCAAAGGCCCAAAAATTGGCGCACTCGAATAAATGGATGAAAATAAAAATCTTTAAACATAACAAGTAAAATGCAAATATTCTTTCATTTATAAATATTTTTTTATCTTTATGAATAACACAGGCAAGGTGAAAACCTGAATTATAATAGATTATTGTGGGTTTTGAAGAAGAATCTTGTTTGTATATACGCAAAATCAAACCCTAGCTTTCTATTAGTTCATTCAACTTGACAGGCTGTTTGTTTCTGTGATTGGCAATGGGTAGGACAATAAAAGCCAATGAGCCAACGATAAGGAATATCAGGTTTGTAAAGGTATGGGCAATGAGTGCGAATACAGCTCCTTCATTAGCATCTATACCAAAAAATAACAGACATTGAATAACCAGGTAATGCCATGCACCGATACCGGCTTGAATAGGAAGAATAAATGCAAACGAACTAATGGCAAAAGTAATTACAGCAACATGAAAAGACAAATGCGCTGTGGGTTTATAAGCAAAAAACACAACATAAAGCATTAATAGCCATAAAAATATGATCAATAAGGTATAGAACACATACAAAAATTTGTTGTTGATTTTAGCTATGGTGGATAAACCTTCCCGAAATTGCTCCTTAATCTGCAGTATCTTATTCATCAATGTTGATCTGGAACCGCGACGAAAATAAAACAGAAAATAAATCCCTCCTCCCATCACCAACAAGGCGATATAAAGGTATTTGCTATGGAAAAAATTTCGGAAATTTTCCACCATACCCGAGTTACGCTGTAAAAAATTATCTATAAACTGGGTATCCCAGAAAATAAGCGCTGCCAATACCAGAAAAAAAATGGTCAAATCAGATAACCTTTCAGTTACAACCGTCCCCAAAAGTTTTGTAAAGGGAATTTTCTCATATCTGTTGAGAATAGAACATCTGGCAATTTCCCCTCCCCTGGGAATCAGAATATTAAACAAATACAAAACAAGAACAGCCAGATATGTATTTAAGGTATTGGGCTTGTGGGCCAAAGGTTTAATAAGTTGCTGCCAGCGCAATGTACGGATAAAATGGCTGCTGAGGCCAAATATACCAGATAATACGATCCATTCATAATGCAGGGAGCCCAGAATATTTTGCAGGCTGTCTAATTTAAGGTCTTTATATATATAAACAAATAGGGCTATACCAATCAATAAAAAGATAAAGGTCCTTGCGAATTGCTTCCTGCTCATCAAAATCTTTATTTTACCTTAAGCGAAGAAAAAGCCCAAATATTGTTTGACAAAAATTTATATACTGAAATAATTGAAAATTGTTTCAAGAAACATACTATGTAATGACTGAAAAAGGGCTGTTTATAGCAGCCCTTTTTGATATTTGATGAACCCATTTATTATCCTGTGTTATTTGGCCTGTATTATTCATAAAAAATGGAAACCCATTTATAAGCAATATAATATCAGTGCTTTAATTATTATGCTTAGAAAATTTTATTTCTATACATTTTTTCCGAGTGCGCCAATTTTTGGGCATCTGCTAGGTTGCGAAAGCCTCGAAGCAGGTAACCACCTCGTCGGCTTTCGACGCCTTGCATCTACCCAAAACTTGACACATGAATAATACAGGTTGGGTATATAACCCTTATGAAAAGGATAACGTTTTTTCAATCTCACGTCGTGTAAGAAAAGATGTCAATAGGAAACGCTTATGAATCATAGATTTAACATGCAAAACTGGGAATGATTACTCATCCCCTGATAATACAAAAACCACAGGTATGGTATACTTTACCCGCACTGCTTTACCCCGCTGTTTACCGGGTTCCCAGTCAGGAGCCGTTGCAACTACGCTTTTGGCTTCTTTATCAAGCACAGGATCGACACTTCGAACAATATTGATATCTGAAATACTTCCATCTCTGTTGATCACAAAATTTATATATACTTTCCCTTCAATGCCATTTTCCGATGCAACTGTTGGGTAGTTGGCATTTTCCTGAACATACTTCCGGAATGCATTGATGCCTCCCCCTTGAAATTTTGGAGGATCTTCAACGACTATAAAAGGCTGTTGCTCATCTTCCGATTCTTCCTTTTCACTAAATGCATCAATCTGAACGCGGGTATCTTCATCAGCACCGGTTTCTTCCAATCTCAACTCGTCTTCTATATGTATATCGTTTTCAACAATCTTTATCATCTCTATAGCTTGCGGTGGTGGCGGAGGAGGAGGCTTCTCCTCTTTGCGACGTGTAATAGGCACATTTTCCTGAACTATTTTGCTATCATCCTGATTCTGAAATCCTTCAATATTTTTAGGCCTGGAAGTCCAATTAAATGCGGCCATAACCAACCCTACAGCAAAAATGAGTCCTATTTCCAAAAACAGACTTTTTTTGTTTTCCAAATCTGCTTTTTTTGATTTTTTCGGTTCCATAATTCCCATATATTTAACGGGTTCATAATTACTATTATGCATATAACCATAAAGAGTACATAAAAATGATTGATCGTAAGATTACAA
>CAYYLT010000082.1:0-12693 GCA_964472385.1 uncultured Bacteroidales bacterium
AGTCTGCCAGTGGTACTTCTAATATTAGCCAATCCGGGAAGTTTGAGCTTATGGCAGAAAAAAAAATATCACTTTCCTCCATCAAATTGAACAATATTCAGGAAGGAATGATAAATTTGAAGCTGAAAATATTCCATGAGGATTCAATAATTGGGGCTGATTCGCTGAAGATCAAACCATAATATTTAAAGGGCTGCATTTTATGAAAACTTATAATAGACTAAGAAGAGGGCTGGTGATGCTACCCTTGGCACTGGTACTTCTCTGTATGGCCAGCTGTACTGAGGAACCTTTTGAGCCGACCATCACAGGTTCCATAGAAGGCAAGGTGCTGGATGGAGAAACAAATAATCCCATCGTTAATGCCACCATTACCACCAACCCGGGTACAGAAGTTGCTCTTTCCGATTCATCGGGTAATTATAAAATTGCCAATATCGATACAGGCAGATACAGCATCGTTGCTGAAAAAACCGACTATCAAACAAAGATGATCGAAATCCTGGTTAAAAAGAACCAAACAACACCAGTTAATTTTTTAATGAATTCTTCGAATAAAAAAAAAGAAGGAAACATTAAGTTCGCCAAAAATTTCTACCCCACTAATGGAGCCCAGGACCAGCCGATAAACATTAATCTTTCCTGGAAAGCCATTGATGAGGAAAATCCCGGGGATTCGCTAACCTATACTGTACAGCTTTTCTCCAGCAATACCCTCGAAGAAGAAATCATTGCAGAAAATCTCCAGGATACTTTTATCTCCCTGCAATCACTGCATTACAATCAAATGTATTATTGGCAGGTTATTGCACAGAATCAGCATGAAGATACAACCCACAGTAAAATGATGTATTTCAGAACCAAAAATATTTCTGAAAACGCCATTTTTTTCGTTCAAAAAATCCAGGAAAATTATGAAATCATGGCCTATGACCTGGAAAATTCAAATATAAGCCGCTTAACCAACAATAACTTCAGAGACTGGGCGCCAAAATTAAATCCCAAAACCAGCAAGATTGCCTTTGTGAACGATTCTAAGGTAAAATCCTTTTTGTATACAATGGAACCCAATGGGGAGCATATTACCCAAATCACAGATATTGCAGTAGATGGTTACCATAATGAGGGCAATGCCTTTGCCTGGGATGAGGATGGTGGGAAAATTATCTTCAGCCACTATCAAAACCTGTATGAAGTAAATTCAAATGGAACAGGGTTAAGATCTATTGCAACCGCTCCTGCAAACAGGCACTTCAGAGAATGCGACATTGCTCCCGATAACTCTAAAATTGTGATATTAACCATTGGTGAAAAAATCTATCAGTCGGAATTACTGCTTATGGACCGACAAGGAGGTAACCAGGAGGTATTAATTGATTCTCTTAAAGGTATCGTGGCTTCCCCGGAATTCACCATAGATGGAAACGCGATCCTCTTCACCCATGATGTCTCAGGCAATCAAACCCTCGACGGGCGTATGCTTGACAGCAGAATATTCAGATTGAACCTGGATAGTAAGAATACCACTGATCTTTCTATCAATAAATCTATCGGAACCAATGACCTGAACCCTACTTATTCCCCTACAGGTGATAAAATCCTTTTCACCAATGTAGTCAATGACAATTCCCATGCACCATCCATTTGGATGATGGATGTTGATGGCGAAAGCCGGGAAAAAATCATAGATAATGCCCGGCTTCCCAGCTGGAACTAGTCTGTATTATTCATGAATAATACAGACTAAACTTTCATTTGTGTAAAGTTTAATTATGGGTTTGTGCTTAAATTAGAGATATTTCAAGGTTCGAATATTGTGCTTCCCCACCATAAAAACTGAATGCTTTATTCATCTCCTTGTTTTGTAAGTCCGGTGCATGCAGGTTTCATTCCCTTATTTTATTTCTATATCAAGCAGTTCCCTGAGACTCTTTATAGCCCTGTATACCAGCTTCCTTGCAGAGTCATAGTTGATCCCCATGATCTTGGTGATCTCCTCATAGTTCATGTTTCTATAAAATTTCAGGTATATCGCTTCTTTTTCCCGGGAGGGCAACTTCTTGATATTCCTTTCTAATTCGATCTTCCTTTCTTCTGATATTTCATTATTGATCAAGCTTTCTTCAATAGATGGCTCTAAATCAAATTTATATGACATGTCACTGACTGAAACCAACATTTGCTTGTCCCCTTTCAATTTGGTAAAAATCCTTCTGCGCAAAGAAGCCATGAGATAAAACCGGATGTTATCGGTCGTACCCAGGCTATTCAAATTGGAAATCAGGTAATAAAACAGTTCCTGGATACTCTCCCGCACCAAATCTTCATTCTTAATGATCCTCCAACCATAGTCAAAAAGCGCAGCATAATTCGACTTATATATCTCGCTCAAGGCATTCTTTTCCTGGTTTTTAAATCTTTCCCAGAGGAAATAATCACCATTTGTCTTGCTGTTTAATTTCAAAGGGTTCCGGTTTTGATACATGACAATTATTGACTATATAAAATTAAAACAATTACAAGCACACAACACAGCAATTGTCAAAAAATTGAATACGTTCATCAATGGAAATGATAAGCCTGTCAAATTGCACTTAAAAAACTGCCCTATAGTTGATTATAAATGCAACCCAGAAACAGGGCGTCAATAAAGCATCAATCTCATGTCAGAGAACAGGAATTGTGTTTATCGTTGCATCATAGTTCCAGCTTTAAATACTCCAGGTGTTTGTTGATCTCCCGAATTTCATCTTCCTTCAATTTCAAATCAGCAGCAAGCGCATTATCTTTTATTTGTTCCGGATTGCGGGATCCAGCTAAAGCTACTATAACACCCTGTTGATGGAGAGTCCAGCTTAGAACAAGCTGTGCAAGCGAAGCATTATGGACGTCGGCAATGGGTTTGATCTTTTCCAAAAAAGCGTTGACCCGGCGAATATTTTCAGGCATGAAAAACATCGAATCCTTCCGGTTATCTCCTTCGGCCAGGGTTGTTTCGGGTTTATATTTCCCTGTAAGGAGTCCTCGCTGCATGGGACTGTAAGCGATTATCCCTTTCTTGTTTTTTACGGCCCAGGGTACCACATCTGTTTCAATATCCCTGCGCACCATATTATAAGGAACCTGATCGGCCTCAAGGCTTACTGTTTTTTCAGCTTCCTGCAATTGATCGCCAGAAAAATTACAAACTCCGGCGGCCCTTATTTTACCCTGCTCCTTCAAACGAACCAGAGCCTCCATCGTTTCCTCAAGGGGCACATCTTCTACAGGCCAATGCATCTGATAATAGTCGATGTAATCAGTCCCCAGCCTACGCAGACTATCTTCTGCCTCTTCCATTACACGCTCCTTCCTACCATCAAGATAGACACTTTCCCATAGAGCATCATAGCCTTCTTGAGAAGTAAAATCACGCTGATTACCAGATCGCTTCCAGCGCATGACAAATTTTGTCATAATTTGATAATTATGCCGGTTGCCTTTAATAGCCTTGCCTACCAGCTCTTCGCTCAGACCAAGGCCATATATCGGTGCCGTATCAATGGAGGTAACACCCATTTCATAACCCTGTTTGATGGCTTCAACGGCTTCCTTTTCATCGCTTCCACCCCACATAAAACCACCGATGGCCCAGGCTCCAAAGGTGATGGCAGATACTTTAATTCCACTTTTTCCCAATTCATTGTAATACATAATTTCTATCTTTTTTTGAGTTTATTTGTAAAACCTGTATTTTTCATGCGTCAAGTTTTAGGCATCTGCTACGTTGCAAAAACCTGGAAGCAGGCGACTACGTCGCCGGCTTTCGACGCCTTGCATCTAACCCAAGCTTGACGCATGAATAATGCAGGTTCAGGTTAATAATGTAAACAAAAAAGGCGTCTTTTCGTTTAACAAAATTGGTGATTATTTGGAATAATTATGGATGAATACAGACTCTTCGCCTATCTTTATGATCCTTTGCTATACATTGCCCTTCACAAGATCAGAAAAAAGGTGGTGAATGTGGTAGCTGAATATCAGCCCGCTGCACTTCTGGATATTTGTTGTGGGACAGGCAATCAATTAAAATTCCTCAGGAAAAATGGTTTTCAGAACATTAAGGGGATAGATATTTCCAAAGCCATGCTTCAACAGGCAAGGAAAGGAGACGAAAAAATGATATGTGATGAACAGGATGCTACAAAAATGAAATTTCCTGACAATACCTTTGACATGGGTCTTATCAGCTTTGCCCTTCATGAAAAACCATATGCTACCGCCCAAAAAATATTAGCTGAAGCTCAGCGGGTTATCCAAACCGGAGGTCACCTCATGATCATCGATTATATGTTTGACAGCTCGGTAAAAAAATTTACCAAAAGCGCCATTCATCTGGTTGAACGATTTGCAGGAAAAGAACACTACCGTTATTTTAAAGCTTACAGCCAATACGGCGGTATGGATCGTTTGATGGAATCTTTCATCTTAAAACGTGAATCCAGGTTTCATAAAGGTGCAACCGGGATGCGGGTATATCAGATCAATAAACATGCAGATGGGTAAATTGACACAGGCAAATAAAAACCCCATGCAATATTGGAACGCAATTTGCTGTTAATTCTATGATGAAAAGAATCATATTTTACATATTGCTGGCCATATGTCTTCTTGGCTGCAAGGCCAAAGAGGAAACAACAGCGGGCATCAAATATCCCGATCCTCCGAATAAGCCTCCCAGGATACCATCCTATTCACCCTTTATCGTAGATCATCTAACCCCTTTGATATCGGATGATGATAAAGGCAAAAATAATACAGAAGAAACCAAAACAGATCGCTCCCCCCGCGGCAGTAAAGAAAAATATGACTCACAAAGGCCTACCCGAAAAAGGCCGGTCCGGTAGATTTTCTATTATTATCCATTAGCCTCTATTTCAGTTCATCACCCACCATTCCCTGCGAAGTGAAGTGCGAAGTGTGAAGTGAATTGAGCATTAAACCATTTTGCAATATCTGTATCTTCCCGGCCTGAGGATAGGATCTGCTGACAAAGTCTTTAATGCATCATTCAATAAATGAAGCATTCAAATAAATGAAGAATTCTCTTAAAGATCATCAATTTTCTTGTTATAAAATATTTATTTTGCAGGCTGTTATCCCAATGAAGTCATTGTTAATGAAGATAAGTATTAAGGATCGTTATGAAATTTACAGATTTTAGGCTTAACACCAGATTGCTGGAATCAATTTCCTATATGGGATTTGAGGCAACCACTCCCATCCAGGAGCAGGCCATACCGAAAATACTCAATGGCCAGGATCTTATTGCCTGCGCGCAAACCGGTACTGGAAAAACAGCAGCTTATGTCCTACCCGCAATCAACTATTTACTTGAGCATGATACAAAGGGCACCAATATCCTGATCATTGTGCCGACCAGGGAACTTGCCATCCAGCTCGGACAACAAATACAGGGCATTGGGTACATGGCCGGTATTGATGCTGCAGTAATCTATGGCGGGGGCAGCGGCGAAGACTGGGATCAGGAACAAAAAGCCTTAAAACAGGGATCAAAGATCGTTGTGGCAACGCCGGGTAAGCTGATATCCCATCTGAAGATGGGGTATGTTAAGTTTGACAATGTGACCCATTTGATCCTGGATGAAGCCGACCGTATGCTGGATATTGGTTTTAAGGATGATCTGCTTAAGATCGTATCCTTTCTGCCTGAAAAAAGGCAAACCCTCTTGTTTAGTGCTACCATGCCCGAAAAAATCAGGCAGCTTGCCAACAAAATACTTAATAATCCTGCAGAGATCAACATTGCCGTATCGAAACCTGCCGAAGGGGTATTGCAGGCTGCTTATTTAGCATACGAAAACCAAAAAACCCCGCTGATCAATCATTTGATAAAAGATAAGCCCGAGTACAAAAGTATCCTGATATTCAGTGCGACAAAGAAAAAAGTAACAGAGATAGTGAGAGCGCTCAAAAAAAATGAATTCTCAGTGGAAGGCATTTCTTCAGACCTGGAACAAAGCGAGCGCAAAGAGGTGGTCAATCGTTTTAAAGCCCGGAATACCCGTATCTTAGTAGCAACGGATGTCATGAGCAGAGGCATCGATATCAAGGACATCAATCTAATCATGAATTACGATGTACCATCGGATGCGGAAGATTATGTACACCGGGTGGGACGCACTGCCAGAGCTGAAACCACAGGCGTGGCCTTATCTCTGGTAAATCCGGAAGATATGTACAAGTTAAAGCAAATTGAACAATTGATTGAAAAGCCAATTACCAAATTGGCTGTACCCTCAGCACTGGGTGAAAGTCCTTCATGGAAAGAAACATCACCTGACACCCGGAAAAAGCCAAAGCACCCAGCCCAAAAAGGAGTAAAAAAAAGCCACCATCGAAATAAAAGAAAAAATTGATTATGTCCCCTGGGCCGGAAACTATCTATCCCGAATGATGTACACACCATTCGGGATAAATCATTTCACGGGATTAAAATCCTGTAGCAATAATATCAATTCTTCCTTTCATTTTCTGTAATATTGCTTAGCGAAAATTATTGCTAATAATACCGTTTCCCATGTGGTATACCCCCAGGCGAAATGTGAGCAACGTAACCGGATTGCAAGTTGTTAATACCTTACGGTTCGTTACTTTTTTGGTCATCGCGATCGTATTTACCAAAATCGGCTTGTCTAAAGAGCAGATCGGGCTGTTCGAGATATCGGTCTTTATCGTTAGCATCACCAACTTTTTCTGGGTAACCGGAATTATGCAGGCATTTTTGCCCCTTTATAAAGGCAGCAGAACTTATGGTGATTTAGCCAATGAAGACGAACGGAAATCTCCCGAGATCTTCAACACCTTCTTGGTATTGGCCGCCTTCAGCCTATTTGTCTTTGGTATTGGCAAGTTTTTACAGGATCATTTTTCCGTATTTGGATACCGGGGTGAAGTACCCCTGTTAAACGTTACCCTCTGGTATTTGCTACTAAGCAGCCCGACAAACCTGGTGGAATACATCTATGTGGTGCGGAATAAATCGGGGAATACCCTGAGTTATGCTTACATCACTTATACCCTTCAGCTTTTTGCGGCCATACTACCACCGATTTTAGGTTATGGGGTTATCTGGTCGCTTCGGGGACTGGTGTTTGTTTCTGTTATCCGAAACATCTGGCTGTTTACCCTCCTCTACAATTATTCCAGTTTCAAGCTGTCCTTTCCCTATATCAAGGAGTTGCTGATCATTGCCACCCCTCTTTTGTTCAGTGCACTGATCAGCGGATCGGCGCAATATATTGATGGTGTGGTTGTTTCTGTGCATTTTTCGGCGGACAAGTTTGCCGTATTCCGTTTCGGTGCCAAAGAACTACCCTTTATGATTATGCTTGCCGCAGGTTTGAGCAATGCCATGCTCACAGAATTTTCTACAAAAGAAAACCTTAGCGAAACACTGGATAAGATCAAAAGGAAGTCACTGCGCATCATGCATACCATGTATCCCCTATCCATCGTATTGCTCCTGTTTGCTGACCCTTTGTATAAACTCATGTTCAGCCCCGAATTTACCCGCAGTGCGGATATCTTCGTGGTTTATTTGTTGACCATCATCAGTCGCATGCTCTTTCCGCATACCATACTCATGGGTATGAAAAAAACCCGTGCCTTGCTGATCGTGTCGGCTGCAGAAGTGATCCTGAATATCATACTCAGCCTTTGGCTGGTAAATCATTATGGTGCAGTTGGCGTTGCCCTGGCTACGGTCATTGCATACTTTGTGGGCAAAGTTTCCCTGATCGCTTACAATTACATACGTTTAAACATCTCTCCTTTAGAGTACATTCCGTTTAAATGGTATGTGGGTTATAGCATACTGCTTGGAACCATCTTTATATTGCTGGATCATAAAGTGATTGTTATATAGGGTCTGCTGAAAAACACAAAAAAACCTTAAAATCAATAGAATAAAAATATATTATGTTTCCAAAATGCAAGGTATTTAGCAAATATACCTAAAAAACCTTGCATTTTTCAAGTGAATATTTTTTGTTAGCCTTTAGCACATCATCTACTTCGTTGGCTTCAGCTCGCAGTATTCATATACAGCTTCGCTTTGCCGCCTCGTAGCTGATGCACTAAAGACTTTTTCAGCAAACCCTATATAAATGGTGTGTTTTGGGTTTCCAGATTTCATGAACAATTTGGCATATTGACTGTTTTCCCTTTATCAGTCAAGTATTTATCCTGTATCATTCGTTTTGCTTATATCCTGATAAACATGCTGCTAATTGAAGTAATCCTTGGAAGCTCCATAGCCCTCCAGGCAACCAGTGCAGTGCTTGCTTTGAGGATGATCCCGGTTACCCGGAATTACTGGGCATGGATATCCCTGGCTCTTGCTGTAAGCCTGATGGCCATTCGCAGGATTATTTCGTTTTATGAACTGATGATCACAGAGGATACCTCTTCAGTAAATACTACCGCTGAAATAACAGCCCTTATTATTTCTATTTTGGTGCTTGTGGGCATAATACACATCCGACCTATATTAGAAAAGTTATATGCTGCTTTAAGTGAACTCGAAAATGCCAATCACCGGCTGAAAAAGGAAAGCTATCAGCGCAAATTGATGGAAGAAGAAGCCAGATGGAACGAAGAAAAATTCAGGAACCTGACTGAACATTCGCCCATGCTCATATGGATGTCGGATCAACAGGCTATGTGCACCTATTTTAACCAAAGATGGCTCGAATTCAGAGGCAGATCATTAGAAGCAGAAAAGGGCATGGGATGGACCCAAGGCCTTCATTTGGAAGATAAAGAACAAACCATTAACAGCTACCTACAAGCCTTCAACAAGCGGGAATCTTTTGATTTGGAATACCGCCTAAAAAATCGAAATAACGAATACCGCAGGATATATGACATTGGAACCCCAATGTATGATCAAAACAACCAATTTATGGGTTACATCGGTTCCTGTATCGATATTACCGAACGTGCAAGGGCAGAAGATCAGGTAAGACAATCCGAACAGCAGAAATCTTTGATATTGCAGTCCATGCGCGAAAAACTCGTCTTTTTGGATACCTGCCTGAGCATTCAATGGACCAATCATGCTGCTTTAGAGCTTACGGGAATGAACCAGGAAGAATTAAAGAACCGGAAATGCTATAAAGTCTGGCATCAATCGGATAACCCCTGTTTTGACTGTCCTGCCGAAAAAGCTTTGAGATCAGGAGAAGTCGAAGAATCGGAGATCAAATTTTTAAACCGTATATTCAATATCAGGGCCTATCCTGTAAAAGAAAACGGCCATATCAAAGGCATCCTGGAAGCCAAGCAGGACATTACAGAAAAAAAGCAAACAGAAGCATTATTGAAACAAAGTGAAGAAAAATTTCGCCGGTTTTTTCAAGAAAACAATGCCATTCAGTTGATCATAAATCCCGAAACGGGACGGATCATCTCAGCAAACAGGAGCGCAAAAAAATATTACGGGTATGAAAACCCGGAATCCATGTATATTCAAAATATCAATCAGCTCAGTGAAAAAGATATTAAAGCAGAGATGAAGCAAGCATTTCTTCAGCATAAGAATTTTTTCCATTTCCAGCACAAACTCGCCAACGGAGAGATCAGGCATGTTGAAGCGCACTCCACACCACTGGAAATCAATCATAACAAATTTCTTTATTCCATTATCCATGACATCACTGACCGGATTAATGCAGAAAAAGACCTCAAAAAAAGTGAAGAAAAATTCAGAAATATTGTCAATACACTGCCGCAATTCGTCTCCTATACTGATAAAAATTTGATCTACAGATTCGTTAATCAAACCTACCTGGACCGGTTCAATTTGAAAGAAGAAGACATTGTTGGTAAAAGCCTGATTGACATTATTGGCAAGGAAAGCTACAAGAAAGCCAAACCCCACATCGACAAAGCTTTAAAGGGTGAAAAAGTTTATTATAAGGAATTTTTCAATTACCCCAATAATATTCAGGCTTATATGGAAGCCATACTCATTCCTGCCTTTGATACACATAATCAGGTAGCCGGATACTATGCCATACTCTCAGACGTCACCCATCATATTAAAAACCAGGAATTGCTGGAAAATTCAAGAAACAAATTGCGTAGCTTATCCGAGTATCAGCAAAATCTCCTTGAGGAGGAACGCAAGTTTATAGCCCGTGAAATACATGACGAGCTGGGTCAGAACCTCACCGCTATCCGAATGGGACTGACCATGTTGAAAAAACAAATTCCAAGAACCGATCGCAAAGTGTTTTCCAAATTAAAAGAGCTCAATCAAATAACACAAAACACTTTTGACAAGATCAAATTGATCTCCACGGAACTGCGACCCCAACTCATGGATCACATGGGACTAACCGCAGCTGTTGAATGGTTTGTGCAACAGTTTGAAAAATCCAGCGGCATTGCCGTTCGTACGCATTTTTTAGTAGAAGAAGAATTTCTGCCGGAGAAAGTGGCCATTCAGCTGTACAGAATCATTCAGGAGGCCATGACCAATGTCTATAAACATGCCCAGGCTTCTACGATTGAAATTAGCTTACAACAAAAGAACAACTGTTTATACTTAAACATCAAAGATGATGGAAAGGGCATAAGAAAAGCGGATACCCAAAAAAAAGAAGCATATGGTATTAAAGGCATCGAAGAACGGATACAAATATTGCGCGGTACCTTCCATCTCGATGGCAATCATAAGGGTACAACCATCTCTATTGAAATACCCCTTTAATTCATTTACATAATTCAAGCGGTTTACCCTGCATGTCTAAAACAGCTTTAAAAAGAGGTCATTCAATATACTTTATACATTCACCTTCCAGCGGTTGCCGATGTGCAACAACCATACTTTCTATTCAGTTTGGCCAATTGCATGCGTATTACAGCTGTTTTAAGGTAAATCCACCGTCAACCATAATCACTTCACCGGTAGAATAAGGAAAATCGCCCCGGGCCAATGCCGCAACAGCTTTTCCAACATCTGCAGGATATCCCCAGCGGCGCTGAGGCACAAGTCCTTCTCCGATCAGCTTATCGTATTTATCCTTCACCGCTGCTGTCATGTCTGTTTGGGTAATACCCGGCCGAACTTCAAAAACCGGAATCCCTTGCTCTGCAAGTCGTACGGCAAACAAATGGGTAACCATAGCCATACCCGCCTTGGCAACACAATATTCACCCCGGTTCGTGGATGCTACAGTGGCCGAAATGGAACCAATATTTACGATACAAGCGTTAAACCCGGGATCTGCTTTTTTTTGGTTGATCATCCAATTGGCAGCTGACTGGGTCAGAAAGTATGCGCTGTACAAATTGGTTTTCAATACATGGTCAAAGCTTTCCTCAGTGCCTTCCAAAATATCCTTACGTTCTTTTGGGGGTATGCCGGCGTTGTTCACAAGGATATTCAATTGTCCAAATTGTTCCATGGTTTGTTCCATAATCCGGCCCCGGGCTGTTGACTGACTGATATCGCCCTGACAATAAATAACCTTAGTTCCGTAGGCCCGCAAATCTTCAAGAACATCCTGAATGGCCGTTTCATCACGGACACCATTGATAGCTAAAGAATAGCCTTCCTGAGCTAAAAATTGAGCGATACCCAGCCCAATTCCTCTCGAACCTCCTGTAATGAGTGCTGTTTTTTTCATAAAGATTGAATTTGTTAAAAAAGGTTTTTATGGATGACCTGAAATGCAATACATTTTTCTTTCCTGATCCTAATATGAGACTGGATTATCCATAAACTTCGCCCTGTTTGCTTATGGATGTGCTATGGTTCCGGGGAGGATCCGGGAAACCTCCATAAAAAAACCAAGCTTTTTCAATATCGTTAGCACCATTTATGAATGATCCGGGTTAGAAATGATTGATGCAATAGCGGAAAAACACGATATTTGGTCACGGTTCCAATTTATCCACATTTACCCATTCCTTTTTTTGCCAGCTTTCCAGGCCTTTTTCAGCAAGTTGTACTCCTTTTGCTCCTTCAAGAAGATTCCACTTAAAGGGGGCATCGAGGGCCACATGCTTCAGAAAAAGTTCCCATTGGGCCTTAAAAGCATTATCATAGGGTTCCTGATCGGGAGCTTCCAGCCAGGAATTGAAAAAGTCAATGGGTTGTTCAATATCAGGATTCCATACGGGTTTAGGTGTAGTGCCATAATGTTGGGTATAACATTTACGCAATCCAGCTACAGCCGAACCTCTGGTTCCATCGACATGCAATGTAAGGAGATCATCCCTTCTGACACGTGTTGCCCAGGATGAATTAAAATGAGCGATAACGCCGTTTTCCAGCTCAAAAGTTGCATAAGCTGCATCATCCGCAGTACATTTATAGGTTTGGCCATCTTCGTTTACACGTTCCGGGATGTGGGTTGCGCCCAAACAGGTTAATGACTGAACCTCCCCAAAAAGGTTATCCAGCACATAACGCCAGTGGCAAAGCATATCCAGGATTATCCCTCCACCATCCTCTTTACGGTAATTCCAGGAAGGACGCTGGGCCGGTATGGTATGCCCTTCAAAAACCCAATAGCCAAATTCTCCGCGCACCGATAGAATCTTGCCAAAAAATCCATTCTCCATCAATCGTTTCAACTTGATCAAACCTGGCAACCATAGCTTATCCTGTACTACCCCATG
>CAYYLT010000083.1:0-12675 GCA_964472385.1 uncultured Bacteroidales bacterium
CTTTTGTGATATTAATGATTTTTTTGTCATGGACGTTTCACAAGTATAGAATTTAATGAATAGCTTGTCATTCAATAGGAATTAAATCTTAAAATAGATATGATGTGCTCAATCATTGCGGAACCTGCATGCTTTATACATTGCCTTGTTGTGTAGGTTGCTGCATGCAGGTTTCATAAAGCAAATAAAATTGACAAACGCTTGTTTGCAATGATAAAAATTATCATCTACAATGTTGTAACCTCTAGCCTGCATTATTCATAAAAAATGAATTAATATTTGTAAATAACAAAATATTAGCATTTTACTTATTGTGTTCAAGCATTTATATTTTTATTCATTTTTTCCGGGTGCGCCAATTTTTGGGCATCTGCTGCGTTGCGAAAACCTCGAAGTAGGCGACTACGTCGTCGGCTTTCGACGCCTTGCATCTACCCAAAACTTGACGCATGAATAATGCAGGCTAGTTATAATTTTAGCCTGTTTATTTTTACACCAGCCAAAGCTGCAAACAAAGTTTGATTGAAAACTCTGGGAAAAGAAGTTTTCAGGAGTGATAGCATAAACCAATGAAAAGAAGTTTATGAATGCGCGATGGTTTTTTATCTTATCAATATACCATGAATGAACAGATATTGCTAAATTTGTCAAAACAACACCAACAATTGGAGACAAGCACGGAAAAAGCATTGATAACGCTGTTTAATGGATGGTGCGGGGAAATGCCCGAAAAATTAATTCCCTTACCCCCTACCGCATCCCACAGAAAATACTACCGGCTCCAAAGCCAAAGCTTTTCTGCAATTGGCGTATACAATAACCATGTAAAAGAAAACAGGGCATTTTTACTTATGACCCGTTTTTTCCTGAGCCAAAGGATCAACGTACCCCAATTATATGCCCATGACCTGGATCAAAACATTTACCTGCAGGAAGACCTGGGAGATCAAATGCTCTTTTCCCTTTTCCTTAATCAGGTATCGAAGCATAACCCTATATCTTTGATCAGGCAATGGCAAAAAAAAGCGCTCAAAGAATTGGCCAGAATGCAGATTATGGGCGGCAGGAAAATGGACTTCAGCATTTGCTATCCCTACCAGGTATTTGATAAGGATGCCATCATTTTTGATCTGAATTATTTCAGGATACAATTTCTGGATCAGCTAAACATACCCTATAATAAGGAAAAACTCAACAAATCCTTTCATGAGCTGGCCGGCTTCATTCTGCAGGCCGACAATAATTATTTTATGTACAGAGATTTTCAGAGCAGAAACATCATGGTATACAATGATAATTTATACTTTATTGATTACCAGGGAGGCAGAAAAGGACCCCTGCAGTATGATCTGGCATCCTTTCTTTTTCAGGCTCGGGCAGCACTAGCGAAAGAAGAAAGAGATAAACTGCTGGAACACTACATGCATATCGTTTCCATGCTTACACCCGTGGATAAAAATGAATTCCTGCTATATTATTATCCCATCGCTCTGGTAAGGGTTCTCCAAACATTGGGTGCATACGGTTTAAGGGGATTAAAAGAAAAGAAGCAACATTTTATCGAAAGCATTCCCTGGGCCTTAAAGAACGTTTTCTATTTAGAAGAAAAAATCAAAATTGCTGAAACCTGCCCCGAATTAAGCAGGGTCATTGGAAAACTAAAAACCTTAAAACAATTCAAGAATGGAAGAGCAGAGATTAACGGTTGAAGTAACCAGCTTCTCCTACAGAAGGGGTATTCCATATGATAAAACGGGAAACGGAGGAGGGTTTGTATTCGATTGCCGGGGTATACTGAATCCGGGCAGATTTGAAAAATACATGATGTTAAACGGTAAGGATGCTGAAGTAGTAGAATTTTTCAAAAAAAACACCCGTATCGACCGGTTTCTGGAACATGCCTTTTACCTGATCGACATGACCCTCCGCAGCTATCAAGGTCGGGAATATACAAATCTGATGATCAATTTCGGATGTACCGGCGGACAGCACAGATCAGTATATTGCGCCGAACAAACGGCAGAACAATTAAAGGAAAATCATAACCTCATTGTAGACTTAAAACATCTTGATCTACATGGTTAAAAACAAGCATAAATCACAGATGCCAGACAGGGCAATGATACTGGCTGCCGGCAAGGGCCGGAGACTGGAACCCATAACCAACGACCTGCCGAAAGCGCTGGTGAAAGTTGGTGACAAAACCATGCTTCAGCATAGCATTGAACATCTAAAACAGTACGGATTTGATCAGCTTATCATTAACCTGCACCATTTTTCCGGCCAGATCAAGCAATATTTGAAAGAGCACAATAATTTCGGAGCCAACATTGCATTCTCGGAAGAAAAATTTCAGCTTCTGGATACGGGTGGTGGACTGAAGCACGCCTCCCGGTATTTTCAGACGAATGATTCGTTTATCATCCGAAATGTGGATATACTTAGTAACCTAAATCTAAGCCAACTATATGATTTCCATGAAAAGCACGGAGCCACAGCAACCCTGGTCGTACGCAGAAGAAAATCTTCCAGATACCTGCTTTTCGACAACAATAACAGGCTGTGCGGCTGGGAGAATATACAAACCGGAGAAAAAAAAATGATCAGACAGGTAAAATCATATCAAAGATTGGCTTTTAGTGGAATTCATACATCCAACCCGTTAATATTTAGTGAAATGCCTGTTAAGTCTGTATTTTCAATTCTGGATGTTTATCTTGAAGCCGCAGCAAAACACAACATCATAGCTTATATCGATGAAAAGGCTTACTGGTTTGATATAGGAAATGTAGAAAAACTTGAAAAGGCACGCAGATTTTTTACAAATAATGAATAATCATGAAGAAAGCCTTATACATTTTTGAATGCATTGCGATCCTTTTTAAAAACACATATAGTTCTCAAAGGTTAATACAATATCAAATAAATGCATAAATGGAAGAATGCAAGAGAGTGTGAATGCTTAAATGTGTGATTGAGTGATTGCGTGCTTGAATGAATGTTTCAATGCTTGAAAGAGTTGCTGGTTAATGGTTGCTACGAATACAACGGATGACAACCGAATGACAATTGAACAGATCCTGCCAAACGATTTTTCAGAACATCCAAGCCATAGCCCGCTCACTCACACCAGTAAGGCACGCCTTCAACCTGCATATCAAGCCCAAAAACAGCATCCATGGCTGTAATAAATAGCATACTGTGGTTAGGTCCACCAAAGCATACATTGGCAGTCCACTTTTTATCCACCGGAATATGGGCAATTTTGTTTCCCCGGGCGTCAAAAACGGTTACCCCGTCGCCGGTCAGATAGATGTTGCCTTTATTGTCTATGGTCATTCCGTCTGAGCCCATTCCCACAAATAAACTACGGTTTGACAGGTTGCCCTTGGCATCCATATCATACACATAGGTTTTATCATCCCCGATATCCGCTATATAAAGTTTCTGCCCGTCGGGAGTTCCGATAATTCCGTTGGGTTGAACAAGGTTTTCCTCCACCCTGATCAGGCTTGTACGTTTAGGATTCAGGTAATATACATGTTGCCCGTCCTGTTGCATTTCAGGATCACGTTTCCAATAACCCCGCTCATAAAGCGGATCGGTAAAATAAATACCACCATTGGGATGGATCCACAGGTCATTAGGCGCATTCAGTAATTTATTGTTGTAACGGTCAACCAGGGTGTCCACATCGCCATCCATGCTAACAGACCACAACTGGTTGTGCATATCAGCGCAGGTGATCAGATGCCCCTTACGGTCAAAATACATCCCGTTTGAGCGACCTGCCGCCTCCATAAAAAGGCTCGTCGCACCTGTAGAGGCATCCCATTTAATAATATGGTTGTTTGGCTGATCGGTAAAGTAAACATTACCCTCGCAGTCCGATGCCGGACCTTCCGTAAAGGAATAGCCATCTCCCAGAAGCTTCAAGGTGGCATCCTCTGTTACAATGCTGCTTATATCCATAATTTGGGCAATCAGAAAAGAAGGATAGATCATCACGGCAGCGCACAATATCATCCGGGTTGCTGCTTGGCGTAAAAATTGACTTCTGAAAAAGGATCTTAAGGGGAAAAATCCTTTCAGCCTTTCTGTTTCATTGATCTGGAATAATGCGATTGGAAACATATTTTTATGGTTTATCGGTTTTGGCAAAATCAAAATCAAATGACCGACAGCCTGCCGGTCCGGTTTTAGCAGGGGCAAACATCTGTCAGGCAGGTCAAACATCCGTTACCTCAATCTCCGGCTTGATGAATAGAGGCTATGCATGTCTTGCCTTTAGGATCTGAACCAGCTCATCCAGGGAATATCCTTTGTGAACCAGCAAAACCATCATATGATAGACCAGATCAGCTGCTTCATTAAGCAGCAAGTCACGGTTTTGATCTTTCGCTTCGATGACCAGCTCAACAGCCTCTTCCCCGACTTTCTGTGCTATTTTGTTGATCCCTTTATCGAATAGCTTAGCAGTATAAGAACCCTCCGGCATCTTCTCCTTACGATCTTTTAGCAAAGCTTCCAGTTCCCATAAAAATTCATGCAATGATCCCTTTTTCTCATCGAAACAACTGTATCTCCCCAGGTGGCAAGTATTTCCCACAGGCTCGGCCTTGATCAGCAGACTGTCATTGTCACAATCCTGTTTGATTTCTTTCACCACCAAATAATGGCCACTCGTCTCACCTTTGGTCCACAAACGTTGTTTGCTCCGGCTGAAAAAAGTCACATAACCCTCCGATACTGTTTTGTCATATGCTTCCCGGTTCATGAATCCCAACATCAACACTTTCAGTGTATTCCAATCCTGAATAACCACAGGAATAATACCATTGAGTTTTTTAAAATCCAAATCCATATTCTTTCATGCGTTTTGTATGATTTAACCTGTATTATTCATGCGTCAAGTTTTGGGTAGATGCAAGTCGCTGAAAGCCGACGATGTAGTCGCCTGCTTCGGATTGGCCGGTAAACACAAAAAATGCCTAAAATAATTTTTTCAAATAAAACATGCACAACACTTGAGTCTATAGACAGACGCTAAATATCTTTTTGAAGCACGACATTCACCCATTCTCGCATTCATTCAAACCCGCACTTCAATGCCCTGATCTTTGAGGTATTGTTTCAGTTCTCCTATTCCGATTTCACTGTAATGGAATATACTCGCAGCTAGTGCTGCATCAACATGGGTTTGCGTAAAAACATCATTAAAATGGCTTTTCGCTCCAGCTCCACCTGAAGCAATCACCGGAATAGAAAGGATCTGGCTTAACTCACTCAGGGGTTCAAGAGCATATCCGTCTTTTGCCCCGTCATGGTCCATCGAAGTAAAAAGGATCTCACCACAACCTCGCTCCTGCCCTTCTTTTGCCCATTGAAAAAGATCTTTTCCGGTTTTGATCCTTCCCCCGTTGATGAATACCTCCCAATTATCCCCGGATTGTTTGGCATCAATCGCTAAAGTAACAAACTGGCTGCCAAAATTCTTAGCCATCATATCGATCAGTTCGGGAGAATTAACCGCTGCTGAATTGACAGATATCTTGTCGGCTCCTGACTCTAGCAGGATCTCTGCATCTTTGTGCTCATTGATGCCTCCGCCAACCGTGAATGGGATATTAAGGTTTTCAGCGATACGCCGGACCAATTGAGGCAATGTTTTCCGTTTTTCATGGGATGCAGTGATGTCAAGGTACACCAGTTCATCAGCTCCTTTACTGGAATAGAGCTTCCCCAGCTCAACAGGATCGCCCACATCCCTGATCTCCTTGAAACGGATTCCTTTTACTGTTTTGCCCTCCTTAACATCCAGGCAGGGTATGATTCGCTTGGCAAGCATAAGCTATTGATTATCTATTACATTAACAATTATAACCACCGCCGTTTTTAGCCGGTTTTTCCGGGAACGAACGCTTTCAGTTTATCCATATCAATGCGTCCCTCATAAATGGCTTTACCGATCACGGCAGCATCCACATGATGATGATCTAACTTTCGCAGGTCATCAAGGGAAGTGACCCCCCCACTGGCGATGATATATACTTCGGGAAAACTATTTTTCAGCTTTTGGTAAAGAGCAACATCCAAACCTTCCAGCATACCATCACGGCTGATATCGGTGCATAACACCTGTTCCAATCCATCCGGCAGGAACTGCCGGATCAATTCATCTACCATAAATTCGGAACCGGAAGTCCAGGCATCTTCGGTTACCTTTCCATCCCGGATGTCTGCTGCCAGAATAAACTTATGGGCATCAAATTCAGCCATCCAGCGTTTTAAAGTTTCGGGCTGCCGTATAGCCAGTGAGCCGATGGTGACAAAGTCAGCACCTGCATTCAACACAGCGTCCACATCCCTTTTATGGCGTATACCTCCTCCATAATCTATTTGCAGGCTGGTAGTCTCTCTTATCCTGGAAAGAATTTCCAGATGCCTCAACTTTCTTTCTTTCGCACCCTGCAGGTCCACGATATGCAAGCGTCTAAAACCCTTTTTTTCATAATATACAGCCAAATCCACCGGATCATGGGGATAATCGGTTTGCTGATCGAAGCGGCCCTGCATTAGCCTGACACACTTGCCGAACATTAGATCAATGGATGGGATAGCCTCTATCATAGTTTCAATGGTATTTTAATTGGTTGACACTCAGTGGTCACTCTGTGGTCACTCAATGGTCACTCAATGGTCATTCTGTGGTCATTTGTTGTCATTCTATGGTCATGGGATTTGATTTAAAAAGTTGGTCAGGATCTTTTCACCGACAGTGCCACTTTTCTCAGGATGAAACTGAACGGCATAGAAATTGCCTTTTTGGAATGCCGCACTAAAAAGTCTGGAATGGTAACTTTTGGCAATGGTGAAATCTGTCATGGGTACATAGTAGCTATGCACAAAATAGACAAAAGAACCTTCTCCGATCCCTTCAAAAAGAGGGGAACGCAATCCAAATATTCTATTCCAGCCCATATGAGGAACTTTCACATTACCCTGAAAGCGCTTTACCTGGGACTTGATCAAACCCAATGTTTTGGCGCTGCGTTCTTCCGAGCTTTCGCATAAAAGCTGCATGCCAAGACAAATAGCCAGCACAGGTTGTTTCAGCTCCAAAATCACATTATCCAATCCTTTGTCCTTTAAAAAATCCATGGTACTTTTCGCCTCACCCACCCCGGGAAATATCACCCGGTCGGCCTGGCGTATCTTATCATGATCATCTGTAATCTCAGCATTCCGGTTCAATCTTTTTAAAGCAAAATCTACAGATCGTATGTTACCGGCATTGTATTTGATAATAACAGTATTCACAGAAAATGGGTTTTAAAGTTTACCTTTGGTTGTGGGTAGAGTAGGATTGCTGGCATCTTGCTGAACGGTCATCTTTAATGCCCGGGCGAAGGCTTTGAACACAGCTTCAATCTTATGGTGCTCATTGTTGCCCCGGGCTGTTATATGCATAGTGCACCGGGCTTCCTGGGCAAAGGATTTAAAAAAATGCTCGAACATCTCGGTGGGCACTTCTCCAATCTTTTCTCTCTTCAGTTCAACCTGCCATTCCAGATGCGACCTGCCTGACAGGTCCATAACGCAGGTGGCCATACTTTCGTCCATCGGTACATAGAAACCATAACGCTGCAACCCTTTTTTATTTCCTACGGCATTCAAAAATGCCTCTCCCAGGGCCAAACCCGTATCTTCAATGGTATGATGCTCATCCACATGAAGATCGCCCTTTACCTCAAGTTCGAGATCCATCATTCCGTGCCGGGCAATTTGATCGAGCATATGATCAAAGAAACCCAAACCGCTATGTATCTTAGCCTTACCGGAACCATCCAGCGATAAGCTCCCCATTATCCGGGTTTCTTTGGTTGCCCTGTTGATAGAAGCAGTTCTGAGAAAAGATCTTAAAAAATCGCCAATAGCATCCCATTCTGATGCACTTAGAGCGCAATGGCTGACAAGATGATCGGGCACCGGCCGCAATTGTTCGTCAATTTTAATGCCTTTCAAACCCATATTTTTGGCCAGTTCAATATCCGTATCGCGGTCGCCGACAACAAAAGAAGCTTTCCTGTCAAAATCATGGCGAAGGTAAAACGCTACCATACCGGTATTCGGTTTTCTTTTGGGAGAATTCTCTTCCGGGCTCGAGGGATCGATCAAAATTTCATCAAAGCGAATATCCTCGTTGGCAAATGCTTTTAAGAGCTTCTGCTGCACCATATGAAAATTCTGCTCAGGATAAGACGAAGTACCCAGCCCGTCCTGGTTGGATACCATAATCAAACGGTAATCGAGCAAATGGGTTATCATATAGAGATTCCTGAACACCCCGGGCAGAAATTCCAATTTATCCAAAGAATCAACCTGCTCATCCTCAGGTTCCCGGATTAGCGTTCCATCCCGGTCCAAAAACAAATATCTATGCTTCACCATGTATTCTGTTTTTCAAACGCACGGCAATACTTGATCAACCTGTTATTTTCCTGCGGTTTGCCAACGGTAATGCGGACAGATCTTTCACATAAGGGTAAATAAGAACGATCTCTTATGATCACATTCCGCTCGGCCAAAAACTCCAGCAATCTTTTGGGTTCCCTTACTTTTACCAGCAAAAAATTGGCATCCGAAGGAAATACCTGATCCACAAAGGTACAGTTTTCCAAAAAAGCAACCAACCTTTCCTTCTCTCTTTTGATCCGATTTATTTTATTTTTGTGATTAGCCGGATTTTTCATGATTTTCAGCGCTTTTTGCTGGGTCAACCGGCTCACATTATAAGGATACTTGATCTTATTCAATACTTCAATAATCCCGGGCTGAGCAAATGCATAACCTAATCTGATACCTGCCAACCCTTTGGCTTTAGAGAAGGTCTGGAGTATGACAAGGTTGGGAAAATCCCCAATCCTGGGTAAAAAACCTTGTTTATCAGCAAAATCAATATATGCCTCATCCAATACAACCACTCCCTGAAAACGGTTTAGGATTTGAATCACCTTGTGTGCATCATACAGGTTACCGGTTGGGTTATTCGGACTACAAAGAAAAATAAGCTTGGAATGTTCATCTGCATATTCCATTATTTTATCAGGATCCGGCTGAAAGTTTTTCGATAAAAGGCATTTTCGCACCACTGCGTCATTGATGTTGCCGGCAACTTCATACATGCCATAGGTAGGTTCAGGCAAGATCATATTATCCTTGCCGGGATTGCAGAAAGCCCTGATCAAAAGATCAATGATCTCATCGCTTCCGTTACCGGTAAAAATCCACTGTGGATCTATATTTTTTGCAGATGCAATTTTGCGCTTCACTACCTGCTGGTACGGATCAGGGTAGCGGTTGAGGTTTTTTCCAAATGGATTTTCATTGGCATCCAGAAAAATGTATTCAGCGCCCTGGTATTTTTCCCTGGCCGCGCTATAAGGGATTAAATTCCTGACGTTATCCCTTATGAGCTCATCGAGTTTTTTCATTATTATTGATTGTCATTCTCCATTCTCAATTGCACAGCTTTACTATGTGCTTCCAGTCCTTCTGCCTTTGCCATGATCATCGTATCATCACCAATCTGTTTTAGGCTTTCTCTGGAAGCATGCTGAAAAGTGATCTTTTTCACAAATGCGTCGAGGTTAACACCGCTGTAAGATAAAGCAAATCCATTGGTAGGAAGAACATGGTTCGTCCCGGAAGTATAATCTCCCAGACTTTCGGGTGTATAAATACCCATAAAAACCGAACCGGCATTGCGTACCCGGGTAGCGAGCCTATCGGCATCTCTTGTGGCCAGGATAAGATGTTCCGGTGCGTACATATTGACCATCTGCATCATCTCTTCAGCACTGTTCAATAAAATCAGTCTGCTGTTCTCCAGCGCCTTTTCAGCAATGGATTTTCTGGGTAAATCTTCCAGCAAATCGCCGATTGCCTGCCGGGTGTCCTGCAAAACTTTTTTGCTGGTGCTTAGCAATAGTACCTGGCTGTCACTACCGTGCTCAGCCTGTGAAAGCAGATCGGCCGCAATATAATCTGCCGGAGCTGAGTCATCGGCAACTACCAGCACTTCAGAAGGTCCTGCAGGCATATCTATAGCCACCCCTTCCATAGATACCAGTTGTTTGGCCAGGGTAACAAACCGGTTGCCCGGACCAAAAATCTTATGAACCCCGGGAACACTTTCCGTGCCATAGGCGAGAGCAGCAATGGCCTGCGCCCCGCCAATCCTGAAAATCTTATCTACGCCGCTTAATTTTGCAGCATATAATATCGCAGGATGGATATTACCCTCCTTATCCGGAGGGGTAACCAAAACAATATCCTTACAACCTGCAACTTTTGCGGGCAAAGCCATCATCAGCACGGATGAAAACAACGGTGCGCTACCTCCGGGAATATAAATACCAATACGGTCGATGGGAACAGCCTTCTGCCAGCAGCGTAAACCAGGCAGAACCTCTGTGCTAATATCGCCCGCCACCTGAGCCTGGTGAAATTTTTCAATATTTCCTGCAGCTTGATGAATGGCTTGCTTGAGCGATTCATCTACCTTTTCCGATGCTGCATCCATATCCCTCCTGGGAAGCCTGAAATCACTTATTTGAACCCCATCCAGGGCCCGGGTGTATTTTTGCAGGGCCCCGTCTCCATGCTTTTTTACATCCTCAAGTATTTGATTGACAGTATGACGGATCTCACTCTGATCCTGATCAGGTCGCTGCAATAACGCTTGCCATTCCTGTTTTGAAGGATGTTCTATGATCTTCATATTTATTTTTATTTATGGTCCATATCGTATTGGTCTAACCTGTATTATTCCTGCGTCAAGTTTTGGGTAGATGCAAGGCGTCGAAAGCCGATGACGTAGTCGCCTACTTCGAGGTTTTCGCAACGTAGCAGATGCCCAAAAATTGGCGCACTCGGAAAAAATGTTTAAAAATTAAAATTTCTAAGCATCATAAATAAAGCATTTATATTCATTTGTTTATAACTGTTTTTCCGTTTTTTTTATGAATAATACAGGCTAAAAAGTCTGCTGGCTGCATATTCAATTTACAACATGTGCTGTCAGATCTTATGCATCCTAAATGCCAATAGTTTACAAATAAGATTTATAAAAAATCATAACCGGCATGAAAACGCATGTAATGAAACCAACACATATGTTAAACAATACCTCATCAAACGATCATTTTCTCTATGGGTATAACCAGAATACCCTGGGCCCCCTTTTCCTGCAACTGATCAATCACTTCCCAAAACTCATTCTCATTGAGCACCGAATGAACAGAGCTCCATCCCGTCTCGGCTAAAGGCATAACAGTGGGGCTTTTCATACCGGGCAGCAAAGCCGTGATCTCTTCCAGCTTATCATTGGGTGCATTAAGAAGAATATATTTGTTATCCCTGGACTTTTTCACTGCCCGGATACGAAACAGCACCTTCGATAGTAAATATTCTTTATCTTTTGCCAGTTGGGGTTTAGAGATCAGTATAGCCTCGGAATCCATTACCTTCTCAATCTCTCTCAATCCATTGCTTATCAATGTACTCCCGGAGCTTACAATATCAAAAATACCGTCGGATAAACCAATACCCGGGGCAATCTCTACCGATCCGCTAATTTCATGAATCTCTGCATCAATATTTTGCCTGTTGAAAAATTCACGCAAAATATTCGGATAGGAAGTGGCTATCTTTTTACCCTGAAAAAATTGGGGTCCGGTATACTCCATTGCTTTAGGCACAGCAAGAGACATACGGCAACGGGCAAAACCCAACCTTTCACGAATTTCAACTTTTTCACCTTCCTCGGTGACAACATTTTCTCCAACAATACCGATATCAGCCACACCATCGCTAACATATCTTGGTATGTCGTCATCGCGGAGATACATGATCTCCAGCGGGAAATCAGAGGCTACGGAAAGCAGCTTTCTGCTTCCGTTATTCAACCTGATCCCGCATTCCCGGATCAATTCAAGTGACTTTTCGCTTAACCGCCCTTTTTTCTGTAAAGCAAGCTTTAATTTGTTCATGGATATTCTTTTTTCTTTTAAAAAATAAAAAAAGGCCTGCGGAAGTCCACAGGCCTTAATGATCTATCTTTTGTTCATCATGAGCATACTGCAGTCATCCCGCTATTGAAGTATTCTCTCCATGGATGATGGGAATGCGCCGTTATGTTTATTGATATATGATCCATCTTGCAAAGGTTACATAATTTTTGCGATGCAATATTATAAAAATTCATCGAACAGTGCAAATGTAGCAAAAACATTTTACAAAAACCTTAATTGGCGTCTGTCTATAAACTCATTTGTTTGTTCTATCCTGTATTATTCATGCGTCAAATGTTGGGTAGACGCAAGGCGCCGGAAGCCGACGACGTAGTCGCCTGCTTCGAGGTTTTCGCCACGTAGCAGATGCCCAAAATTGACGCACCCGGAAAAAATGTATAAAAATAAAAATCTCTGAGCATAATAAGTAAAGCGCTAATATTCTTTTAATTATAGAGGTTTATCCATTTTTTATGAATAATACAGGCTATAAAGTCCAATTCAAGGCGTATGAAACATCTAAACCGCAGAATACTTATGTATCTGAGAACTTTGTGAAGCGATCTCATGAGCCTTGCGAATAATTTAGATTTTGAGCAAC
>CAYYLT010000084.1:0-12651 GCA_964472385.1 uncultured Bacteroidales bacterium
CCTTATCCGTTACCCGGTCTATTTCATCCGGATAGGAAGCTTTTATTCGCCATAATGCCTGGGCTATTGCAATAGTTCCTCCCCATGCCTGGATATAAACTTTGCGTTCATCAGAATCCAGCAGGATATCTTTTATAAAATCTGATCCTTCCGTATCATATGCATCACCCACATAAGTCATCTCCGGTTTATGAATATTGCCAGTTTTGATTCTTTTAAGCAGATCGTCTGCTGCAGGGTACCCTTTTTTGTGTTTTTGCAGGTTTGGCAGAACCCTGGCGTATTCGCTAATCGTTTGCTCCATCCACCGGGTGCCCCTCCATTCATGTTCCGAAGGGTACTTCCAGTGATAGCGGGAGCTGGTATAGATAAGCCCTTCAATATCCCATTCGTTGGAATACATCAAGAACCTGTGAAACGAAAGCTGATCATCTACTTCTCCGTCAGTGGTGACAATGGTACGGATCTTTTCGGCATGGACGGAAGGCAAACTAAATAAAACCGAGATTAATAAAAACAAAGATACCAGTAAGTTTTTCATGGCTTTTTGGCACAAAAATAATAAAAAAATGGGTTCTACCTCAAATTCATATAACCTGTATTATTCATGCGTCAGGTTTTGGGTAGATGCAAGGCGTCGAAAGCCCACGACTTAGTCGCCTGCTTCGGGTTTTCGCCACGTAGCAGATGCCCTAAAATTGACGCACCCGGAAAAAATGTTTAAAAATTAACATAAATATAGGCACTTAGGTCGCCCTACTATTCTATTGATATATATGCTGTTAATATTTAATCTATCAAATAATTCTTATTATCTTGTCCCTTTTGTCAGCCTTACGCAAAACTGTTAACCTTGAAAATCTTATGAACAATATAAAAGCAAAGGGATACCTAAGCGCCTATACCTATAAATTTATTCAGAATTATACTATTCCTGAAGGATCAAAAGAATATGATACGAACTTGTCCATATCAATTCCTTCAGGGAATGATCACGGGGAGTATGATGAAGGGGACTATCATTTTTTTATAAGCCTTACGGATAAAGAAGGTTGGTCTGCTCGAAAAGGCCTGAGCATAAAAATACTCCACCGGTAAACCCGACCATTGGCCGGGATCATGACATACCGACAGGCCGGGCGTAAGTCTCAAAACACAGGGCTAACAGGCGTAATGTTGCTCCTTCTCATTGCAGATAATAATATCCGGTGTGGCCTGATAATGCAGTGGATAAAAGTTTTATACAAAGGCTAATCATCAGTTTTAATAAGCCTTACATCTTTGGCAACAGGCCCCCTGGGTCCCTTTTCCATCTCAAAGGTAACCCTATCTTCTTCTTCCACATCATCTATCAGATTATTTACATGAAAGAAAAGCCTTTCCCGGGTGTTTGTATCTTCTATGAATCCAAACCCCTTTGATTCGTTGAAAAAGGTGACTTTCCCTGTTTTTTCCGGTTTCTTTTTTAAAGCAGGATCCTGTTTGGATATGCCAATTTCAATATCTTCCGCCTCGATATCCTCCTTATCTTCAGGATCAGGAGGTGTATTGGTAATGTTCCCGTTTTCGTCGACATAGGCAATCATATCATCCATACTGCTTTTATTGTTCTCTTTCTTTTCCTGTCTTCTTTGATCTTTTTGCTTCTTCTTTTTCTCCTTTTTCTTTCTTACTTCTTTTTTATTGTATGTTTCCCTTGATCTACCCATAAATATACATTTTATTATTATTAAACATGATTCATTAGTGTCTGTCCATAAAGATTTCCTTTCCATTGAGCAGGGCTCTTAATTTGATCAGGCCCTTATTTTTGATTTGCCTCACACGCTCGGAGGATATATTCAATTTCTGGGCAATGTGACTTAAAGAACAGACCGGGGATCCCCCCAATCCAAAAAACATGGCCATTATAGCCGCCTCATTTTTAGTGAGTTTTTTTAGAGCCCGTGAAATATTTTCTTCCAACGATTCCTGCATCAAACTATCATCCGGTGGCGGTATCTCCTTATCCTGGACAACATTATACAAGCAGGCCTCTTCTTCTCCATCTTTCGAGAGCGGAAGATCAAAAGACAGATGCGGTTGCTTCAAATGATTGGAGACTTCTATCATATCGCTGGTCACATCAAGATAACCGGCAATTTCAGCATCAGTAGGTTCCCTTTCATACTGCTGTTCAAGATAAGGAATGACATTCGATATTTTCCTGATGGAAGCAACCTTATTGAGGGGCAACCTTATAATCCTGGTTTGCTCTGCAATAGCCTGTATGATCGACTGGCGGATCCACCAAACAGCATACGAGATAAACTTGAAACCCCTTGTTTCATCAAATTTTTTGGCTGCTTTAACTAGTCCGAAATTACCCTCATTGATTAAATCTGAGAAGGACAATCCTTTATGCTGATATTGCTTGGCTACTGAGATCACAAAACGCAAATTAGCAGCAACCAGCTCCTTCAGAGCTGCTTCATCGCCTTGTCTAATCCGTACCGATAATCCTACCTCTTCTTCGGGTGTGAGAATTGTATATTTGTTTATTTCCTGAAAATAGCGGGTAACAGATAGTTCCGTTCGCTGGGTGATCTGTTTTGTAATCTTTAACTGACGCATAGCAACCTATATTCTAAAGTCCGTTACAAAGGCTTATCAAATCTATAAAATCAAACATGTTTAATGCAATTATCCGGTTTATTAAGCCTTCAATTGTTGGTAAACCTTCCTGTAACCCGAATTTTACGTTGAAGTTCCCGGTGGATTTAAAAAAATGCAGACATAAATCTAATTATGAAGAAACAATGAGTTTATGGGAACATTGATTTTAAATCTTGCACAAGGTACAACAATATTTTCAGTATATCATTATTATCCTGCCATTTTTTGTTGTAAAACCTTAAATAATAAAGCTATAGGCTTGATATGTCCCTTATTCTTACAGGTACAGAGCATGCAGAAATAATACAGGATAAAGAAAAAAATTGAAACAAATCCCTCTTGTTCCAATTTTTTCATTATATTAGTCATTGTTTTTTTTCGTAAACCTACATTTCAGCAAGCATCCAGTGTAATTGATAAAATCAATGATATAGGAGGCAATATACCATGAGAAACAGAAACGAACCTGAAAGAAGAAAATTTTTAAAACTGTCATTTACTGCAGTTTTGGGTGGATTAACCAGCAAGCTGACCGGAAGTCAATGGCAGGACACCCCGTCCATCATTGAAGAAGCAGCAAGAAAAGTAGGAACATTACCACGCAGAAAATTGGGTTATAGTCAAAGAGAAATCTCCGTGCTTATTGGATTTGGTGATATGGCCCAACTTCCATTAGAAGCAGGCATTCAGTGTGGCATGAATTACTGGCACAAGGCAAACCTGTGGATGGGTAAAGGGGCACCGGAAGCCATTATCAAAAACAGGGAGGCCCATTATTGCCAGGTTACCGTCGACCGCGTAGATGGCAATCATATGACCGGCCACCTGGATGAAGAATCTCATTACAGGTTTGTTAAGGAAGCTATTAAGAAGACCGGTCTTCGTTACTTTGATGACATGCAGCTTCATTACGGGTATCATAATAAAGAAGAACTAAAGAACGACAGGAATTTTGTCCGGGCTTTTGAAAGACTGAAAAAAGAAGGGCTGGTCAAGCATCTGTGTCTTTCACAACACGGTTATGCCGGGAATTCCAGAGTAGAAAACGGGGAGAGCGCAGCAGAAATACTCACTGCCGTGGTTAAAGATGGCATTTATGAACATGCCCAGTTTATGTATTCTTATGCCGGTGACCCTGAGATGGACGAATTTATTGCCTTTGCCAATAAGAAAAATTTCGGCACCATTGCCATGAAAACCGGAAGAGGAATCGGTCGTATGAAGCAAAACCAGTCCTTCATGGACAAGCTGCCCAAAGGAACATCTCCATACAATGCCATGGTGCGCTGGCTTACAACAGAAACTATGCTGGATACTGCAGTTGTCCGGGTTAAAAATCTGGAAGAATTTACAGAAACCTATTCCGGAGTGGGAAAAACATTGCGTGCCCAGGATGCACAAGCACTGGATACAATGACTGCCGAGGCCAATAACACAACCTGCCGGCTCTGTGGAAAATGCCAGCATGCATGTCCCCAACAAATACCGATAACAGATATTTTACGATTTGAACGTTATGCACTCGACGATCAAGACTGGAATAAGGCAAGGAAACTTTATGCCGAACTTCCAATCCGCGGAGATCAGTGCGACAACTGCGGGCAGTGCATGCAAATCTGCCCCCTGAATCTGCAGATACCCGAAAAACTGGCTAAGGATCATATCCTTCTGACTTGATCTGTCCGGCTTCAAAGACCATTATACCGAATGGTTCATTAGCAATGCTTAAAGCACAGACTGAAGCCATTTTTTAAATTCCGGATAGTGTCCAGGCATCTGAATGGCCTGTTTCTTCATCTTTTGTATTTCCTTTAGGTATGGAGGCAGCTCTATCTCATTCCCAATGGCATCATCCACAATATCTTTAAATTTTGCAGGATGAGCTGTTTCAATGAATATGCCCGTTCCATTGTTATCTGAGTAATCCCTGCAGCCCAAATAACCAATGGCTCCGTGTGGATCGAGGGTATAATTGCCGGTTGAATAAAGATCCCGGATGGCTTTTTTGGTCTGTTCATCATTGGCAACAAAGGGATGAATCAGGCCTTTAATCTGTTGATAGTCGTCATCGAACATCTCACGGATGCGGATGAAATTGCTGGGATCTCCCACATCCATGGCGTTAGAAAGGGTTCTGACCGCAGAACGGGGCGTGTATATTCCGTTTTCCAGATAATCCGGCACTACCCGGTTGATATTTGAAGCTGCAATAAAGTGTTTCACCGGCAGACCCATTTTCCAGGCCATGATGCCGGCGGCCAGATTACCGTAATTGCCGCTGGGAACACATATGCTCACACTGTTACGTTGCTCTTCAGACAATTGTCTCCATGCCCAAAAATAATAAACCATCTGGGGCAACAAACGCCCTACATTGATGGAATTGGCGGAGGTCAGCATTTTACCTTCAAATGCCTCACGGTCGACAAAAGCCTTTTTAACCAGTTTCTGGCAATCGTCAAAAGTTCCATCCACCTCAAGGGGTAAGATGTTGTCTCCAAGGGTTGTCAGGGTTTGCTCCTGAATTTTGCTTACCTTGCCCGAGGGGTACAACAAAACGACCCTGATTCCTTCAACACGGTGAAAGCTTTTGGCAACAGCGCTCCCCGTGTCTCCAGATGTAGCAACCAATACAGTGATTTCCTCCTGTTGCTTCTCCCCTATCTTTTTCAATACCTCGGCCAGAAAACGTGCACCAACATCTTTGAAAGCCAAAGAAGGGCCATGGAATAACTCCAGTGAATAAATCTGCTGATCGACATTTACCAGAGGAATAGGAAAATCAAATGCGGTCTTACAGATATCATTTAGCTCTTCATGGGTAAAATCGCCGGAAACATAATCATACAAAACTTCCGTCGCCAAATCAGGCAAGGCATATTGATCAGCGTGTTTGAAAAAAATATTGTCTTTTTGGGATAATGTTTCCGGGAAATACAATCCGTTTCCTCTTGCGGCTCCCTGTAAGACTGCATGAATAAAAGAAACGGCTTCCTGCTTGTTGTTAATGTTATAAAATACCATATTGTGAATCTACTGTTATTATAGCCTGTATTATTCATGCGTCAAGTTTTGGGTAGATGCAAGGCGTCGAAAGCCGACGAGGTAGTCGCCTCGTAGCTGATGTGCTAAAGACTTTTTTAGCAAACCCTACTTCGAGGCTTTCGCAACGTAGCAGATGCCCAAAAATTCGCGCACTCGGAAAAAATGTTTAAAAATAAAAATGCTGAGCATAATAAGTAAAGTGCTAATATTCTTTTGTTTATAAATGGTTTTCCTTTTTTTATGAATAATACAGGATAGAACAAACACTTGGGTTTATGGACAGACGCTAATTAATCTACCATTTGTCCAGCACAACAGTTCCTTTTTTATCCACTTTGGACAAATAGGTGATAAAATCGACCTTGTATTGCTTATAGGCATCCTGCATCATTTTTTCTACGTTTTGAGCGCAACTTTTGCTGTCGCATATGGCAAAGAATGACGGTCCCGAACCGGATATGGTAAAACCTTTGGCCCCGTTAGCCATGGCCAGATTTTTTAATGCCTGGTATCCTGGTATCAATTGTGAACGGTAAGGTTCAGCCACCAGATCTTCCATCGAATCACCGATAAGATCATAATTTGAGGTATAAAAACCGGCAATCAGCCCGCCCACATTACCCCATTGGCGTATAGCATCTTTCAGGTCAATACGGTCCATAAGCAGGGATCGGCTCATATCCGTTTTAATCTCTATTTGCGGATGAAGTACTACAGTCCATAAGTTGCCGGGCGGTGGTATCCTGACAATATCCAGGGGTCCATAGCTCCGAACCAGTATAATTCCACCGATTATAGCAGGGGCAACATTATCGGCGTGTCTTCCGCCGGAAACCAACGATTCCCCTTCCATGGCAAAATCAATCAGCTCTCTTCCGGCATAAGGGTTACCCATCAATTCATTTACGGCCACAACAGCAGCTGCCGAGCTGGAAGCGCTTGAACCCAAACCGCTGCCTGGTCTGACAGCTTTATGGATCTCCATATCAAAACCCTGTTGGCTATGCAGACTTTGCAGCAAACTTGATGCAGCATAAGATGCTACATTGCGATCCGATTCTTTGGGAATATCATCATAACCAGTGATCCTGGTAATGCGAATTTCAGATGCATCATTTTTTGTAACCTTCAGCGTATCGCCAACTTCCTCTATCGGAAATCCGATAATATCAAATCCGCTGCCCATATTGGAAACGGAAGCCGGGGCAAATACCTTCACACCTGTGAATTGAGCCATATCCCTTAAGCGTTATGTTGAACAATTTCAAACACATCGTTGAGCACACCGGAAGCTGTAACATCGGCACCCGCCCCGGCACCCTTAATCACCAGTGGCTGTTCATTATACCAGCGGGTCTGCAACAAAACGATGTTATCGGCCTTATCCAGTCCGTAAAAAGGATGCTCTTTCGGAAATGCCTTAACTTCCAGCTTTACCTTTCCACGATCGAGTGTAGAGACCAACCTCAGCTTCCTGCCCTGACGGATATCATCTTCCCATATGCCGGTTATTAACGAATCATTGTTTTTGATCGCATCGATGAAATCCTCATAGGATTTTGCGCTGGTAGCTATGTCAGGTAAAAAGGAAACCATTTCAACATCATCGTTTTCAACCGGATAACCTGCTTCCCGGGCGAGAATGACTATCTTGCGCTTGGCATCTATCCCCAGCAGATCGATTCGGGGATCAGGTTCGGTAAACCCCAGCTCCATCGCTTCCTGCAAGGCTTCATAAAAGGATGATTCACCGGAGGAAAGTTTATTCAGGATATAATTCATGCTTCCCGAAAGTACCGCATCAATGCGGTCAATGCGGTCGCCTGTTTTCTTCAAATTACGGATGGTGCTCAGGATAGGCAGTCCCGCTCCCACATTGGTTTCAAAAAGAAAATGTGCCCTGTTGTGTTGGGCCAGATCCTTCAGTTTTCTATAATGGCTGTAATCGCCGGAAGCTGCTATTTTATTACAGGTGGCAACCGAAATACTCTTTTGGAGCACCTGTTCATAGATACTGCTGATCTGTTCACTGGCTGTATTATCTACAAATACAGAATTGCGAAGATTCAGGGTAACCATCCGGTCAAAAAAGACGTTCCAGTCTGATGCATCTCCCTCTGAATCCAGTATAGCAACAACATCCCGCCAGGGGATGCCTTGTTTTCTGACCAGCATCTGACGGGTATTGATGATGCCGGCCAAACGGAATTCCAGATTGAACTCCTTCCGGAAATCATCCTGCATCTCATGCATTAGCTGTATGAATTGCTTCCCCACATTTCCCGTTCCGGCTATGAATAAATGCACCCTTTTCAGATTGGAAAGGAAAAAATCTTCATGCAGCAGGTTAAGTGCCTTTTCCGCATCGGTTTGTTTAATGATGGCGCTGATATTCCTTTCCGACGATCCCTGGGCTATGGCATGAACATTGATCCCGTTTGATCCGAGTGCCTGAAAAAGCTTCCCGCTAATACCAGGAGTATTGAGCATATTCTGCCCTACCAGTGCAATGATGGCAAAACCTGCTTCTCCGATCACCGAGTCGATCATTTTGGTTTCAATTTCATAGGTAAATTCATTCTCAAGAACTTCTACTGCCTCCACCTGGTGCTCAGATTGTATTCCGACACAAATGCTGTGTTCCGAAGAAGATTGACTGATAAAAATCACATTGATATGATTTTCAGACAAACAGGTAAATGTTCTGGATGCGATACCAGCCACACCAACCATTCCCCCGCCAATAAGCGTGATCATGGATATATCTTTCACACAGGATATGCCTTTTACAATGCGTTCATCCTGCGAATCTTTGAGAATAAGGGTACCCTTTTCCTCAGGACTGAAAGTATTTTTAATGTGTATAGGAATATTGATCCGCAAAGCAGGCAAAATTGCCGGAGGATACAAAATTCCGGCACCAAAGTAGGACATCTCCAGGGCTTCCTCATAGGAGAGTTCTTCAATACAAAATGCATCCGGAACGGATTTCGGATCAGCCGTATATATCCCGCTAACATCACTCCATAGCGTTAACTCATCGGCGCAAGATGCTTCCGCAATAAGAGCCGCTGTAAGATCAGAACCACCCCTGCCTATCGTCCTGACAGAACCATCCTCCGCACTTCCGATAAATCCTGCCATTATCCCAATACCTTTATGTTTGCTCAAGGCTTCTTTCAAATTCGACAGGGTAGGTTGATATAATACCTCCCGGGTTTTATTTACCTGCCTGATCCTTATTAATTGCTGCGCATCCAGTAAGGTAACCCCAGTGCCACCGGATTTTATATATTCCGAAAGAATAAAAGAAGATATTTGTTCTCCAATGCTCAAAACCCGGTCAACGGATTTTTCCGTTGCTTCGTTGAGAATGCGGATACCCTCAAGGATATGCTCTCCCCTTTTGAATTCAAGATTCATCTGGCCAATAACCCCGGGTTGAGCAGCAGAAGAAAATAAAGCCCGAACGATAGCCAAATGGTGATCTTTCATTTTTTTGTAAGGCTGCGTATAATCATCATGCCCTTTAACTGATTTATGGATAGTCTCTGTCAACAGATCTGTTGAATCACCAATAGCTGATACAACCACAACCAATGGATCTGACTTAGAAAGAATAATATCTGAAACCTTTTTAATCATCTCGGCAGAACTCAGGCTGGAGCCGCCAAATTTGAACACATTCATATTTAAACATTTAAGACATTAACAATTTGTAAATTGTGCAATAAAGCTTTCCCGGATCCTTTATATATAATGTGATACCACTCCTCACCAGGGAGTGGTGGTGGAAGTGGCCGCTACGCACAGGTTAGGTCTCACACCTATGCGGGCATATTTGCAATAAATAAAACAAAACATGGTATGGATGAAATGCCGGTTCATAGCATCGAATTATTTGATGCAAATAAAAAGAATATTTTGCTTTGATACAACAAATTGACCTGATTTTTTCGGGAGGAGCTCCACCGGATAAGAAAAAAGGCAATAAGGAAAAGGCAATATCCGGCATTTTGCTTCCATATATATCGCAGAAGTTTCATGCTTTAATACATGGGTTATTCTCAGTAGACTCAACGCCAGGCGGGTTCGATGTTAAATCCTGTTCGCAAAACCGCTCAACATAAATCTCCCTTTTGGAATTTTGTTAATCCGGCTTAGCATGCCCGTCGCAACCTAGTATTGAATGTTATCCATTCATTTCAGGATTTTGTACCTTAGCCAAACATAATTATTCCCCAGGTTTTGGGCATTCAGGCTGGTCAGTTGGATCGTTTCATATTCAATGTCCAAACCAATAAAGATCCTGGGCTGGGCTCTTGCAACAATAAATGGGGCTACGATAACGCTGATCTCATCAGCCAGATTTTCTTTTAAAAGGATATTATTCAGGGTCGGGCCCGAATCGGTTAGCAGGGTTTCGATTTGGTATTGCTCCTTAAGTTCCTTAAAGGCTTCCTTTAAATCCACCTTGTCCTTACCGGATTTAATATAGGGATACCGGTTTTCTTTAAGATAGGATATATAATCTTTGGGCGTGGTACTAGAAATGAGTACAATGATATCTTTGATATATTCCATTTGTCGATAGAAATGCAACAAGCCTTTCAACCGGCTTTGGCTGTCCACGACAACCCAGAAAGGCCTGATGTCCTCGGGATCATATTTTCTTTCCTTAATATTTTGATCGGGTTCCGGTGGAATTTCATCCGAAGCATCCAAGATAGTCTGGGAACCAACCAGATAAGCATCTACTTTTAAACTCGAAGCAATGCTGTAATGAATGTTCAGGTCTGCTTCAAATCCCCTGAGCGAACCATCCAGGCTGATGGTGTTGTGCAAAACAATTCGGGGCAATTGTTCCTGTATATTAATCGCTTGGTTCATGAGCTTTATTTTTTGGTTAAGATACGAATTTTTCAGATTCAAAAAATTACCGGGGACTATTTCAGACCAAATTATTTTTGAGATCCTGCAGGTTATGATAAAGCTGTTCCAAGGTAATCTCCGCCCTGTCACCCGTTTGATAAGTCTCTATGGTTTGTAAATTAACCGGATCAAACAGCACATTATTGGTATATATTCCTGATTCCTTATGCCAGGTCATAACAGAAAGGATGAAAGGTTCTTTTTTGTGCAAGACCTGGAAACGGATACGCCATTTATGACCATCAGAAAGTGTTTCTTTGAGCTTACCCTGCAATTCATAATTGCCCTTATGCCCATGAAAACATTGTGCAAGGGGATCTCCGTCCTGCTGAATCGCTTCAATATTAAGCACTCTGATCAGATAAGACACTTCATGTGCAAGTATAAACGAAGCATTATGAATATATACGACAATACTGCTGGAGGCATCATGATCCGGAACGGATGCATCAATATGCACCTCTGCATTGAGGTTAATTTTGACCTGCTTAAAAAATAGTGACTCAACGATTCCATGAGGTGCTGGTTTCGCCTCCTTTTCCATTCGAATATAATATCTCCCGTCATTCAGAAATTGATGAGGAGGTTTTTGACTTTGCGGAACATCAACGATAAAATAATTACCATTTGTAGCTTTGATCTCTTGAATGCGAATTCCAACGGGTTGAGGAACAATATTGGCAGCAATCAGACTTTCAATCCAATTCTTGTTACGAAAAAAAGAGGGAATCGGTTCTCCCTCACATATTCTTTTCGGATACCGGCCAGCTATGGAAATCTTTCGCTCTTTCGGGCTGCCAATAATGATCAGCCCCCCATCGGTATTTAAAAAGGCACAGATCTCCTTAAATATGGCATTGATCTTCACCTCCCCGCTTTTAAACTCCAATACACAGGTTTCCTCACGCGGGGTAGAAAAATATTCAACCAGATCCTCCCTGGTGACTTGGTATAGATCTTTACCAAATATCTTTTCTGCCAGTTCCATAACGCATAAATATAACGAATAAGAATGATTTTATTACAATCTAACCCGTATAATTCCTATAGGTTAAGCATGAATGTTCAGAAAAGGGGAAAAAAACCGGCTTTTTGCTTCACTTTATTCGCAAAAAACCGGTTTATAAGCTGTAAAGTACCATAAATACCTACCAAAAACCCTTGCATATGCATTAAGTTCACACAGCTCCTTTATAAAAATTCTTGTTGTGAAGAACGCCCAGATTAATAATCACCACATTACAATTATTCTTTGATCAATTCCACATCGGCCTTTATATCCACTTCCCTGCCAACAATCAGTCCCTGACCAAAAGATTTATCCCAGTTGATGTTGTAATCAAACCGGTCGATGGTACCGGTAACTTTAAATCCCGCACGCGTAGCTCCCATAGCTTCTACCGAACCCATATATGCAACATCAAATTCCACAGTCCTGATTACATCCTTAATGGTTAGCATACCCTTTAATTTGTATTGATCGCCACTTACTTTGGTAAGCGATTCACTCTCGAAGGTGATTTCAGGATAGCTTTCAGCATTGAAAAAATCATCCCCCTTCAAATGGTTGTCTCTTTTCTCATTATCCGTATCAATGGTGTTGACCTGAATGGTTACCTGGATATCGGCATCCGTAAAATCCTTTTTATCTGCCGTAATTGAACCGGAATAGCTTTTAAACTGACCGGTAACTTCAGCAATCTTCATGTGTGTGGCAACAAACTGAACCTTGCTATGTGCCTTATCGAATTTCCATTCGGCATTTTGTCCGAATACCACACCTGCAAACAGCAGGAATAAAACCACGAGTGAGCTCTTTTTTAATTTCATAACGATTGAATTTTGAATGATTAATTTTTTAATTCCTTAAAACCAGAGATAAAAAAATCTAAAAAAATGCAGATAATTCTATCCTTATCAATACAATTTAGGCATTTAAAATGTTCTGACCTGTATTATTCATGAAAAATGAAACGACCATGAACTTTATTAATCATAAATTACTCACAGGCAAATGAT
>CAYYLT010000085.1:0-6551 GCA_964472385.1 uncultured Bacteroidales bacterium
TTTCTGGGTATCAATTACAATCTTTTTATCTGGTATAAGTTAAACAACTTAACAAAATATGGGGCGCTTATCGCCCTTATCGGTGCCGGGATTACCATAGCGCTGAATATTCTGCTTATTCCTGTTTACGGATATGTAGGCTCAGCCTGGACTACGCTTATCTGCTATGCCAGCATGATGATTATCTCATATTTTTTGGGAAGGAAATTTTATGTGGTACCCTATACTTTACAGGCCATTCTTTTCTATTTTGTTTTGGCATTAGCCCTTTTTCTTATTCAAAACTTCATACATTATCCTTCTGTTGTCCATAGAAATATTTATAATTCTTTATTTTTGTTATGCTTTATTTTTATCGTTTTTCGGAAGGAGCACATTAAAATTAAGGATATCAAACGATTTATCAATAAAAGGAACTAATGCATGAAAGTTAAAATTATCAACCAGTCGGCCAATCCTTTGCCCGGCTATAGCACAGAGCGGTCATCGGGAATGGATCTGCGGGCCAATATACAAGAACCGGTCAGTTTAAAACCACTGGAAAGGACTTTGGTACCTACGGGGCTTTATATAGAGCTTCCGGAGGGTTATGAAGCGCAGATCAGACCGCGAAGCGGATTAACCTTGAAGAAGGGAATCACAGTACTTAATACACCGGGTACCATTGATTCGGATTATCGGGGTGAAATAGGCATCATATTGATCAATTTGTCCAATGAGCATGTTAGCATAACCCCCGGAGAGCGAATTTGCCAGATGGTCATTGCATGTGTAGAGAAGGTAGAGCTGGAATTAACCGGGCGGTTGGATGAAACAGAAAGGTCCTCCGGCGGATTTGGACATACAGGCACCCATTAAACTTATAAGCGATGAAGATTGTTATTCCGATGGCAGGTAAGGGAAAGCGGATGAGACCACACACCCTCACGACACCTAAACCGCTGATCAAGATAGCCGGGCAAACCATTGTCAGCCATTTGTTATCTGAAGTCAAGGATGTGCTGAATGAAAAAATCCAGGAGGTGCATTTTGTTATAGGCGATTTCGGTGAACGCGTAGAAGAGGAATTAAAGGATTTGGCACGGATGATGGATGCCCGACCGGTTATTTCTTATCAGGATAAACCTTTGGGTACCGCTCATGCCGTATACTGTGCGCAATCATCCCTCAGGGATAAAGTGATCGTTGCCTTTGCCGATACTTTGTTTAAAGCCAGTTTTATCCTGGATACAGACGCCGATGGAATTATTTGGACTAAAAGGGTCAATAATCCCGGTGCTTTTGGCGTTGTTAAGAAGGACGGGCAGGATTATGTGGACGGATTTTATGAAAAACCCCAACAGTTTATTTCTGATGAGGCCATCATAGGAATATATTATTTCCGTCAGGGACAGGAATTGAAGAAAGAGATTGAATATCTTATGGAGCATAACTTGATGGGCAACGGGGAGTATCAGTTGACTGATGCCCTGGAAAATCTGCGGCAAAAAGGAAAACGGTTCAAAACCTCGATTGTCGAGCATTGGTTTGATTGTGGCAACAAAGATGCCACTGTGCAAACCAATCAGGAAATATTAAAGCATAATGGATCTGCACAAAAAGGATCTGAAACAGCACGCTTTGAAAACAGCGTGCTCATACAGCCCTGCTATATTGGTAAGGATGTGGAGTTGGTCAACTCAGTGGTGGGGCCTTATGTTTCCATTGAAGATGGCACCCGCATTGTCAATTCACTTGTGCGCAATTCGATTATTCAATCGGCAAGTTATCTGGAATCTGTCAATATTTTGGGGTCCATGATCGGCAATAATGTCAACATGGAAGGCAAATCGCTGGATATGAGTGTAGGGGATTATACAAACATCAAATTGTAAGTTTTATGCGGTTTTATCGAATTGTACTGGCTGTTGGTGTGGCTGTTTTGTTAAGTGGACAGGGTTGTTCCCTGATCAACAAGATGAACTTTACACAGGGCGGATCCGGAAAGCCAGATAGCCTTTCAACTAACTTGACGGAGAATAAGCAAATAGAATACCGGTATAAATATATTGAAGCCATTCGGCTTAAATTGTTGGGGCAAACCAGCGAAGCGCTTAGCTTGTTGGATCAGTGTACAGAGATTCGTCCTTATGCACCGGATCCCTATTATCAGATGTCATTAATTGCCAGAAAAATTGATGAAGTGCAGGAAGCTGTCAAATATGGAAAGAAGGCCGTTGAATACGGAGCGGATAACAGATGGTACCGGCTGCATCTGGCCAATCTTTATCTGCAGAATAATCGAATGGACAGTGCACGCATACAATATGAATATCTGGTTGAACAAATTGATCAAAAAGAGCTGGATTTACTTTATCGGCTGGGGCAACTCTACCAGAAAACCGAAAAATATCAAAAAGCCTTGGACTATTATAACCAGATTGAGCAACGTGTGGGAAGCAATGAAAAAATTGCAGAACATAAGAGAAGTTTGTATACCCGTATGGGCGAAAAGGAGAAAGCCTATCAGGAAGTTCGCAAGCTGATCGAGCAGGATCCGGATAATGTTCAGTATTACGGTATGCTGGCCGAAATGTATGCTACCTTTGATGAATATGAAAAAGCCGAGGCCATGTATGACAAAGTATTTGAACTCGACAGCAACAATATGCAGGGACAGTTATCCCTTGTCAAATATTACCTGAAACAGGATCAGATGGAAAATGCACTGGAACATTATGTTCAACAGGTCATTCCCAATGAAAGCATCAATTTTCGCAATAAAATGCTTTTGTTCATCAATTTTCTCCGGAAAGATGAGCAGATTAACCGGTTTATACCCTCCTATGAAAAAGCGCTGGCTAAGCTGGACCAGCATTATCCCGACAAAAATGAAGTGCAAGCTTTGTACGCCGATTTTTATTGGGAAACCAAGCAACTGAAAAAAGCCGCCGAGCCCCTGGAAAACCTGGTTAAAAGTTCGGACAGTCAATCTATCTATTGGGAGCAGTTGCTTACCATATACAGTTACCTGAATGATTTTGATAAGATGTATAGCTATGGTAAAAAAGCTGTTCAGAAGTACGAGACCCGCCCCAGGTTGTATCTGTTCACCGGTATGGGTGCCATGCGAAAGCATGAACTAAACGAGGCCCTGAAATATTTTGAGAAGGGACTCGAGCACATTGAGGATGACCGGAATGTAAAAATTCAATTGCTTATCCAACTGGGTGAAAGCCATTACCAGCTTAAAGACTACGGTAAATCGGATCATTATTTCAACAAAGTGCTGGAAATCGATCCGGACAACAAGATGGTTCTGAACAATTATAGTTATTACCTTTCCCTTCGGGAAGAGAAGTTGAATAAGGCTTTGGAATTAAGTCAAAAAGTTATTAATGATCATCCGAAAAACCCTATTTATCTGGATACCTATGCATGGATTCTTTATAAGAAAGGGAAATATGAGAAGGCCAGAAGATATATTGAGAAAGCTATCCGTCATGGTGGTGACGACGATTCCGACATCGTTGAGCATTATGGGGATATCCTTTATAAAACCGGAGAGGAAGAGAAAGCATTTGAGTTCTGGCAGAAATCCAAACAATTGGGAAATCAGTCCGACGTGCTTGATTTCAAGCTTAAAAACCGAACCTTGCCCCAAAAATCCAATGAAAATTAGCTTATTTTTTTTATTGGGCATATGGGTTGTTCTGGGTTCCTGTGGAACAAGAAAGCCCTTTCCGGGAACGGTAGAAAAATTACCCCGTTCTAAGCGGAGTCTATACCGTTTTGTGGTTGACAGGAACCCTTCATTTAAGGGTATGGTTGTGTCCAACATACAAATTACCTACCAAACTTCTGAAAACCGCTCAAAATTATACGGATCTATGAAGCTGGTGAGAGATAGTGCTTTGATGCTTTCTGTTCGATCACCGTTGGGTATAGAACTGTCCCGGATTCTATACAGCCGGGATAGCGTAAAGATGTTGGACAGGCTGGAGAAAAGAGCTTTTTATTCCGATTATGATCAACTGGCCAGATATCTTCCGTTGGATTTAACTTTTCAGGCTTTGCAATCGTTGTTTACAGGAAATATTCCCGGGCAATATGACTTTACGGGGCTGCCGGAGCCCACTTTTTACCGTAAAAACATCTCCGGGAATGAACTTTATTTGGGCACTTACAAAGCATCTAACCCTGAAGGGCATTATGATTTTTACGGCTGGATCTATAAAGATATCGCACGACCTTCTTACCTGGTTTATCATAAAGATACAGCGGAGCAGCAATATACTATTGAATATTTGGACTATCAGGTTGTGGATGCACAACATTTTCCGGAAAAGGTTAACATTATAATCAAACAACAGCATCAAAACCGGGAGTTAAGCCTTAAACTGGGTGGTGTTAGAACTTCACCGCAGCCGTCATTGCAACTGAAAATACCCGCTTCTTATAAAGTTATTCAAAGATAATAATGATCAGGTACTTGCTGTACATAGCTTTTGCTTTTTGCCTTTTTTTGCCCCATAAGGTGAACGGACAAAAAGAGGCTGAACTTCGTGGTAAAATACAGAAGAAGGAAGATGAGATTGCTGTAGCCAATAATTTATTGAACGAAACCCGGGTCTCTAAAAAATCATCTTTGAATGAGCTTTATCTTTTACAACGGCGAATTGCTCTTCGCAATGATCTGATCGAACATCTCAATGACCAGGTTGCGGAATTTGATCGGCAAATTGAAGAAAACAATAAAAATATAGAACAACTGGAAAATCAGTTGCAACAGCTAAAGGACAGTTATGCCCAGATTATTTATGCCGCTTTCAAACACAAGAAGGGTATGGGTAAGCTCATGTTTATACTTAGCGCGGAGAATTTCAATCAGGCTTATAAACGGATCAAATATCTTAATCAGCTTGCTTCTTACCGGCGCGAGCAAGCTCAAAAGATCCGTATGAAAACGGAAAAGCTGGAATTTAAGGTTCACCGGCTGGAAAGTTTGAAAGACGAAAAACAAGCGATATTGAATCTCAAGCAATCGGAAAAGCATAAATTGCGAAAGGAACGTGTTCGTGTGCGGGAGCAGGTTGGACAACTAAAACAACGTGAGAACCAACTGCGGGAGGATATTGCTAATAAACAAAAGGTTGTTGCCCAGTTGGAAAAAGAGGTAGAGGCATTGATCAAAGCGGAAAGTGAAAAGACTGACCTTTGGAAAAATCTCTCACCCCGGCAGCGTGCTATTTCTTCATCTTTCGAAGAGAATAAAGGAACCCTGCCCTGGCCGGTAGCTGATGGGATAATTACACAAAAATTCGGAGAGAATACCCATCCGGTATTGAAAAATATTAAATTGTTTAACAACGGCGTAGATATAAGCACTTCAAGGAATTCTCAGGTTCGGTGCATATGGGAGGGGGAAGCCCGAAAAGTGGTATCAATCCCCGGAGCCAATTTAACTGTTATTGTAAGGCATGGCAATTATCTTTCTGTTTACTCCAACCTGGTGGATGTGGATGTTAAACCGGGAGATTATCTTAAGAAAGGCGCAATTATCGGGCAGGTATTCAACGGCCAGACAAAGAACGAACAGGTCTTGCATCTGGAAATCTATCGAGAGAATCGTAAACTCAACCCCGAACAATGGCTTAGATAAATTTTTTATTACATTTACCCAGGTTTTTATTGCTTTTTTTGTAACAATTAGTGATATTTATAGTATAAAAATTCACGAGAAGTTTAATATGAAAAAAACTATAAACATCGAATCAAAAATTGATAATATCAGTCTGATTGAAAAATTCATTGATGAATTTTCTGAGCAATATCAGATCAATACAGAACTGTATGGTAAAATACTTATTGCCACAGTTGAAGCTGTCAACAATGCCATTGTTCACGGGAATAAGGAAGACATTGACAAGGATGTTTATCTGGAGATGCAGAAAGAAGAAGGGCAGATTTTGGTTTATGTCAAAGATGAAGGGAAAGGATTTGATTATGAAAATATTCCTGATCCGACCAAACCGGAAAATCTGGAAAATATTAACGGCAGGGGCATTTATCTGATGAATCATTTGGCGGATGAGGTTACTTTCCTTAAAAACGGATCTGTTGTACAAATGAAGTTTAACCTGGAATAAATGCCGGTTCAGATATTCCGAAATCATCTGGCTTATCAAACCCCCACGGATCAACAGCTTTTACAATTAACCCAACATGTACTTATAAGCGAAAGTAAGCAGGCTGGCGATATCAATATCATTCTCACCGACAATAAAGAAATTCTCGATTTAAACAGCCGATACCTTAACCGGGATTATTTCACCGACGTTATTGCTTTTTATTACAACCAGACGAATCCGGTCGACGGGGATATTTTTATCAGTCTGGATAAGGTGTATGACAATTCCCGGGATTATGCAACCCGTTTTACGGATGAGTTAATACGGGTCATTGTCCACGGGGTGCTGCATCTTATCGGCTATATTGATCAGCGCGATGAAGATAAGCAGCAGATGCATCAACTGGAAGACCGGTATCTTTCCTTTTATCATCAACACATC